>DATCFG010000016.1:0-19813 GCA_036509655.1 Solirubrobacteraceae bacterium | reverse complement strand
ACGTCCCGCAGCGCGAGGGCGTCGTCAACGGCGCGCGTTCCCCACCGAAGAAGTGCAGTTCGAGTTCTTCAAATGGCAGGTCGGGGGTGTTCTTGAACGTCGTCACGATCTGCCCCACGGCCTGACAGGACACGCCGCTGACCACTTCGCCCACGCTTTCGCACAGCCGCACTTCGCCCGTGAGCTTGACGGTGCTGCCCGAGATGGGGTCTTCGATGAACAGGTACATCGCGACGAGACTCCCGAACGGGTTCGCTTCCTGCGCCGCCAGATACACCGAGCCTTCCAGCGGGTTCGGCAAAAGCGGCGTCTTGATCTTCGCCGTCCCGATCTTCGACCCGTCCGGGCAGAGGCTCACGCCCGGCTGCAGCTTTTCGAGCGGGTCGGGTATGAAGGTCGCGGTCTCATCGCCCGGTTCGAATTCTTTATTGAATTCCGTGAAGCCCGTGAACCCCGCCAGCCCCTCAGAGCACGCTTCGAGACCATCCGCACCCGCCGGGTTGATCGCGACACCCGCCGGCAACGCCACGGTCGTATCCCTGAGTGCCGACTCTGCTAGGCCGTCCGGATTGAGCGCCGCCCTCTGGGAGACGTGCACGCCGACCGTCAGCCCCGAAGAGCTACTGGCATTAGGGACGTCGGGTTGGACTTCGATCGTCGGCGGGAACAGCAGTTGCGAACAGCCAGTGACGTTCACCGGTTCGCCAGCGGCGTTAACCGCAACGCTGGGCTTTGTGACGAGTTGGCCAGGATTCTGGTAGGAATCCGCGGAGATCGTTGACCTGAGAGGACCATCGCAGCCAGTCGGGAGAGTTAGAAACGGCTTCGGGTTCAGTGCCGGGGTCAAGCCGCTTTCTTCCTCCGCTTTCCGTCGCTTTTCTTCTTCAACGTGGTCGCCGCCGCCAACCACGCCGAACACAGTGAGCCTGATGCTGACGACCGGCTCAAGCACTGGAAGATCGAACCCAGTTCCCTGCAGTGGATAGTCGCCCCCTGCAAGAACACCGACATTAATGAACGACTTTGGGACAACAAAGTTCGCCCCGATCTGCGCCGCAACACCATGAGGCGCCACCATATTGTATACCGGCTCCTTGAGGGATTCAAATTCGGCACCCGACCCCGAGTCCCCAAATTCCACTTCCAGCTCACCCACTTCCGATTCAGCCGGGCAGGTTCCACCGCCGAGGTTTGCTCCGAACGGCGTTTCCAGTTGCGCGAGCGTGCACTTCGTAGCCGTGGCGTCAGGGTTGCCGACAAGCCCGGGCGGCAGATCCGTGATGATGTCCTTGACATTACCGTCGGGCTGCAGGGCGTACCGCGAGTCGGCGGTTGCTTCCCGCGCCAGAACCTTCGTGTTGAACGCGATGTTCGTGACCATCTCGTAGGGGTGGGAACCGGCTTGGGTGTCCGGTGTCCCGTTTTGATTCAATAGCGAAACTTCGAAGGCCTTGATGCCGAAGCCCGGGCCGGTGGTCGCAAACAATCCGCTGCTCTGACTGGAGCCGTTCACGTTTTCCACAACGAGACGAAAATGATAGAGAACGCCGGGCCGTAGAGCAGAAAGGCCCGGCTGTGGAATGTTCGCAGACACAGAAACCGAAGTTGCGCCCGACCCAATCTGCGCTGGCGTTTGTGCACAAGGAACGCTATGGGCATAGGTTGTAATCGGGATCGTCAGGTTGGCGGAAGTGCTCGCTTCATATTCAAAGGCGCATTTGGTAATCGGCGTGTGACGCGGATGGACGGTGCCGTTCAGAGTCGCCGCAGTTTGCGTTACTGCGGTCGCAGTACCAACGTCTACGGCAGGGACGGTCGTGGAAAAGATGTCAACTTCATCCGAGGCGGGATTTGAGACGTATATGTTGCCGCTGGTTCCGTTCACGGCTACCCCCCCCTGGTGCCCGGCGGACCCCGAGAGCTGCATGGAGCCAAAGCTCGGACCGACAGACGTACCCGAGCCAACGTCTTCGAGCGTATTCCCCGCAGCCAATACGCTCCCGTTCATTCCTCCTGTGTCCCACTCGGTATCGAACGATTCATCGTCAATGTAGAGATGACCGCTGCTCGGGTCAACCGCGGCCGCGACATCAACGGAACTGTTATCGACCCTGCCGAGCGGTTCAAGGCCACCCCCAACCTTCTCCATACAGCCACACGAGAACAGCCAATAGGCATCGCCGTCTGGAGCCACGGCAAATCCATGCCCTGGCACCGCTTCGTCAAATTGGTCATGTGTCACAAACGATGTAACAAACCGATTCGATACAGAATCGTCGAATACATCTATTTCGTTGCTACCAAGAGCCACGTGAACATTACCATCGGCATCTATGCCCAAGCCTAAGAGTTCGCCAGTGAATCGGTCGGTGACCTGGCCGAGATATTCTCCTGCTCGATTGAACTTGTCGATAACATTATGGCCTGCATCCATCACGTACAAATCTTTCGCCGACGGATCGGCTGGACTAGTGGAGTTGTCGACTGCGATCGCGGCCGGGGTACCGGAGACATTCGGGAACGAGAACGAGACGGCCGGCGTGCCGGTTAGCTTGTTGCCTTCGGCCGGCGTGCCGGTTAGCTTGTTGCCTTCGACATATGCCGAGCATGTTGCCCCACACGTGAAGTTGACCGGTTTGCCTTCCGCGTCGAACTTGTAGACCGTATCCGTCCCGATGTCGGCGACGTAGACATCGCCGCTGGATTCGTCGATCGCGATCCCGTTCGGGTTGGAGAACGAACCGAAGCTGGGCACGAGCGCAGGCGGGTGGGGTTCGGCGAGGGCGGGGGACGCACCCGCGGCCATCGCCACGATCAGGCTGGCCGCGAGCGATAGTGCCATAGCAAAGGTCTTGGAACGCATGATCAGTGGCCTCTCTTCTTCGCGTGGGCGGCTTTGCTGGCTTTCCGCTTGGACTTCTTCGCACAAATGGTCCTCCCGCTCATCTTCTCCTTGACGAATATGTTCTTCCCCTTCACCCTCTTCCTGACGAGTATGGTCTTCGCGTTGACCCTCTTCTTAACGTAGCCCCGCTTGCACTTCAGGGCCTTGGCCTTCGGCTTCATCGCCGGGGGCGGTGCGAGATTCCCCGCGCCCGAGAAGGTCTGGCTCGACGGCGCCCCGAAAATCGCAGGCTGCTGCGAGGCGGCCGAGCGGCACGCGTCCGCCGTCGTGCACGGCGGCGGCAGAGAAGGTTCGAGAAAGCCACCATCTACGCGCACATCGTAGATATTGAGCGCTTCATCCTCCGTGTCCTGCGGTAGCAACTTCTGACGCGTGAGAAAGAAAACATTGTTCCCATTTTCGCTTGCGTCGAGGAGCACGGATTCACTAGAACTTGTACCAGTCGAAATCAGATGCAGCTGGCCATTCTCGTACTCATAGATGTCCATCTGGCCGTTAGTGTCGCTCGGTAATAGTGCTTCCTGCGTCTCGAAGAACACCTGCCCGCTATCAGAAAGGTAGTGCGGAGAGCCGTCTTCGTCGAATTCGACGGTCGCACCACCCGAGGAAGAAGGCTCGCCACTGGGATCGCACGATACACAAGCGAGCTGATCCGAATCGGCGCTATAGAGATAGATCTCAGGGTCTAGTCGTTCGGTGCTCAGGTCGGTATTGTCGTAGCCAGTCAGGCTCTTTTCAGACGGAAACGTTAGAAAGACGCCATTCGGAGACACCCGCGTGCCACCCTCCAAAGCATCGGAAGGTTTTAGCTTCGCGATGAACGTCGTCGTGCCATTCTGCAGCATGTAAAGATTATTCTGCCCCGCTTCTGCCGTTTCTTTATTGGCGCTTTCATTGTTCGATAGCCTACCTTGAGCTAAGAAATATACGTAGGCGCCGTCTTCACTGATGCCACTTACTCCCTCAACTTCGACTTGACTTCCCGGCGTAAGGTCGGTCAACTTGCCTGTGGTGAGGTCATAGCGGTATAGATTTTTGCCACTGCCAGGCACCGTGTTACCGGTCAAGCCCGCTGAAGCCTCGTCGGTGAAGAACACCTGCGAACCGTCAGCGCTCGCATCCCAGAAAGTGCTTCCGCCACCCGGACCTGCGCCCCCTTGCGATTTGTCGATCTGCACAGTGTGGTTGCCATTAATGCGCACATAAAGATCTTTGTTCGCAGTAAAGAATACATCTTGACCCTCGGCGGAAATTACGTGTGCGTCCGAACCGAGTCCGTTTCGGTCAGACGCCGCCAGTGACCCCGTCACCGGAGCACCATCTGGCAGTACCGTGACTAGGCGCACGACACCATTGGCCCATTCATACAAATTTGTGGCGTTAATCGGTGCATCGGGAGTCAATTGGGTGCTCTCCCTAAAAAACACGTGGCTGAGATCAGTCGAAGCCCCGACAAATTCGGCATTTGCGGGTATCACACCCAGTGGCGCGACATTGATCAGCTGGTAAGTGCCGCTGACGTTATTCCTCAGCAACAGATTTTCGACACCCAGCGGTTCGCCGCTTACCACTTCCACGCCATCCGCACCACAGCCTGCGTTGGTTCCCTGGTATCCGTATCCGTTGCCAGTCTCATCAACGCCGACCGTTAAAACTCCCATCGACAGATCGGCAGAATATGCCTGCATTTTGCCGTCTAGGAGGGGACACCGATCAGAGGTATATGACTGCAACGGACTAACATTTTCCGAGGTCCAGCCGCCAGCTCCGCGAGTGGCCACGTATTCGAAGCCACCGGACCGCGAGCCGGGCAGGACTTCTGTCGCCTGATAGGACATCCGGTTGCCTTCGCTGGCGGCGTGATTGCCCAGAACGCCGCCGCCGCCGTGGAAAATAATGTTGCCATGGTGGGTGTCGGGCTGGGCTGAGACGTTGTTCGCCGGGGTTACCAGCTCGTAGGCGCGGCAGTCGGGCAGGTTAGCCGACAAGCCGCTACGGAACCGTTCATTGGGACAACTGGCTTGCCCCGCCGTCTCGGTCGTGAACGTCTGATCGAGCCCCGCCACTTCGCCGAGCGCGCTAGTTGCGACGACACGGTAGTGATAGGTCGTACCCGGCACAAGCCCGACAGCTGTTGCCCAAACGGCACGTGACGTGACACCTTCGCCCACGCTGCCCTTCGGAAACGGCGTCGTATGGCCGTAGACGCTAGCTTCAGTCCCATATTCAAAGCTATAGCTTGTCTGAATCCCACCCGGGTTGATCAGGGCACCAAGCTTGGCTTCGGAGGTGCCAATTTCGGCGGTCAGCTCCTTGCCGACCACTGGCACAGTAGGAGGCCCAAAGATCCAAACCAAATTTTTCAAGCCATCGGTCACGTACACTCGCCCACTCGAGCGGCTCACCGCCACCATTGTGAGCTTCTCAGGGAATGCGACGGATCCGAAATCCCCGGCGCCGATGTCAGCGACCTGTGCCCCTGCGGAGCTGTACTCCACTAAGTGGTCACACGGTGATGCAAGCGAGCCGCAGGCGTCCTCACCGTTGTCCACTACCGCGAACACGTCACCCAACTGATCCACGGAAATCGCCGTCACACCGTTGCTCTCGATTTCCTTGATGAACATACCAGCGGGGCTAAGCTCCTCAATCCTGTTGTTGCCGTTATCTGCGACCCACACATTCCCAAGGGAATCTATAGCGACACCTGTCGGCCCACTCAGAACATGGGCGCCCTGGCCCCTGAATGTCTGCAACGGCGCGCCGCCGGTCGGGCTGTACTCCAGTACTTCGTTGTTTTCCGCGTTGGGTACATACACGTTACCCGCCGAGTCAGTGGCGATCTGCGCCAGGTTGAAAAAGGGATTTCTATTTTCCGGCCCCGGGAACGATGACAAGAGCGCACCTGTATCCGAATCATATGTATCTATTTCGTTATTTTCGGCGTCGACCACATACACGTTCCCGGTAGTCGGATTTACGGCTACGCCCTGGTAGAGACCTTCCCCGAACGGCGATGGCGGCAACAATGCATTTGTGTCGCTGAACTTGTCCACATGCCCCGGTGTGAATCCTTCCACAAAGTTAACGAAGCCTGCAACGTATACATCACCAGTTGACTGTTCGACCGCGATGCCGGTTGCACCCGCCGACCCAAACGTGCCATCGAGAATGAGCTTTGGTACTTCCGCCCGCGCCACTCCGGGGGAGAGCGTGAGCAGAGCGCAGAAAGTTATCAGGGGGGTAGCGATCAGGCTGCGCAAAGACGCACCACTCCCTCGGCTGATTTTGGACACACCAGTCCCTTGGCAGGCACGCACGCGAGCGGGCCCGGCGACACCGAGGCAGTGAAGAAGGGACGTGAGCCTGTTCGGTGCCTTGATCATCAGGGGAGCCTTTCTTGGGTTGGCTCGTTGCAGTGCAAAGAAGATGGGTGTTGAGATATGAAGAGTTGGGCTACGCCGCCTCGGAAATTGCATGGCCCGGGTTTGTGGGCTTGCCGGCCTGACGTTGTGCGGATCGGTGGGTCTTGGTCTCGCGTTTTCGTTGGCGCATGAGACTGACCAGGCGAGGGGGTGCGAGCATGGGTTGGGAAGAAGGGCCACCGAAGTGCCGTCAGACTCGAATAGTTCGACGCGCGCGGCGCACTGGGCGATGTCGCTGGGCGATGTCGCGGTGGCTGCGCTAGCCGGATGATGAGCGCTATCACGCCAAGTTCTTCGGCAAGATCCCCGGAAATGCTGGGTTCGCACCGGATCTCGAGAAGTTTGCGGTGCCGATCGACCGAAACGTCGCAGGCGATGGCTATCTTTCTCGGCAGTGTTCGCCGCGGTCTGAGCTGAGCACCCACGGAGCTCGCTCGAGCAGCAAGACGGATGGGTCCAGGACACGACGGCAGCGGCACCCGAAGTGCCGAGTTCAGAGCAGCACCGGCAGCACACGAACTTTGACAACTGAAGAGAACGACGCGCCGAGTCGGAGATCCAGCTACGGCGCCTCGCGCGTGGCGTGGCCTGGCGAAGTGGCCTTGCCTGCCGGACGTTGTGCGGATCGCTGGGTCTTGGTCTCGCGTTTTCGAATGATTAAGTCCCTCAGCCGGGAGGGTGTGGCCGTGGGCGGGCCGAGCGAAAGAGGGTCGGGCGCCGCGACCGAGGGATGGCCGCGACGCCCCGGAGGCCAGGCCGGAGAGGGTGCTTAAGCCTTGGCCCCCTATGACCGCCCTCCAAGGGGTATGGGAAGAGCGGCCAATATTTGTGAGAGGGGTGCGGCGGCAGACGAGGCTCCTGGAACGCCCCTTCACAGGGGCCGCGGCAGGGGTACGCCACGACCCCCGTGGAGGGACGAAGGGAGAGGGGACTCCCGTTGGGACCTCTGCGAGCACCACCGGAGAGGGGGTGGTGGCGCTCGGACAGGCTCCTGCGGGCGCAAGCCGCGAACGCGAACGCAAACGGTGCACGTGGTGCTGCTCTCCCATCGCCTCCTCCTTCCCTCCCGCGCCGAGGAGGCGCGGGCTCGTGCTGTCTCTCGAGGTGCCTCCCCCACTGGCCGCAATCGGCAACGGGGCCTCACCTCTCCTAACCGCATAGTGACCCCGTCGAAGCGCCGGTACTAGTCCAAAGTGGAATAGTCCGCGGGCAATGCTCCGGACGTCTTGGCCTACGGGACTAACTTGCCATGTACGTACTGAAGCTGTACAATGTCGATCATGGGATCAGTCCAGTCCGTGCGTCAAGGGCGTATCAACATGAGGGTCAGCGACCACCAGGAGCGCGTGCTGCGGGCCGCCGCCGACCTGAGCGGCGAGACGCTCACCGGATTCGTGCTCTCTGTCGCGACAGAGCGAGCTGAGCAGGTGCTGGAGCGAACACAGCGGATCAGCCTCTCTAGCGAGGCGTTCAAGCGGTTCGTGGCGGCGCTCGACGCACCGGTACAAGAGATGCCGACACTGCGCCGCTACGCCCGCAAGCAAAGCCCGATCCCGGCGCGTTGAGTCCTGGCCCGCTGGGTCCCGTCCAGCCGCTCTCCGCTGCGCACCATCTGGACGAGCTCGACTGCGGAGTCCTAGCGCTCGATCGATGGCTGCGCCAGTCGGCGCGCGTCGCGGCCGCGAGCGGCACGGCTGCGACCTACGTGCTGTGCCGCGACGAGCAGGTCGTGGGCTACTACGCCCTGGCGATGAGCGCCGTCGCACACGAACAGGCGCCCTCACGGCTCCGCCGCGGCATGCCCGACCCGGTTCCCGTCCTGCTGCTCGCCCGTCTAGCCCTCGATCGCTCCGAGCACCGGCGATCGCTCGGCGGGCACCTGCTCGTCGACGCGCTCACCCGCTGTGTGCGAGGCGGCAACGAGTTCGGCGCTCGCGCGGTCGTCGTCGACGCGATCTCACCAGAGGCGGCCGACTTCTACCGCCACTTTGGCTTCCACGATCTCGACGAGCAGCGTCTCTGGCGACGGATGAACGACATCGCGCACGCCCTCGAACCCTGAGCACCGTCGGGGCCCACTCCTGCAGGATCGCCTTGCGCGACCCGCGACGGCCGGCGCGAGACAGGAGGATGTCCGCTCCATGGTGACATCCGGTGTCGGTTACATCGCATGTCGGTTACACTGAGCGACGAGGGTGATCGCCATGATCAGTCCCAGCGTGAGCAGGTTTTTGGGCCAGACGACGCTAAGACTGGCGTCACGGCCGGCGTCGCCAGCGGGCGCCCCGCCCCGTGCCGATCGGTTCGATCAGGCCTTCGTCGCGCAGACGGGCGAGGGTCTTGTCGATGTATGAGTCGCTGGCCGTAGGTACCGCTGCGCGGACGTCGGCGACGGTGAACTCCCCGGCGGTGGAGCCGCGGATGAATTGTGCGATCGCCTCGCGCTTGGCGCCGCGACCAGAGACAGGGGCGGCGCTGACCTCGAGCTCTTTGTAGGCGGCGGTGAGGATGCCGAGGAAATAGCGCAGCCACGGTTCGATGTCGTGTTCGTCCTCGTGCCTGCTGGGTAGGACGAGAACGTGGCACTAACTCAACACAACGTAGCACTTTGGCGCTAGTTGATGCCACGTTAATTTGAGGCGCGGCGGAACCGGGCGGGCTCACTCCTGCAGGATCGCCTTGGGGGAGACGCGGGCGGCGCGCATGCCGGGGAGGGCGATCACGACGAGGGCGATCGCCATGATCAGTCCCAGCGTGAGCAGCACGTGCAGCGGCCCGATCGAGAACGGCGCGGGGAATCCTGTCGTCCGTTCGAGGAAGCGGCTGGCCAGCGCGTGGCCGCAGACGCCGACCGCCGCGCCCAGGACTGCCCCGACACCGATCGTGAAAGCACTCTCCAGCAAGACCGCCCGCCACAGCTGCCACGAGTCATAGCCCCGCATCTTCATTGCCGCCAGGCGCCGGCGGCGCTGGGAGATCGTGGCGCTGAGGGCAGCGGCGACGGCCAGGGCGGCGGCGATCAACAGCAGCGTCGAGATCTCCCCCAGCGTGCGCAGCCCCTCGCGCGCGCTCGCGTTGCTCAGCGCTTCGCGTTCCCCCATCGTGCGCACCTGCAGCCCCGGATAGGAGGCAAGCGCCGCGGCGACTGCTCGGCGGCCCTGCGCCGGGGTGCTACCAGCCTGCAGGCTCACCTCCAGCGCGGCCGCGTCCGCGGTCATCCAGTAGCGGCTGTAATCATTCGAACTCATCGTGATCGCGCCGGCAGGCCAACCCGAGTTGGTGGTTATTGCAGCCACCGTAAAGCGCACCGGACCGGACGGCGTTCCGAGCGTCATCGCGCTGCCGACTTTCAGGCGGTGTTCGCTCGAGTAGTCGCTGGAGACGGCCACCCCGGTCCCTTGGCCGATCAGCCGCGTCGCGCTGGAAAGATTGCCCTGGCGCAGCTGGCTCGATTCGATCACGGTGCTGTCGCCGGCCGGTCTCCCCCGCACCCACATACGGCGCTCGCCGACGTCCAGCAGCCCACCCCGATAGACGCGCACGGACACTACCCCGGGGACATGCGCAACCGCCGTGGCCGGTCCGGCTCCCGCGAACGAGTCGGTATTGAAGATGTCACGCCCGGATGTGACCCAGATCTGAGCGCTCGAGAAGTACTGGGTGGTCGCCTGGGAGATGCCGCGCAGCAGATCGTCGCGGGCGCCGCCGATCGCGACGGCGCCGTAGACGGCGATCCCCACGATCCCCGCCAGCGCAACCGAGCGTGTGGTGGTCGCGCGCAACTCCGCCAGCACGACCGGCAGAGCGCTCGAGCGAAGGTCCGCCCCGATCCGCGACAGCACACGCGCGAGGGCAGCGAACACGAGCGGGATCAGACAGAGGAGCGCGAGCGCGAGCGCCACGCCACCCACGACCGTGGCGCCCGGCGCGAGCAGCACGATCGCGACCACGAGCGCGATCAGCGCCACGCCGGCCAGCGCGAGCGCTCCGATCGTCCGCGGCGAGACGATCTCGCTGCCCGAGCCCCGCTCGCGAAAGACCGCGTCGGCGGGCCGGCCCGAGCGCAGGTCGAGCAGCGGCGAGAGCGACGCGAGCGCGGTCGCCAGCACGCCGGCGGCGATCGCGATCAGGACCATGCCCGGGTGCACGGCCACCTCGGTACCGATCGGAAACGCCGCGCTGAGAAAGCTCGGCGTGCGCTGGAAGAGCGCGTGCGAGAGCAGCTCTCCGGCGCCGACTCCCACCAGCGAGGCCACGACTCCCAGCGCCAGCGCCTGGAAGCCGAGCAACAGCACGATCTGGCGCGGTTCGTAGCCCCGCATCCGCAGCTCGGCGATGAAGCGCCGCCGCTCGGGGACCGTCAGCAGCATCGCGGTGAGCGCGAGCAGGAAGCCGATCATCACGCTGATCGCGGAGAACAGCGACGTCGACTGACGGCTCGGCTCAAGCGCCTGACCGAGCAGGCCGAGTTCGTAGTCCGCGGGGCGTACGTCCAGCCGCCCGGCCGCGAGCCGGCGAAGCTCACCGGCGACGATCCCCGCCTTGCCCGGGGCGGGCTCGATCAGCACCTCGCTCACGCGCCGCCCCGTCCCCGCGAGCCGCTGGGCGACGGTGAGCACCGCCACCGCCACGGGGCTCGAGGAGGCCGACCCGAGCACGCCGCCACCGAGCAGAGCCTTCACCGGAGCTGTGCGCACCTGCCCGTTGCTCGCCAGCCCCACGCTCGCGCCGCGCCCGACACCGAGATTGCCGGCCACGCCCGTGGGCAGCCCCACGCCACCCTGCAGCAGCGCGGTCGTGGAGGCGTACTGCTGGGTGGCGCTCCCGCCGAGCGATTCGACGCTGGGGCTCACCCCGATCAGCTGCACCGCTTCCTGCTCTCCGCGCGGGCCGATCAGAGTGACGTTCTCACGCAGCACCGGCGCCGCGACCTGCACGCCGGGCAGGTTGCCGGCCTCTTCGGCCAGGCGCTGTTCGAACCCCTGCGAGGAGCGCGCGACGAGCGCGAAGCGCGCCGATCCGGTCAGCCCATGCACGAGCTGGGAGGCGGAGCTCTCGAGGCTCGCGTTCGCCAGCAGCACTCCGAACACCAGCGCAACCCCGATCGCGACGCCCGCTCCGGCGAGCAGCTCGCCCACCGGGTGCGCGCGCAGCCGCCGGCGGTACAGGTGCGCCAACACACTCAGACGGACCCCGAAAATCCGCGGGTTCAACAGAGCGCTCACGGCGCGCCGCTCACGGGCCGCGCGGGCGGCGGCTCGTGCACCAGGCGCCCGTCGCGAAGCGTCAGCACGCGGTCCACGAGCTCGATCGCGTCGGGGTCGTGCGTGACGAGCAGCCCCGGTGCTCCCCGCTCCCGGCAGATGCCTACAAGCAGCATGAGGATCTCCTTGCTCTGCGCCGAGTCGAGGTTGCCGGTCGGCTCGTCGGTCAGCAGCAGGCCCGGCTCGCCGGCCAGCGCCCGGGCGATCGCCACGCGCTGGCGCTCACCCATCGACAGCTGCTCCGGAGTATGCGACGCGCGCGCGCCGAGACCCAGACGCTCCAGCCAAGGCAGTGTTTTCGCCTGAGCCTCGCGCAGCGTAAAGCCCGACGCGCCCAGCCCGATCATCGCGTTGTCCAGCGCGGACGCGTTCGGCGTCAGGTGGAACTCCTGCGAGACAAAGCCGACATCGTTGCGGCGATAGGCGGCGCTTTCACGCGCCGAGAAGCCACCAACCTCACGCCCGTCGAAGCGAATGCTGCCGGCGTCGGGCGCGAACAGCGCCGCACACATCATCAGCAGCGTGCTCTTCCCCGATCCGCTCGGGCCATACAGGGCGACGAACTCCCCCGCCTCGATCGTGAGCGTGACACCGTCGACCGCCCGCACGATCTCCCCGCCGCCGTGGTAGTGCTTGACGACGTCGCGCAGCTCCAGGGCAGCCACGCTAGGCGCCTACGCCTGAAGCGTTGTGCAGTGCAAACGGCATCGCCGCTAAGCAGGCCCGGATGCGGCTGCGCGCCAAGGGCCCTGCACGATCATCCCGTGATCATCGCCATTGAACAGCAGCTCACCACCGACCGACAGCGACATCGGCGGCCCCAACCCTCCCACGGTCCGCATGTCCTCCGAGGCGACCAACAGCGCGATCCCGCGCTCGCGGGTGACCCTGCGCAGCGTCGCGCAGAACCGCTCGTGATCTTCGAGGCTCGGCATCGGCGCCGGCTCGTCGACCAGCAGCAGCCGCGGCTCACCCACGAGCGCGCGCGCCAGCATCACCCGCGCGCGCTGCTCGGCGGAAAGCGAGGCAGTGCTCTGCGCGGCGCCGACCGCGCTGACACCGACGGCGTCGAGCGTGGCGAGCGCTCTGCGCTTGGCCTCACGTATCGTCAGGCCCTCGCACCCGAGCGACATCGCCACGTGCTCCAGCACGATCTCGCCGGGGCACGTGAGCCAGTCCGCCCCCGCGAGCAGCGTTACCCCTCCGCGCAGCAGCTGGGCGCGCTCGCTCGCAGAGAGCCGCGTTATGTCCTGGCCGGCGAAGCGGATGCTGCCACCGTCGGGCGGCTCGATCGCGGCCGCCAGGCGCAGCAGCGTCGACTTGCCCGAGCACCGTTCGCCGTGCACACCGAGCGCAGCGCCCGCCGCGAGCTCGAATGACACGCCCGCGAGCGCGACGATCTCCCGCCCGCCATCCGGGTAGCGCTTGCTGACATTCTCAAACGACAACAGCGCGGCCGGCGGCTCGGCGGTGAGGCTCGGGCGGGCGAATCGGACGGGCGGGGGGCTGGGCAGGGACCCCATCGAATTAAGAGTTACGGGCGGCATACTCGTCGATCCGCCGCAGCGTACGCCTGGCCCAATCGACTTCGGTCTGCAACACCCCGTACACCGCGTCGCGCGTGCAGTCCAGGCGCAGCGCGAGCCACGAGCGCGGCTCCTCCTCGCTGGGCAGCACGAGCGCCGCCAGCACCAGGCACTCGCGCACGTGCTGCCTGAGCGCGAGGCGCAGGCGCGGGATATCCTCGTCACGACCCACCATCACCTTCGCCTGCAGGGCAAGCCGCATGGGCTCGCGCTCCGTCAGTGTCTCCATCCAGCACGCAAACGCCTCCGGGGTCCGCTCGGTCGAGTGATACACCACGTGCGCCGCCCGCTGGTTTGGGCGCAGCTCCTGCACGCGCGGGCTGAGCAGCCCCTCCTCTCCCAGCTGCTTGAGCAGCCGGTACACGTCTTTGGGCTCGATCCGCCACGCCTCGCCGAAGCGTGTGATCAAGCGGTTGGCCAGATCGCCGCCATGCGCAGGGTGCTCGAGCACCAGACCCAACAACGCCCCCCGCAGCGGCGTCGCAGCCCCCTCCATCCACCTCTGTGTGCTCGTTGCCTGCGCCATTCGCGACTCCCTCCCAAGATCTCTCGAAAACCATACTCCAATGCAAGCGGCGAATGTGCACGCAAGCAGCGGTATTCTCGCTGCAGGCACTCTGGTTCGAGCAATAGACGCATGCGACCGTGACCGATCGGGCGGAGGAGATGGGAGAGGCTTCGATGACGCAGCAGGGGAGACTCACACGACGAGGGATCGGGCGACGGCTTGCCCTCTGCGGCGCCGCGCTCGCCCTCGCCACCACCTGCGGCCAGATCGCCTTCGCCGCCGCCCGCCCGCCGGCCGTAGCGCTCCAATCCCTTGCCACCCGCGCACCGAGCGCACCGAGCGCCGCACGGGCAGCCCGCACACTCACCATCAACGACAACGGGGAACTGCGCCTGGTGCACGCCTCCGGCGAAACCCTCTCCGAGGCTGGGAAGATCTCGGGAACGCTCCCCGGCACCGCCAGCGTGCGCCTGGACGTCGGCAGCGAATCCGTGACGGCCACGTTCACGATCCACGTCCACGGCGGGGGCTCGATCACCGGCAGCGGTCGCGCGAAGATCGGCTCGGACGGCAGGTACACGAGCTTCGGCGGCACCCTGTCGGTCACCGGGGGCACGGGCCGCTTTGCCCACGCCCGCGGCGCCGGCAAGCTGTACGGCGTGATCGAACGTCGCAGCGACAAGCTGACCGTCCAGACCAGGCAAGGAACGCTCGATTACTGAGCGGGCCCGCGAGGCTAGCGTGTCAAAACCGCTCCACCAGCTATGCGCATCGCGCCCTGGTGTCATGAGGGCAGTGCTGATCGCCACGCTCCTGGTGTGCGTCTGCGTGGCCACCCCTGCCTCGGCGCTCGCGGCAAGCCGGGGAGGGACCGCGGCCCAGCCCGCCCAGGCGCACACGGTGAGCCTGACCGCCACCTTCTCGCCCGAGCACCTCGGCGCCGGGACGACGATCCGCATCGGCTTTCAGGTCTCCACCCCGGCCGGCCGCTCCCCCTCCCCGGTCACGGACGTCGAACTGCTGCTCCCCGCCGGACTGAGCATCGCCAGCAGCGACCTCGGCCTGGAAACCTGCCAGGCCGCCCAGCTCGAAGCGAAGGGGCTCGCCGGCTGCCCGCCCGACTCGCTGATGGGACGCGGCTCGGCGGCGGCGCAGGTCCCCTTCGGCGTGGCATCGGTCACCGAGAACGCTCCGATCGAGCTCTTCTCGGGACCACTGCAGGACGGGCATCCGCAGCTGCTGTTCTTCGCCGAAGGCGAATACCCGGTGCTCGCCAACATCATCTTCGGAGCCGTCGTGCTGCCCGCGCAGGCCCCGTTCGGCGGGACTCTCAACGCCACCCTGCCGCTCGTCCCCAGCGTCACCGATGGCCCCGACGTCGCGCTGGTCCGCCTGCAAACGACGATCGGAGCGAAAGGCATCGTCTACACCGAACGCGTCAAGGGCAAGACGATCCACTTCCGTCCCCGCGGCATCGTCCTCCCCAAGAGCTGTCCCAGCGGGGGGTTCGCCTTCGCCGCCCATCTGACATTCCAGGACGCCACCCACGCGAGCACCACCACCGTCGTGCCATGTCCGCGAAGCCGTTGACGATGCTTACGTTTAGTCCACTCTCGACTTGATTTCAGCGGTCTAAACCTTTTCTATCGATCCAGCGATGCCAGTGCAGGCAACATTCGATCCAGTGACAGTCACCGATCCCCGTGCGGTCAGGATCGACCCGCGCATGGTCAGGGTCGACGAGCGCCTCGCACTGGCCGCCACCTTCACAGGCGCGGCGCGGCGCTACTGGACCGGCGTCTTTCCGCACGTCCGTCGCGAGCTCGAACACTGGCGCGAGCGGGCCCGCGAGATTCCCGATCCCGTGCTCCGCCGGCTTGCGCTGCACGCGCAGCGCAAGCGCGGGAACCTCGAGGGCGCGGCGGCCTTCGCCGCGTTCGCGCCGCGCGCCGATCGTGCCGCGGTGCTACGCGCGGCGGTGGCGTTTCAGGCGGCCTACGACTACCTCGACGTGCTCGCCGAGCAGCCGCAGGCCGATCCGGTCGCGGGCGCGCGGGCACTTCACGAGGCGCTTCTCGTCGCGCTCGACCCCGCCCTGGGAACCGAATCCCGGGGTTGGGCGGGAACCGAAGGGCGGGCGGGAACCGAATCCCCTGACTACTACGCGAGCTATCCGCAGCGCGAGGACAACGGCTACCTCGCCGACCTGGTCGATACATGCCGCACGGCGCTTGCCACGCTGCCCTCCTACGCCGCGGTCGCGCCGGCGGCGTGGAGGGCCGCCGAGCGGATCGTGGAGTTCCAGAGCCTCAACCTCTCGGAGGCCCAAGGCGAGCACGACGCGCTCGCGCGGTGGGCGCACGCCGAGATTCCCCCGAGGAGCGAGCTCTGCTGGTGGGAGACGGCGGCCGGCGGGGGCTCCCCGTTGTGCGTATATGCGCTGATCGCGGCGGCCGCCGATCCCGCCCTGCAGCCCCGAGAGGTCGGGGCGATCGAGCATGCGTACTTTCCCTGGATCGGGGGGCTGCACTCGCTGCTCGACCATCTCGTCGACCGAGCGCAGGACGCCGCTGTGGGCGAGCGCAACCTGATCGACTACTACTCCTCCCCGCAGGAGGCCGAGAATCGCGTGCGGGCGCTCGCCGAGCGGGCCGCCGGCGAGGCGCGGGCACTCCCGCGAGGCCGCATGCACACGATCGTCCTCGCGGGCATGGCGGGCTACTACCTGTCCGACCCCGAGGCCTCGGTGCCCGGCGCGAAGCCGATCGCTCAGACCGTCCGAGAGGCGATCGGGGGACTGATGGCGCCAACGCTGCTCGTCTTCAAGGTGCGGCGGGTGGCGGGAGGAGTCGCGGGGTTTGCGAGCTCCCCCTGATTCCGAAAGTGGGCCGTGCAGGAATCGAACCTGCAACCTTGGGCTTAAGAGGCCCCTGCTCTGCCGGTTGAGCTAACGGCCCGTGAGGGCGCCGACGGGTCAGCGCCGGCTCGGACTGCGATTCTAGCCGAGGCGGCGCGCTGCGGGCCGCGTCCTGCTCAGAAGACGATCGTGCGGCGACCGTCCGCGATCACGCGGTCGTCGAGGTGCATCGCGACTGCCCGCGCGAGCACGAAGCGCTCGATATCGCGGCCCACGCGCTCCAGGTCGGAGACGTTCTGGCGGTGGTCGACGCGGACGACGTCCTGCTCGATGATCGGGCCATCGTCGAGCTGCTCGGTGACGTAGTGGGCGGTGGCGCCGATCAGCTTGACTCCCCGCTCGCGCGCACGGCGATAGGGGTCGGCGCCGGCGAAGGCAGGAAGGAAGGAGTGGTGGATGTTGATTGCCGGCATCCCCACCCGCGCGAGGAACTCGCCGCTGAGGATCTGCATGTAGCGCGCCAGCACGAGCAGATCGGCCTTGCCAGAGAGCAGCGCCAGCATCCGCTCCTCGGCGTGCTCCTTGCGTCCCGGCTCGACCGGAATGTGGTGGTAGGGAACGCCGGCCGAGAGCGTCTCCCGTTCGAGCTCGGGGTGGTTCGAGATCACCCCGGCGAGATCGGCGTCGAGCTCGCCACGACGCCAGCGCCAGAGCAACTCGAGCAGACAGTGGTCGTGGCGCGAGACAAGGATCGCGATCCGCCGGCGCTGGCCCCACCAGCGAATCTGCCAGTCCATTGAGAAGCGCGCGGCGACCTCGGTCTCGAAGCGGACCTCGAGGCCTTCCCGTACCCCGTCCGTGGAGGGTGGGAGGAAGAACTCGGTGCGCAGGAAGAACCTCCCGCCCGTCGGATCGGTCGAGTACTGCTGGGAGGAGACGATGTTCGCGCCCTGTTCAAACAGGAAGCTGGAGACGGCGGCGACGATCCCGGGTCGGTCGGGACAGCCGACGAGCAGACGCGCGGTGTACGGCGGCTGGCGGTCGTCGGCGGGCGGGGCGTGGTCGGCTATTTTTTCGTGCTGCTTTCGAGCTGTTCCTTGACCTTCTGGCTGACTTTGTAGCTCTTGCCACCGACGGTGATCGTGGCGTTTGCCGCTTCGCCGCTGGACGCGGCGCCCGTCCCGGTGGACCCCGAGGACGACGTGCCGCTCAAACCACCGCTCGCCGCCCCGGTGGACCCTGAAGATGCTCCGCTCGCAGTGGTCGTGCTGGTGGACGCGGAGCTCTTCTTCAGTTCCGCGAGCTCTTTCTTCAGCCGCGCCCGTCCGGAGGCCGGCGCGAGGCTGACCGCCTTTTCCGCGGCGAGGTCGCCCTGGCGTTCGTTGTGGGCTTTGTAAGCGTACTCCGCGAGCTGGCCGAACAGCGCAGCGCTCTGCGGCTCGTTGGCGACGACGATCTGCAGTACCTGCACCTCCGCGGAGGCCTGGTTGAGGCCTTCTTCGTCGAACACGCGCAACATTTCCTTGGCCAGTTTGGGGTTGGGCTTCGGCGGGTTCAGCGCCAGATAGCTGCTCCACGACCGCGCCACGTCGGAGAACAGCCCTTTGCCCTCGCTCGTCAGTTTCCCGTTGCTGACCGAGGATTCGCCGCCGGCTTCGTGCAGCTGGGCGTTAATCAGGCCTTCCCACGCGCTCAGGCTCTTGGGCTGCTCGGCGACGAGCTTCTCGTACTTCTTCACCTGCCCGGCGAAGCTCGCCTTGGGCGCGCCGCTTTCCCCGGTCAGGGCGTTCAGGATCCCGCCGCCACCGCTTCCCACGCCGACGCCGAAGCCGATGAAGCCGACGCCGAACAGCAGCGCGAGGCCGACGTAGATCACTTGGACTGTGCGCCGGCGGCCGCGTCCTCTGAGGTCGAAGAGCATCGGGTGATGATTCTACGGACAGTCGGGCGCGCCGGAGCTGGGACAGCCCTCAGGACAGCTCGCGGTCGACGTGGTCGATGATCTGCTTCACATCCGGCTCCACCTCGTCATCAGCGCCGTCGGCCTTCGCGCCCTGCGGCGAGGACGACACGGGCGCCGTCGGGGTCGGGCCGACGGCGCCCGTGCCAGAAGCATCTCCGGGCGCTGACCCGCCGCCCGCGCCCATCGCCCGCTCCCGTTTGGCGTCGCGGCGGGCGACGATCGAGGCGACGAGGATGCTGAGCTCGTAGAGGATGTACAGCGGCACCGTCTCCAGGACCAGCGTCACCGCGTCGCCCGGCAGGAAGGCCGCCGTCGCGGCGCAGGCAAGCACCGCGTAGCGACGGTTGTGGCGGAGCTGCTCGGGCGTGACGATCCCCACGCGCGTGGCGGCGAGGATCGCGACGGGCACCTGAAAGACCAGCCCCATCGCCAGCAGGATCGTCGCGACGAATTTGTAATAGGGCGCGGCCTGAACGAGGACGCTGAACTCGCTGCTGTTGAAGTTCTGGAAGAACCGCAACGCGGCGGGCAGCACGACGAAGTAGCCGAACGCGACACCGAGCACGAACAGGAACGGGATCGAGATCAGCAGCGGCATCGCGATCCGTCTCTCTTTCGGGCTGAACGCCGGCAGCACAAACCCGTAGAGCTCGAACAGGATCACCGGCAGCGAGATCACGAGCGCGAACAGCAGCGTCACCGTGATCGTCGTCGTGAAGGGCTCGCCGATCCCGAGCGTCACCGGCTTGTTGCCTTCGGGGACGCGCGGGATCTTCGCGACCGCGGCGCTCAGGCTGGGGATCTCGCGCGCGAGCTGGACACGCGTCGCCGCCGGCAGCCCGCTGCTCGGGGCGCTCAGCGCGAGCACGATCGCCTGGGTGTCGTGGGCGACTTTCAGGACCCCCTGCTGGGCGAGCGCGGTCTGCCCGAGCGGGCCGTTGCCTTTCGCGACCTGTTTCTCGGTCTGCTTGCTCAGCGGCGCGTTGATCAGGTGCAGCAGCGCGTGGTTCTGCCAGAGGCAGAGGCCGAACGCGATCGCGAGCGCGATCACACTGACGATCAGGCGGGTGCGCAGCTCATCGAGATGGTCCACGAGGCTGAGCCTGTCCTCGTGGCCGATCGCACGAATCCTGGTCGCCATGGCTCATATGAACCTACCACCGCTTAGCCTCGATCCTCGGGAGGGGTAGGCGCGACGGTGCCGCGGGCGGGCTGTCGGTGGTTTCGCGGTTGTTTTGGGGCTTTGGCGCCTGCCGTCGAGTGTGACCTCAACGAAACTGTCTGAACTACGGCCTTGCAGTTGCC
>DATCFG010000015.1:0-5243 GCA_036509655.1 Solirubrobacteraceae bacterium | reverse complement strand
TGATCCGTGCGCATCTGCGGTACTTCAACGTCGACAGGGAGCTGCGTACGTTGATGGTCGCGTCGGCTGCTCCGGGTGATGGGAAGACGACGGTCGCGCGTCATCTGGCGGGTGCGGCGGCGAGGATGGGCTCGCGGGTGTTGTTGCTGGAGGCGGATCTACGCCGTCCAACGCTCGCGCAGCAGCTCAACGTGCAGTCTGGTCCGGGCCTGGCTGATGTGTTGATCGGTGCGGTGTCGTTGGCTGAGGCGACCCAGACCGTGGACTTGGGTGTGCCCGGGGCCGATGGGTCTGGCCAGCGCAGTTTCGACGTTCTGGTCGCGGGCTCCTCGCTGCCGCCGAACCCGGGTGAGTTGATCGAGAGTCATGCGATGGAGAGCCTTTTGCAGCAGGCGAAGACCCGGTACGACCTGGTCGTGGTCGATACCCCGCCGTTGACGGCGGTCTCCGATGCGTTCCCCTTGCTGGGCAAGGTCGATGGTGTGATCATCGTCGGCCGTGTCGGCCGCAACCGCCGCGATGTCGCGCAGCGTCTCCATGAGACCCTCACGGGCGCGGGCGCCCCGCTGCTGGGGGTCGTCGCGAACGGTTTCAAGTCCGGGCGCCTCGGGGGCTATGGGTACGGGTACTCCTATGACTACGCGGCGGGCGGGGGCAAGTCCGGGGAGCCGCCCAAGACGGAGGGGCCGCCCGCGGACGGCGCCGCGGCAGCCAACGGCGCCGGCGCGTCCGAGGCGCCTGTGCCGACCTCGCAGGCCTGAGCCGCGCGCAGCCCTGAGCTTCGCTGCGGGTCTCGGACGTCGCGCTGCCGTCCGGAGTGTTTGGGAACGTCTGTTCGTATGGTCTCCTCGAAGCCCCCAGACGGTTCGCGGCTCGTCGGCGCTCAGCGCCGGGTTCCGTGCTGCCTGGGCCTGAGGGCGTTGCGGCATTTCAAGTGGGCCTTCACGTCGGCAAAGGTGGCTGTCTCCTCTAATAAGGCACTGAGGGGAGTATAATACTCCTATGTCTGTCATATCGATTGCTGATTTGTTCAAGGTCGGACCGCCGCTCAGCGAGGACGAACAGGTCGGACGCGCCTCCTCCATAGACGCGCTCAGCGATCGGGCAATGGCGGGCGGGACGCTGCGGCTGTTCGACCAGCGTCGCGAGGGCAAGACCAGCCTGGCGCTTGCGGTTCTAGCCCGCGCCAGCGCCGCACACCTCGCGACCTGCAATCTCCCACTCGACGAATACCCGACCGCTCAGGCAGCAGCGGCGCGGATCCTCGCCCAGCTCGGTGGCGCACTTCGTACCGCGCGGCGGGCAGAGCAGATCGGGGGAGCCGCGGCGCGCATCGCTGGCCGGATAGCTCGCGCAGCTGGAAATGAGGACCTCGCTCTGCTCGCAGACCTCGCTGACACCGCCCAACCCTCCGAGCTGACCCTTCCTTCCGTCCTCACAGCCCTTCGCGACCGCTTGCAGGCATCGGACAGGCGAGCAGTGATGCTCATCGACGAGGCGCACCTCATCGGGGACTGGGCTCCGGAAGATCAGGCAGCCATCCGCGCGCTGCTCAAGGATGAGCACCGGCATCTCGGTGTGCTTCTCGCCAGCAGCGAAGACAGCGCACAGAGCACCCTTGTTCCGATTCTGCAGTTCCTGGGCGAGCCATTCGTCCTCCCACATATCGCACGCGAGGATTGGCAGCACGATCTACGCGAGCGCTTCAAGCGCGCCGACCTCTACCTGGAGGAGCCCGCGCTTCAGGGGCTGCTTGACCTCTCCACGGGCCAGCCCTACTGCACGATGCTGCTGGCCCGTCAGTGCGCCGAGCTGGGCGGCGCCTTCGGAACCGTCAACGTGGACGTCGTCGAGCTCGCGCGACCTACTGTCGAAAGGCACGAGGCATGGCAGCGACTGCGCTACAGCTAGCGACTGCGCCGCAAGCGCCCCGCGGTGCTCAGCTCGATCGCTTCCTCAACCTTGGCCGCCAGCCTCCTTGGGCGGGCCGCATCCCCACCCACGGCTCGTTGACCCTGATCGGCCATCCCGGTTCGGGCGTTGAGGAGGCCGTGCAGCGCATCGCGCAAGCCGAGCATGGGCCAAGCCTCGGAATCCTGCTCGACGCGCGCCACCACGGTGACCGTACGGCGCTGGTCGGAGCGCTGGCTGACCGAGTCCTGCAAGGGCTACTCGGCGGTGAGGCTATCCGTCGTTGGCGGGCGGGTGAACCGCCGTCCGCGGACACGCTCGCATCGTTGGGCTTGACGCGCAGCACCGAGATCGCTCGCCTACTCACCGAACCTGAAATCCTTCGAGTGATCTCGCTGGCGCAACTACTCGAGCTGCCACCACATGGCGTGACACTGGCCATCACCTGGGCGCATCTGCTCGCCGAGCGTCCCATGGGCAACGTCCTCTGGGAGCTTCGCGCATGCGTCACAAACGAGCGCAACGTAGCGCTGATCCTGAGCACATTCGCCACCACAAAGGATTTCCTCCTCGGCGAGCAAGCCGCCCTGTTCGGAGCCGGCGAGAAGCTGGAGATCACGGATCCGACCACCGAACGGTGGCGGGAACTTGTTGACCTCCACGGGCTGCCTGTCCGTGAAGAGGACCTGCTCTGGCTGCTGCTACGCACCGATGGCCAAGCTCGCGCCACGGCCCAAATCTTGGAGCTGACGCGCTCCGAGGCTCCCGACGCCAAATGGGCCGCTCGCCAAGCGTGGGAACAGGAAAGCGAACGCGCGCTCGCGCGAATACAAGACATTGTCAGCTTCGCGCGCGCGGTGAACCCGCACGGGGCGACACTGATGCGCGCAATCGCAGCCGATGAAAAACCCTACCGCGCGCTGCGACCGTACGCCGACGCCAAGCAGATCGCCAGAGCACTCAGTCAGCTGGCGTACCACGGACTCATCTACAGCCCCCGCAGAGGACTCTGGCTGCTAGGTGACCCGCTCCTCCGTGATGCCCTCACAAATCTAGACCCCTCAACTGTCGAGCTTCATTGAGGAAGGGTTCACTCACATGCGAGGATGCGGCCCTAAATACTCGCTTGAATCTACTATTTCAACGTCGACAAAGAGCTGCGGACGTTGATGGTCGTCTCGGCTGCCCCGGGTGATGGGAAGACGACGGTTGCGCGTCATCTCGCGGGTGCGGCGGCGAGGATGGGTTCGCGGGTGTTGTTGTTGGAGGCCGATTTGCGGCGTCCGACGCTCGATACCCCACCATTGACGGCGGTCTCCGATGCGTTCCCGTTGCTGGGCAAGGTCGATGGTGTGATCATCGTCGGGCGTGTCGGCCGCAACCGCCGTGATGTGGCGCAGCGCCTGCACGAGACCCTGACGGGCGCCTGCGCGCCGCTGCTCGGGGTCGTCGCGAACGGCTTCAAGTCAGGGCGCCTCGGGGGCTATGGGTACGGGTACTCCTACGACTATGCGGCCGGGGTCAAGGGCGGCACGCCGCCCGAGGGCAGCCCCCCGGCCGGCGGGGCGTCCCCGAACGGCGCCGGTGGGGCCGACGCGCCGGTGCCAACGAGCCAGGGTTGAGCCGCGCGCAGTCCTGAGCTTTGCTGCGGGTCGCTGACGTCGCGCTGCCGTCCGGAGCATTTGCGAACATGTGTTCGTATGATCGTACTCGCCATCGACCAGGCCGTCGGGGCTGTTTGCGCGCGACAAGCTCGCGTGTACGCAGAACTGACCGGGACCCGCTGAACGTCAGGCAGGCACTCACGTGATTCCTACCCTGACAGCGCTGATCGCGCTGCTCCTGTTCGTTCTCCCCGGGTTCGTGCTCGTCCAGCTGCAGGAGGCCCAGCGCGCCCGACGACCATCCAGCGGGGACCTGGAGACCGTGCTCCGAGCCCTCTTCTATGCGGTGGTCATCCAGGCGCTCCTCGCGCTGACCGGCTGGACCGGCCGCATCTACGACGATGTCCGTCAGACGGGAGCCTGGACACACCACGCGGCGGCGATGGCGTTCTATGTACTCGTCTCCGCTGTGGTCATCCCAACGATCGCCGGCCTGCTGCTCGGTTGGCTGATCAAGCGCTCAGAACGCGATGGCGAGCTGAAGTGGTGGGCGCTCGCCCTTGGCGCCAGAGATGCACGCCATGGATGGGACAGGGCATTCGAGCAGCAGCTGAAGACCGGCGCTGTCCTCGTAGTCCATCCCAAGACTCCCGTCTTCTCCGGCGGCGACCTCTCATCAGAGCCCGAGCAGGCGGCATCGTGGCAAACCCTGATCGGCGTGTTCGGCGAGCAGTCTTGGGCTTCGAGAACTCCGGCCCAGGAGGGTCATGACCTATGGCTCGAGCGAGTTGAGCCGGGGGATGCCACGGGTGGCCGAATCGGCGCATTCGAGCCTCCTCGTGGCCTCTGGATCTCGCGTGATGAGATCGCACATCTGTACATCGTCCAGCCCATCGACGCCGGCGCCGCAGCCGAGGGAGATCTCGCGGAGACGGTGGACAAAGACCGCTCGGTGCTCTAGGCTGATTGCTGTGCCTCCTCCAGAGAAAAAACAAGCAGTCACCCGGCAGGTTGAGATCCGGGAGGGCGGCTATCGCCCGTCGCAGACCCCCTCAATCCCCACCTCGATGAACGGGCCGCAGATTCGTCCGATCGTCTCCGCTCCGAACGGGCGGCCAGCCTCCGGAACGCCCCGTCCGTCCAGCTCGCAAACTTAGTCGTCCCACCTCGGTCCTCGACAGGCGTCTCTGGCCACCCCCGCACAAGTACCGCTCTCCGCGATGGTGGAGGTCTATTTGATCCGTGCGCATCTGCGGTACTTCAACGTCGACAGGGAGCTGCGTACGTTGATGGTCGCGTCGGCTGCTCCGGGTGATGGGAAGACGACGGTCGCGCGTCATCTGGCGGGCGCGTCGCTTCCGCCGAACCCGGGTGAGTTGATCGAGAGCCACGCGATGGAGAGCCTTTTTGGGCAGGCAAAGCCCCGGTATGACTTGATCGTGGTCGATACGCCGCCGTTGACGGCGGTCTCCGATGCGTTCCCGTTGCTCGGCAAGGTCGATGGTGTGATCATCGTCGGCCGTGTCGGCCGCAACCGCCGCGACGTCGCGCAGCGTTTGCACGAGACCCTCACGGGCGCGGGCGCCCCGCTGCTGGGGGTCGTCGCGAACGGTTTCAAGTCGGGGCAGGCCTGAGCTTTGCTGGGGCCGCCGCGCCACGGCCGCCGTCCGGGGCATTTGCGAACGTGTGTTCGATATGGACTGGTTATCGGAAGCTCCAGGTTCCCGG
>DATCFG010000014.1:0-12402 GCA_036509655.1 Solirubrobacteraceae bacterium | reverse complement strand
CGCCGGAGTGCTCGCGCCGGCGCTCCCCCCGCCGCAGCCGGCGAGCAGCCCGGTGGCGCCCGCGACGCCGCCCAGGGCGCAGAGGAACGTCGCGAGGCGGCGCGCCAGGAGCGCCTTCACGGGACTCTGCCGTCTGGCCGGTTGACCCGCGGACGCCGAGGGCCGAGCACCCCGCGGCATCCGCGCGGACTTAGGCCGCGAGCAGGTCGACGACGAAGATCAGCGCGGAGTTCGGCGGAATCGTCGGCGGTGAGCCTTTGGCGCCATAGGCGAGCCCGGACGGGATGATCAGCTCGCGCCGCCCGCCCACCTTCATGCCCACGATGCCCTGTTCCCAGCCGGGGATGACCTGGCTTTTGCCGAGCACGAAGGGGAACGTTTCGTTCCGTTTCCAGGAGGCGTCGAAGACTTTGCCGCCCTTGTAGAGGACGCCGACGTAGTTGACCGTGACCGACGAGCCCGCCTTCGCTTCGGGGCCGGTGCCGACGATCAGTTCCTTGGTCACGAGCTTCGCCGGCGGCGCGCCGGAGGGCGGCGTGACCGTCGGCTCTTTCGACAGCGGCCCGCTCGCGGGGGTTTTGATCGACGCCGTCGTCGGGGAGGTGGAGGTCGTCGGTGTCGTCGAGGTCGAGGTCGAGGTCGCGAGCGTGTTGTCGGCGCTGTTCTCGTTGCCGACGCCGATCGTGCCGGAGGAGGAGCCGCTGGAGCCGCAGCCGGCGATCAGGACGGCGGCGCCGAGCGCGGCGAGCGCGATGGGGGCGCGTGTTGGGAAACGTCGTAAGTAGGTCACGGTCGCGCAGCCTAACGCAAAGGGGCCCCCCACGCTACGATTGCCGCGGACCGTGCTAGGCGGGGACGTAGCGGCGCCCTGAATCCGCAATCCGCTCTAGCGGGGCTGAACTCCCTTCCGAGGGGTTTCGCCCCGGTCGCTCCGCTGTCCGGGGCGTCGATGGTTCGGGTCCCGCGCGGTGTCGGCTTGTGAACCAGGTCAGGTCCGGAAGGAAGCAGCCTTAAGCGATCCCCGGCAGGCGCAGCGGGAGTACCCGAGCCGGAGTCGTGGACAGCGATCGGTGGCCGGTGGTGAGGATCTCGACGCGGGGTGCACGGTCCACTACTACTACTGTGCTGCATCGGCCGCGTGTACCTCTTCGCGTGCGCGGCGGTACTCGTTGACGACGATGTCGGTGAGCTCCTCGACGGAGGTCTCGGCGGTGGGCTTGTCGAGCGCGATCACGCCCTCCTGGATCATGCTCACGCGATCGCACGCCTGCAGGACGTGGACGTAGTTGTGGAGGATCATGACGATCGAGACCTTCCCCTCCGCCTTCAAGCGCGCGACGAGGTCGAGGATCATCGAGCCCTCCTTTGCGCCCATCGCGGCCAAAGGCTCGTCGAGCAGGATGATGTCCGCGTCGCCGTTGACCGTCCGCGCGACCGCGATCGCCTGGCGCTGGCCGCCCGAGAGCCGCGCGACGGCCACGTCGATCCGGGGGATGTTGATCCCGATCTCGTCCAGGGCCTTGCGCGCCTGCAGCTTCATCTCGCGGTTGGCCAGGAACGGGAGCGGCTTGTGCACGAGCTCGCGGCGCAGGAAGAGGTTGTGGTAGACGGACAGTTCGTCGATCAGCGCGAGGTCCTGGTAGACGGTGTCGATTCCTTTCGAGCGGGCGTCGTCGACGCCTTTCGGCATGTACGGCTCGCCATGCAGGAACATCTCACCGCCGTCCTGCTTCTGGAAGCCGGAGAGGATCTTGATCAGCGTCGACTTGCCCGTGCCGTTGTCGCCAAGCAGGCCCAAGACCTCGCCCTTGCGCAGGTGCAGGCTCACGTCGCGCAGCGCCGTCACGGGGCCGAAGCGCTTGGAGATGTGCTCGACGCGCAGCACGTCGTCGCTCGCCGATGTCGGCTGAACCACCTCCGGCTCGCTGCTAGCCGCGTCAGGCACTAGTGGTTCCCCCTTCGCACGCGCTGAACGTAGACGTTGATCGTCATCGCGAGGATGATCGCGAGGCCGAGATAGAGCAGCAGGTAGTTGGCGTTGACGCCCTGCAGGACGAGGCCGTCCTTGAGGATGCCGAGGAATAGCGCCCCGATCAGCGCGCCGACGACGGTCCCGGAGCCGCCGGCGAGCAGCGTGCCGCCGATCACCGCGGCGGAGATCCCGTAGAAGAGGATTTCGTTGGCCCCGGCCGTGTCCGCCTGAACCGAGGCCGAGCGCACCGCCTCGAGGATCCCGACGAGGCCACCCGCGGTGGCGCAGAGGACGAAGTTGCGGATCATCACCAGCTTCACGTGCACCCCGGCCTCGCCGGCGCCAAGCTTGTTCGAGCCGACCGCGACCGTGTGCAGCCCCCAGCGGGTGAACGTCAGCACGACCTGCAGCACGATCACGATCACGAGCGCCCAGATCAGCTCTGAGTAGATGCCGGCGCCGAAGATTTTCGCGAAGGTGCTGATGTGGTTGACCTGTTCGGGCAGGTGGATGTGCACGCCGTTGACCACGTGGGTGGCCTCGCGTGTGGTCGCGTGCACCTGCGCGCCGGGCGTCTCTACCTGCTGGCCGTGGGAGATCACCAGCGTCAGCCCCTCCAGCGCGAACAGCATGCCGAGCGTGACCACGAACGAGCTGATGCCCACGATCGCCGTGAAGAAGCCGTTGATCAGGCCGACCGCCATGCAGGCGATCAGCGCGACGATCACCGCGGGGACGAGCGGCAGCCCGACGGTCGCGGAGAGCTTGTAGAAGAGGTAGGGGGCGAGCAGGTAGGTGCCGCCGATCGAGAGGTCGATCTCGCCGAGGATCATCACGAACACCTCGCCCGCGCCGAGGATCGCGAACGGCGCGAAGTACGGGAGCAGCGTCTTGAAGTTCGCGGAGGTGAAGAAGCTCGAGGTGTTCAGTGCGAAGTAGATCGCGACGACGAGCGTGACGACGATGATGGAGCCCTCGCGCAGTGCGAGCACGCGCGTGAGCACACCGTCATCGCCCCGGAGGGAGATGCCGCGTTTGTGCGCGGCATCTCCCTTTCCCGCGCCGGGGCTCGCGGGAGGAGACTCGGCGGTTTCGGTCGCCATCGGTTAGGCGGGGGTGCCGGCCTTGATTGGGATGACCTTCACTTCTGTCGAGGTTCCCTCGTAGCGCGATTTGGATTCGACGTAGGGCGCGACCGTTTCTTTGCTGAGGAACTTCAGACCCGTGTCGACTTCCGCGGGGCCGCTGAGCGATCCGGAGGCCTTCCAGAAGAACAGCTGGAGGATCGGGAGGAACCCCTGCTGGTAGGGCTGCTGGTCGATCGTGAATTCGATGTTGCCTTCCTGGAGGAGCTTCTGCGTCCCTTCGGTGAGGTCGAAGCCGCCGGCCTTGATGCCCTTGGAGGGGAGGCCGTACTTCTGCATGACTTTCGCGAGGCTTTCCGTGGAGCCACCGTCGAACGAGTACATCCCCTTCGTGCTCGGATGACCGACCCAGTAGGCGTCGATCGTTGATAGCTCCCCAGGGACGGCCGCGCCCGTGGCCACTGTGTGCGGCGTGATCGGCTTGCCGGATGCTTTGATCGCCTTCAGCGCGCCTTCGATGCGAGGCTGGAGGTTGGCCGAGCCGGGAGTGGCGATGAACAGCGCGACGTCGCCGGAGGGTACCGCTGCGACGATCCGTTCGCCCAGCTCTTCGCCGGCCTTTTCGAGGTTCTGGCCGATATAGGAGAGGCGCTTGTTCGTCGGCGCGTCGGCGTTGTAGGCGACGACGGGGATCCCGGCCTTGAGCGCCGCTTCTACGGGGGCGTTGAAGGCGTGTAGGTCGATCAACGCGATCGCGATCCCGTCGGCGCCGCCGGTGACAGCGGTGTTGAGCGCGCTGACCATCTGGCTGACGTTGCTGGTTTCCGAGCCCGTCCACTGGTAGGAGCAGCCCAACAGCTTGCAGGCGTCCGCCGCGCCGTACTGCGTGGGCGTGAAGAACGGGTTCGTCGTCACATGGTTGATGATCACGAATTTGTAGTTCGGGGTCGACCCGAACACGTCGCTCGTGCCGCTGGCGCTCGAGGAGTTCGACCCGCAGGCGCTCAGCAGCGTGCCGACCGAGCCGGCTGCCACCCCGGTGAGCGCGGTGCGCTGTAGGAACGAGCGGCGGTCGAAGCCGCGTTTGGCGATCTCCGGCGCGTCGAGCTGCTCGAAACCCCCTGCCGTCTCGCGTGTCTGATCGATCTCTGACATCACATCCTCCTCCTCGTGTGTTGAGAACGCCGTGACCCGCGGCGCTCCTCTACTGAGTGCTGGGTGTTTGTTGTTGAGTGCCTGGTTTCTCCTAGGTTGTTACCCCGTCAACTATCTGGGTAATCCTGTTCGTCCCAATCTCCTGGTTAGTGTCGTCTCACACAATGGTATACCCTCGATCAATGGCTTTCCCGGACGAGGGCTCTCCCGTTTCCGCACGTTCCGAGATTGACCAGGCGGAGCGCGAGGGGGCTGACGGTCCGAGCGGGGGGCGGGGGGCAGCCGACGATGCGAGAGGTGAGCGCGAGGAGACCTACGGTCCGCTCGGGTTCCGGCGCTATGTCAAAGGCGACGGCCGCGCGCTGATCCTCTATACGCATGGGGAGCCCACAGACGGGGGACCCGTGGACGAGGGGCCCGCGCACGAATGAGCGAGGAGCGCCGGAACGAGCTGCGCGACGAGCCGGTCGTCTACGCGATCCACCGCCAGGACCGCACGTTCCTGCCCGCGCGCGAGCACTGCCCGCTGTGTCCGACCCGCCCGGGCGGGGAGGAGACGGAGATCCCCTTCCCGGAGTTCGAGATCGCGGTGTTCGAGAACCGCTTTCCCGCCTTCGAGGCCCCGCGCGGGGCGGCGGAGGTGGTCGTGTACACGGATCGTCACGACGACTCGTTAGGGACGCTCGAGCCCGAGCGGGCCGAGGCGCTGATGTGGGTCTGGAGCGAGCGCTACGAGGAGTTGGGCGCGAGAGAGGACGTGGAGTACGTGATGATCTTCGAGAACCGCGGGGTCGAGGTCGGCGTGACGCTGCACCATCCCCACGGGCAGATCTACGGCTATCCCTTCCTGCCTCCCGTGCCGAGGCTCGAGCTCGCCGCCGACGCGCGCTTGGGCGGCTGCGCGCCGTGCGCGCTCCTGCGCAGGGAGCTCGAGGATGGGCGGCGGATCGTCTACGAGAACGAGGCGCTCGTCGCCTACATCCCCTACGCGGCGCGCTGGCCTTACGAAGCCCACGTGATGCTGCGCGAGCACCGCCCGAGCCTGCTCGAGTGCGAGGCCGGGGAGCTGCGCCTGCTCGCCGATGGCCTGCAGGCGCTCGCGCGCGGGTACGACATGCTGTTCGACCGGCCGTTCCCATACGTGATGGTCGTCCACCAGGCCCCGACCGCCGGTGCGTCCGCCGGCGCGGGGCACCTGCACGTCGAGTTCTATCCACCGCTGCGCACCGCGGAGAAGCTCAAGTACCTCGCCGGCTCCGAGCAGGGCGCGGGCACGTTCGTCTCCGACGTGCTCCCCGAGGAGTCCGCCGCCAGCCTTGGAGAGGCGATCCTGCGTGCGGAATGAGGTCGTGGCCGCGTTTGCGCCGGGGCGCGTGAACCTGATCGGCGAGCACACCGACTACAACCAGGGCCTGGCGCTCCCGTTCGCGATCGCCGAGGGGGTGACGGTACGGGCCCGGGCCACGAACGGTGATGGCGTACGCGCACACGCGGTGGACCTTGGGGAGGACGATGAGTTCCCGCTTCGTGAGCCGCCGGGCGCGGAGGGCTGGCGCGCGTTCGTGCGCGGCGCCGTGGCCGAGTGCAGGCGAGCTGGATTTGAAGTCTCCGCGGCAGATCTGCGCATCACGGGTGACGTGCCGCGCGGGTCGGGGCTGTCCTCCTCGGCGGCTCTGGAGGTGGCTTTGTGCCTGGCGCTGCTGGGACTCGCCGGGGAAAGGAGCGACCGGGTCGCGCTCGCGCGCCTGTGTGCGCGCGTGGAGAACGACTGGGCGGGGGCGAAGACGGGGATGCTCGACCAGCTCGCGTCGCTGTTCGGGGCCGCCGAGACGGCGCTGCGGATCGACTTCCGCACGCTCGAGATCGAGCCCGTGCGGCTGCGCCTCGGAGGCTGGCGGTTCGTCGTCGTCGACTCCGGCGAGCGGCACGCGAACGCGAGCTCCGGCTACAACGAGCGCCGCGCGCAGTGCGAGCGCGCGTGCGAGCTGCTGGGCGTCGAGACGCTGCGCGATGCGAGCGCCGCGGCCGTCGCCGGCCTGCCGCAGCCGCTGCGCGCCCGCGCCGAGCACGTGCTCGGCGAGAACGAGCGGGTCGGGGAGGCCGTCGCGGCGCTCCGCGCGGAAGACCTGCCCGCGGTGGGGAGGCTCCTTGACGCCTCCCACGCGAGCCTGCGCGACCTCTACGAGGTCTCGACGCCGACGGTCGAGCGCGCCGTCGCCCGGCTGCGCGAGGACGGCGCCGCGGGCGCGCGGCTGATGGGCGGTGGCTTCGGTGGCAGCGTGCTGGGCCTGTTCGCGCCGGATGCCCCTACACCCCACGGGGGACGGGAGGTGCAACCTGGGCCTGGCGCCCACGTGCTCAGCGAATGATTGAATGATAGATATATTCACTCATAGGGTCATAAGGCCCATGTTTGAAGGCGTGCAGCCCAAAGATATAATGATAGAATCTTTATATCATGAGTAAGATCTATCAAACACCTGAGCTGCAACCCGTCGAGGTCGAGGTTCTCGGAATGATCGACGAGCTTCGCGAGCAGCTACGAAACTACGTCGATCCTGAGCCCCGCAGATGGTTTGGGACGCTGCGCCGAATGTCCTTCGCGCGTGCCGTGCAAGCGTCCAACAGCATTGAGGGCTACGACGCAAGCCTCGACGATGTTGTGGCTGCGGTCGATGACGAGCCGACACTGGACGCAGACGAAGAAACACGTCTCGCGCTGTCGGGATACCGCGATGCGATGACGTACGTGCTCCAGGTTGCGCAGGACCAGGCGGCCAGCGTGGACGAGGGCCTGCTCAAGTCGCTGCACTTCATGATCCTCAAGCATCGACTGGACAAGAGCCCGGGACGGTGGCGGTCCGGTCAGATTTATGTGGTCCGAGGGTCCACCGGGGAGCGGGTCTACGAGGGGCCGTCCTTTGACGAGGTTCCGGTGCTGGTCGCGGCCACGATCGAGGAGCTCGAAGGAAGCGATGCTCCAGTCCTCGTACGCGCGGCGATGGCTCATCTCAACCTTGTGATGGTGCATCCATTCAGGGACGGCAATGGTCGTATGGCGCGAGTTCTCCAAACACTTGTCCTCGCGAGGGGGCAGATCATGGCGCCCGTGTTCTCGAGTATCGAGGAGTACCTCGGCCGCAACACTCAGCGCTACTACGACGTATTGGCTGAAGTCGGAGAAGGCCACTGGAATCCTCGGCAGGACCCCCGACCGTGGCTTCGATTCTGTCTGACGGCGCACTACCACCAAGCCAGGACGCAGCTTCGGCGTATTGAGGAGACCGAGCGACTCTATTCAGCGTGCGCTGCGATCGCGGAAGATCACGGGCTTCCGGACCGCACGTCAGGCGCCCTCGTTGAGGCCTCATACGGCTTTCGCCTCACTCACGCTGCGTACAAGAAGATCGTGGAGCTGACGGCCGGGGAGACAGTGTCGAGCCTGACGGCCAGCCGCGATCTGAAGGCCTTGGTTGATGCAAAGCTTCTACAGCCGATTGGTCAGACCAGGGCGCGCTACTACACCGGCGAGCCAAGCCTGCTCGCCCAGCGGGAACGCATCCGGTCCACACGCGCACCGAGGGAGACGAGCGACCCATTCGAGCTGGCGTCAAGTCAACTCCGCCTGCCGCTGGCCTGAGCAAAAACATCGTTGGCTTGTTGTGCAGGGCCAGCCCGCCGGTCTGGGGCCCAGTGCCTTCTTGCTCGGTCCACCCGGCGTTAAGCGCAGCGCTCGAAGATGAACCAGGCGCTGTTCGCGTGCGCCTCGGTGAACCCCGGCGGCACCTCCACGGGCAGGTGCGGGTCGTGGGGGTCGAGCACATAGTCTTCTTCGACTTCCACGCTCGTCGGGTCGATGTACGTGCCGTGCGTGATCGGGCTGGCTTCGGCGCTGACGATCTCCCGTGGGCTCGTCCCCAGGTACAGCGCCAGCAGCGGGATCGGCGCGTGGTTGGGCACGCCCACGGGCAGGCAGCGACGCGTGATCGAGCCGTCTTCGACGAGCGCCACGAGATCGTCCTGGAACGTTTCCTGGCGTGCCAGTTTCGTCAGTTCGCTGTGCACCGTGCGGTACTGCGAGGGCGTGCTCGCCGCCAGTCCGAGCACGATCAGCGCGCCGATTGCCATCCACATCGGGCGCTTGCGATCTCCCGGCGGCAGCTGCGTCCAGCCGAACGCTCCCGCGCCTGCGAACACGCAGCCGATCGCCGCCGCCAGGAATGCGTAGCGCGTGTCGATCGGCAGACCCACCGAGGCGAACGCCGCGAAGATCACCACCGCCAGCACCCCCGCGACCACGCCCGGCAGAGCACGGCTGCGCAGCCACAGCAGCGACAGCACGGCGCCGATCGCCGCCGCGGCAAGGGCTGTCGCCTGCAGTACCTCGCCGATCCGTTTCGGTATGTACACAGGCACGTCGTGCAAGCCCGACTTGCGGTCGAGCGTCGAGGCGGTGTGCGTCGTATTCGTCAGCGACCACATCGGCTGACCAGTGATCACGTAGTCGCTCAGGATCCATAGCAGCGGTCCGCACGCCGCGAGCAGTGTCAGCTTCGCAAGCTCGCCGCGGCCGCGCGGCGGACCCTCTCCAGCTGGTCGCTGCGGCAGCCACGAGAGCACCCGCGCCGGCAGCAGGTCGAGCAGGTACAGCCAGTAGAGCCCCGAGAACACCCACGCCTCCGGCCGCAGCAGCCCGGCGAGCGCGAGCAGTATCAGCACGGGGACGCCCGCGCGCCGGTGCCGCGCCTCGACGAGCAGCGCGCAGAGCACGGGCAGCAGGTAGGGGATATCCACGTACGCGCGCACGCCGTAGGAGAGGATCGGCACGCGCGTGAGCAGGATCAGCGCCGCGAGCGCCCCCGCCGCGCGGCCGAACCAGAGCGAGCCGAGCCGGTAGAGCACCCACCCGCACGCCGACAGCGCGAGGAAGCCGAGCGCGACCCCCACGCCTTCGATCGCGCTCGGCGAGAGCGGCGAGAGCACCACCCCGAGCACCTCCACGAGCGGGTGGGGCGTCGGCGCGATCGGGATCCCGTACTGGGGCGTTTCGCCCCGTGCCACCTGCCCGCCCCAGCTGAGCGCGTAGAGCGTGTCGTAGTTGGCGAAGCCGACGCCGGCGATCAGCCGCAGCACGACGGCCCCCGCAGCGATCGCCAGGGGCGCGCCGAGGCGCGCCGGGAGGTGTGCGATCCGCGCTCTCACGAGCGCGCACGCTACCCGCTCAGAACGTGTGGGGCGTTCATGAACCAAGCTGGGATAGATCCAATGCCCGCCCACCCGGTGAAGCGCGTGCTACCGATCATCCGGGATCGGTCAGCGCCGTGTCCATGGACGCCCCCGGCCGTGGGTAGACTCAGGGCAACGGTGCCGATTGACCAGCCACAGGCGCAAGCCGAGCAAGCCCAGTCTCTCTATCGCAGGCACCGGCCCCGTACGTTCGCCGACGTCGTCGGCCAGGAGCCGGTCGTGCGCACGCTGCGCAACGCCGTGCAGCGCGGGAAGGTCCATCACGCGTACCTGTTCGTCGGCTCGCGGGGGACGGGGAAGACCTCGATGGCGAAGATCCTCGCGGCCTGCCTCAACTGCGAGCGCGGACCGACGATCGACCCCTGCGGCGCGTGCGAATCCTGTCTCTCGATCGCGCACGCGAACTCGCTCGACGTGATCGAGATGGATGCGGCGTCGAACAACTCGGTCGACGACATCCGCGAGCTGCGCGAGAGCGTCGCCTACTCGCCGGTCTCGGGTCGCAGCAAGGTGTACATCCTCGACGAGGCCCACATGCTCTCGACGGCCGCCTGGAACGCGTTCCTGAAGACGCTCGAGGAGCCGCCCCCGAACACGGTCTTCGTGCTCGCCACGACCGAGGCCCAGAAGGTGCCTGCGACGGTCGTCGACCGCTGCCACCGCTTCGACTTCCACCGTCCCACGGTCGAGCAGATCGCGTCGGTCGTGCGCCGCGCCGCCGCCGCCGAGTCGATCGAGATCCCGCCCGAGGCCCTCGCCGCCGTCGCGCGCTCCGCCACGGGCTCGTTCCGCGACGCGCTCGGCACGCTCGAGCAGCTGCTCACCTACAGCGGGCCGGAGATCGTGCTCGCGGACGTGCTCGCGGTGCTCGGCGTGGCCGACGCGGGCCTGCTCGAAGAGCTCGTCGACGCCGTCGACACGGGCGACAGCAGTCGCGCGCTGCGCGCGCTGGAGCGCTGCGTCGAGAGTGGCCGCGACGCCGGCTCCTTCGCCTCCGACCTCGAGCTGCACGCGCGCGAGCTGCTGGTCGTGCAGACGCTTGGCGAGCTGCCCGCCGAACTGTCGCTCACCGAGGAGGCCGACGCGCGCCTGCGCGCCCAAGCCGAGCGCGTCGACCGCGCCGTCGTCATACGCCTGCTCGAACTGCTCGGCGCTGCGCTCGAGGGCGTGCGCGCCGGCGCTGACCCGCGCACGCGCCTGGAGCTGGCCCTGGTCAAGGCCGCGCGCCCCGAGGTCGATGCCTCCACGTCGGCTCTCCTCGCCCGGCTCGAGCGACTGGAGCGCGAGCGCGGGGTCACATCCGTGTCTGCGCCGACGCCCGTGTCTGCGCCGACGCCCGTGTCTGCGCACGAACCCACCACGCCCGTTGACCAGGTGAAGCCCGAGCCGGCGCCAGCTGTGGATGTCGAGCCGGAGACCGTTTCTGAGGCTACCTCTGTCACCGGTCTGGATTCCCTGCTTGCGGTGTGGCCGGCGGTGATCGACGTCGTGCGCGCCGGCCACGGCCTGCTCGGCGCGCTGATCGCCGACGCCCGTCCGGTGGCGGTCGACGGCGAGGACCTGACCGTCGCCTTCGCCTCCTCGGCGGCGTTCCTCAAGAAGAAGGCCGAGCATCCGGACAATCGCGCGATCGTCTCCGAGGCGCTGCGCCGAGTGACGGGTGGGCGCTGGCGGCTCTCCTACGAGCTGCTCGAGGCCGACGCGGAGCTCGCGTCGGGAGGAGAGGCGCCGACCGAGGAGGAGTGGGTGCGGCGCTTCATGGAGGAGTTCGACGCCGAGGAGCTGCTCAGCGATCAGGAGCCCGGCGGCGCGGGCGCGACCGACGAGCACGCGTCAGTGAACAGCGAACAGAGAGAGGCGTGATGGCAAAGCAGCAGCGGATGCCGAACATGCAGCAGATGATGCAGCAGGTGCAGAAGATGCAGCAGGACATGGAGAGCGCCCAGGAGGAGCTCAAGCACGAGACGGTCGAGGCCTCCGCCGGCGGCGGCATGGTCACGGTGCGGATCACCGGAGACCTCCAGATCCAGGCGGTCAAGATCGACCCCGCGGCGGTCGACCCCGAGGACGTGGAGATGCTCTCCGACATGGTCCTCGCCGCCGTCAACGAGGCGCTCCGCTCCGCCCAGGAGCTCGCATCGAACAAGCTCGGCGCGACCACTGGTGGCCTTGGATTGGGGTCCCTCCCACCCGGCCTCGGTGCGGGACTCGGCCTACCGGGCCTGTAGCGATCGTGAGCAGCTACGCCCCGCCCGTTCAGCGGCTCGTGACCGAGCTCTCGAAGCTCCCCGGGATCGGCTCCCGCACGGCCCAGCGCCTGGCCTTCCACATCCTCCGCTCCTCCCCCGAGGACGCCGTCGCGCTGGCCGAGTCGATCCGCGAGGTGAAGGAGAAGATCGGCTTCTGCGAGGTCTGCTTCAACCTCACCGACGAGGCTCGCTGCCGCATCTGCCAGGACCCGCGCCGCGATCACGGCCTGATCTGCGTCGTCGAGGAGCCCTCGGACGTGATCGCGATGGAGCGCACGCACGAGTACGCGGGCGTCTACCACGTGCTCGGCGGCGCGCTCTCCCCGATCGACGGGATCGACCCCGAGGACCTGCACATCGCCGAGCTGTTCTCCCGCGCCGCGCCCAATGGCGCCTCACCCGCACCGGGCGAGCAGACGGGCGGGGGGGCAGGTGTTCCCATCAAAGAGGTGATCCTCGCCACGAACCCGACGACGACCGGCGAAACGACCGCGCTGCACATCGCCGAGGAGCTCCGTGCGCGGGGTGGGCGAGACTCTCATCTCACAGTCACGCGCCTGGCCAGCGGCCTCCCGGTCGGCTCGGACCTCGAGTACGCCGACGAGGTCACTTTGGGCAAGGCCTTCGCCGGGCGGCGGGCGGTGTGATGGCCTGATTGATGTTGTTCCAGGCGGCGCATGCGCCGCCTGGCGGG
>DATCFG010000013.1:0-2091 GCA_036509655.1 Solirubrobacteraceae bacterium | reverse complement strand
TCGGCCGAGACGTGGTTGGGCAGCCACGCGAAGCTCACCCACCCGAGCGCGGTGCACGACAGCGCGAGCGCCGCGGGACGCCGGCGCTCGCCGAGGCTCTCCCAGGTGAGCAGGGCCAGCACGAACGGGATCATGTAGTAGACCGTGTCCCACGTGTCCAGCACGCAGCGCAGCAGCAAGAGCAGCGCCAGCAGCAGCAACGCGTCGGACTGGCCGCGACGTCCACGACCCCAGGCCAGCGCCGTCAAGGGCAGCGACACGGCGACGATCAGCGGGTGGCTGATCGTGCCGACCCAGCCGGGCGCGGTGCGGTAGCCGGGCTTGGCCACCCCGAACAGGCCGTGCACGGTGGGTCCGTGGTGGCCGAGGAACCAGAAGATCTGCCACGGCTGGAAGATCGAGCTGGGCGGCGCCGCGGCGCCGCGGGTGGAGGCCACGAACCCGCTCGATCCGACCAGCGCAAGTGGCGCCAGCACGAACGCCGCGACCGCCGCGGCGCATGTCATGCACAGCGCCCGGCGCGAGGGCAGCGCGAGCAGCACCGGCCCGATCGCGAGCAGCGCCCACTCCTTGTTCGCGATCGCCAGTCCGAGCGCCAGCCCGGCCCACAGCGGTCGCTCGCGTGCGGCTAGTAGTACCGCGGCCACGCATAGCGCGCCGCCGAGCAGCTCCTCCGGGTGGCCGAGTTCGAGCGCGCGCAGGGTGAGGGGATTGGCGACGCAAACTCCCAATGCGACCGCGCGCACGAGCCTCGAGCCGGGAGCGCGCAGGCCGCCGGCCCCGGGGCGTCGCAGCTGCGCGACCAGCCAGACGCCGAGCCCGGCGACGGCGAGCAGGCACGGCAGCGCGACCATCCGGTAGACCGCCAGCTCCCCGCCGCCCCACAGCCCGGGCAGCAAAGCGAACGGCGCCCGCTCGACGAGTGAGCCGCCGTAGGCGGGCGCGAGGCGCAGGAATTCGAGCACGTGACCGTGCGTCAGCGCGTCAAACGCCGGCTTCGCCTCGGTTTCGTAGTCGCTCCAGGTGAAGCCGTAGAGCCCGAGCCAGACCATCGCCGCGGTGCCGGCGCCCGCCAGGAGCGCGCACAGGACGTTCTCGCGTGCCAGTGCGCGCATCCGCGGTCTCATGGTTCGGCATCGGCGTCGCGCCGGGTTTGCTTGAGGGCGCTCGGCCGCGAGAAAAGGGTGGGTGACTTGACAAGCGCGGATTGTACTGCCATTGTGAGTGTATGACGGCGACAGCGAAGGTGCAGCGACTTCAGATCCGGGTGGACCGGAGCGACAAGTCCCTGCTGGAGCGAGCGGCCGCCGCCGCGCATCTGAACGTATCGGCGTTCGTGCTGCAGGCCGCGGCCGCAAGGGCTGAGGAGGTCCTCGCGCAACGTCCCAGCATTGTGCTCAGCGCATCAACGGCCGAGGCGTTCAACCAGGCGCTCGAGCAGCCTGCCCAGGTCAACAAGCGACTAGCGCAAGCCCTCAAACGGACACGCACATTTACCTGGCTTGACTGAGCTACGCCGCCCGGCACCGCTCGATACGCGCCGGCACGAGCGCTCGCGGTTTGACTGCGGCGAGCCGGCGCTCGATGAATGGCTACGTCGCTACGCCGGACAGAACCGTCGACGTGACACAGCAGCCACATGGGTCATCGCCGACGCAAACGATCGGGTAGCCGCGTACACGAGCATCGCCATGACGGGCATCGACCGCTCCGCCGCACCGGCTCCTCTGTCCAAACAGGCACCCGATCCGGTGCCGGCGCTACTACTCGGGCGCCTGGCCGTCGATCGTCACTACAGCGGACGCGGGGTGGGCACCGCGCTCGTCGCACACGTGCTCGCGACCGCAGTGGAGCTCAATACGCACGCCGCTGCTCGCGCGGTAGTCGTAAACGCGATCAATCCCAACGCGCGCCGCTGGTGGGAGCACCTCGGATTTCACCCGTTCGACCCTGATGAAGAAGAGTGCCCGGACCTCTACCTGCTGACCGTCGAGATCGCCAAGACGCTCGACCGCGAGCCCTGAAGAGTGACACACCCCCAGCACAGCCCCGACCGCTACCCTCCGAGACCGTGATCAGCACCAACCAGTT
>DATCFG010000012.1:0-8991 GCA_036509655.1 Solirubrobacteraceae bacterium | reverse complement strand
ACGATGGCGATGATGGCTCCTGCGCTCATCGTTCTCCTCCTGGCTCGTACGGCGTGTCGTTCCTGACGAATGTACTCGCGTGGGTCCTCGACTTTCGTGATTTCGCGCGGCGGCGAGTGCCGGTAGTGACGGGGCTGGGGTGATTTGTGGTGTTGTGGTCGGGACGGGTGCTTGTGCGCGATATTCGGCGCGGGTCAGCTCGCGGCGCAGCGCGAACACGAAAGTCGAGGATCGGACCATCAACGCTGTATTTCCGCGCGCGCGTTCGCGGGCCCGGGACCGTCGAGCATGTGGCTCCGGGACCGTTTAGCATGTGGCGCCGGGGACCTAGTGAGCGTGAGAGGGTGTTTATGACGAACCTTGTCGATATCTCGGGTATCGCTGATGCCTATGCGGAGAAGTTGCATGCCGCTGGCGTGCCGACGGTGGAAGCGCTGTTGGAGAAGGGGGCCACGCCCGAGGGTCGGGAGCAGATCGGGGAGGCCAGTGGTGTCGGGCACGCGCAGGTCCTCACATGGGTCAACCACGCCGACCTGTTCCGCATCAACGGCGTAGCCGGCGAGTATGCGGAGCTGCTCGAGGCGAGCGGTGTCGACACCGTTGTGGCACTCGCTCAGCGTAACCCCGAGCACCTGACCGAGAAGATGGGGCAGGTCAATGAGCAGAAGAGCCTCGTGCGCCTGCTCCCGACCGGGGAGCAGGTGGCGGGCTGGATCCGGGAGGCCAAAGACCTTCCCCGAGTGGTGACGTACTGAGGGTTCGCTAGGGAGGGTGGACATGGGTCTCGAGCGCATAGCAGAGAGGGCCGGCAAATCATCGATCAGCGCGTTCTGACCGAGACCGGGAAGCCGCAGCCCGCGGCGCTAGCCCGTCACTTGCGCGTTGCGGCCGACGCGCGGCACCCCGGACAGTCCCCGTAGGGCAGAGCCTTCAGCTATCCAGCGCGGATAGAGCTCAAGCCGGTCCCCGACAACCCGGGGCCATGACAACTCAATAGTTCCTGGGTCATGACCGTCTCACACGACGGTGGCGAAGAGGGGGAAGATTCGTTACGCCAGCGGCCGCGTCCGCGGTTGCCTGCGATCAGAGGCATTGTTTCGGTGCGCTTGTGACCCAGGTGGCCGTCGGCCCGCGTCCACGCACGTGGACGAGACGGATGAGCGACTGACCGCTGGAAGTCGGCGATCAATGCTGTTGTCCCACGCGTCGAGTGTCTCGACCGGCGTAGCGCCCAGCACGTCGGACCCGGCGGGGTCTTCTCTGGGGCCGAGAGCAGCATGTTGAGGTCAGCGGAGAGCGCCGCAGCTCGGTCACGCCGGGAACCTATTCCGCCGTGACTGAAGACTCTGCCCCCTCCGTTGGGTTGAACTGGGGTGGTCCAGAGAGGCAGCCGCTGGAGCACCCACCCGACCCCGGCTAGTTGCTCGTGTGAAGGTCCGCGGCGTCGATGACCCCCGACGGTCCTTGTGGTCGCGCTCGTAGGAGCGCACCTTGTGGGCGGTGTCAGCGTCGCCGTCTGCCAGGGCGGTGGTGATCGCGTCGACGTTTTGCTCGTCATAGCGCGGCCAGGGCTCGTCGCCCGTCAGCTTGGCGATCCTGTCGGTGATCGTCCGGCGGTTCTCGTGCTTGGTCTCGTAGGCGCCGATGATCCGCAGCTCGCGCTGGCTGAAGCCCTTGAGCTTGGCGGCGATGTCGTGCGCGGTTTGCTTGTCGTAGTCGGCGATCGGCAGGTCCTGGGCGGTCGCCGCAGCGCCGGTCAGGGCGCCTGCGGCGGCTGCGCCTCCGGGGATCTCGCGTTCGGCGGCGTCGATGACCCCCCGACGGTCCTTGTGGTCGCGCTCGTAGGAGCGCACCTTGTGGGCGGTGTCAGCGTCGCCGTCTGCCAGCGCGGTGGTGATCGCGTCGACGTTTTGCTCGTCATAGCGCGGCCAGGGCTCGTCGCCCGTCAGCTTGGCGATCCTGTCGGTGATCGTCCGGCGGTTCTCGTGCTTGGCCTCATAGGCGCCGATGATCCGCAGCTCGCGCTGGCTGAAGCCCTTCAGCCTGGCCGCGATGTCGTGCGCGGTCTGCTTGTCGTAGTCGGCGATCGGCAGGTCCTGCGCGGTCGCCACAGCGCCGGTCAGGGCGCCTTCGGCGGCAGCGGGGATCTCGCGTTCGGCGGCCTCACGGACGGCGTCGGCGGCACCCGTGGCGGTGACGTCGTAGGAAGGCTTGCCCTTGACGTCGGCATCGACGACGGCCTCGGTCAGCTTGGGTATCTCGCGCAGGATGCGCTGCAGCATCTTCTCCTCGTCGGCGAGAATCGACGCGGCCATACTGGCGGTCTCGTCATCGCCGACAGAGCGCGCGAGCCGCTCGATCGCCGTGTACGTGGCGATCTCGAGCGCCTCAGCGGCGCAGGCGTCCTTGGCGTTCTTGAGCACCTTCTGCTCGCGGCCGGAGCCGCGGAGGAGATCCAACGGCGTCTTGTAGAGGGCGACGGTCTGCCCAATGACGTTCTCCCAGAAGCCGACGACGGCCATGAGCGGGTTAGAGCCCTGGCCGAGCGCCTCCAGGCGGCCACCGACACGAGCGGCGTGCTCACGCGTCTCGCTGAGGTGCGCCTCCAGACCTGAGCGGTAGGACCCACGAGGGGTAACGGCAATCTGCGACTGGAGAACGCGAACGAGGGCGTCCTCGCTGAGCCGCGCCTCGTTGAGGTACTGCACGACCTTCTGCTGTGAAGCGTTCATATGACCTCCGACCGAAGAGAAGGATCCGGGAGCAGCGAATGGGAGCCCGAGAAGAATATGATGCGCTGGCTGAGAACTCCAAAAGCCGGGCGCCGATAGACGATATAGCCGTCTCGGTGCTAACTGAAGACTGCAGAGCCGTCTACGTGCTGACTACTTCCCGGCCTTCGGGAGTAGAGTGCCTCCCGGCGTGAAGTACACGCAGATCCTGTACCCGCGGCTGCGGGAGCTGCTCGACGACGGTGCGCAACTCATCGAGGTGCTGCCGACGGAGAACTACGCCGCGCTGCACCTGCCGGGCGCGATCAACATCCCACTCAAGAGCCTCGATGCGCAAAGCAGTGCCGTGCTCGATCGCTCCAATCCGGTGGTGGTCTATTGCTGGGACAGTCTCTGAGACCTGAGCGCACGGGCCGCGTGTCGGCTCGCCAGCCTCGGTTTCGAGAAGGTCTATGACTACACCCCCGGCAAGGTCGACTGGACGGCCCGCGCCCTGCCGCTAGACGAGGACAGAGCGACCGAACGACGCGCGATCGACTTCTCAAACCAAGAAGCCGTGACCTGCGGTCTGCGCGACACCGTCGGCACGCTGCGGCCTCGAGTGGCGGACTCGCCATACGGTTTTGCGCTCGTCCTCGGCGATGACGGGGTACTGCTGGGCCGCCTCCGCAAAGCCGCGCTGGGCGGCGACCCAGAGGCTCTGGCGGAGGAGGTCATGGAGCCCGGGCCATCTACCAATCGGCCGGATGCGTCTCTGGCGAAGCTATTGGCCAAGCTGCAAGAGCGCGAACTGACCACGGCGATCCTCACTGATCCTGAAGGTCGGCTACTCGGGGTCGTGCGTCGCGCCGACCTCGAGGCGGCCGGATAATCCCTCACGCTGAGGGTGGTGGTTCCCCGGCGGCCGCTGAGATCTCCGCGGCTGCCTTCGGCTGTCCTCATTGCGTCAGCCGCTGAGAAGGCACCACGATCGTCCAGGAAACCCCGAAGGTACTGGGCGTTCACCTCCAACCACCGCAGCGGCCCGACATCGAAATCGAACAGTTCATGCTGAAACCCCAGGAGAGGTTGGAACGGAGCCTCGCTTGACTTCACTGAGGAGCGTCCGAGGATCTGGGTAGGCGTGGGTGGAGCCCGCGGATGAGAGTAATCTGGCCGGATGGAGTTCAGATCAGCCGAGTACCGGCTCCGCAGGGAATGAACGTCGATTCGCGTGTGGGTGACGTGCTCAGCGGCACTGCGTGTGGGGCTGTCGGCGCGATGGCCATGACCGGAATGCGGGTGATGACGACCGAGCTAGGGCTGGTGGAACAGACTCCACCCGCAGGCCCTCAGCAGCCAGCGGGCACGTGGCGTGCGCGCCCTGCTCCGGCGCGCGCCGCGCAAGCAGCGCCGGGGGCTTATCGAGGCCGCCCACTGGGCGTTCGGCGCTGGCGGCGGCGCGGCATTCGGCGCACTACCGCGCGAGGTTCGGCGCCGTCCCTGGGCAGGACCGCTTTACGGGCTGGTCGTGTGGTTGGGCTTCGAGTTGGGGATCGCACCCGCCCTGGGCCTCAGCCAGGCCAGGCGCGTGAGCCTGATCGACCGCCTCGCGCTGGCCGCCGACCACCTGTTGTACGGCCTGGTGCTAACGGCGACGCGCCCAACCGCGCGAAGCTAGGCGACGAGGCCGCCAACCGGCGATAGTGCTCGGTTCTATCGCCAAGCTCATCGCACCAGTTTTTCCGTTGGGTCTTGACACCTTCGCCGTCGCCGCGGCGGTCGGAGCGTCGCCGCGGCGGTCGGAGCGTCGTGTAGAACGTCGGTCGAATGACAGCGCCCTGCGGGCAGCCCGTGGCGGCTCGTCCGGACCGGCGCTGATGGCCGTGCCAGCTATTGGCTATCGCTTCGATGCGGAGCGGAAGAGATGCGCTCGCCTGAGCCGTCGGCCAGTCCGCGTTCGAGGTCGATCCCAACTTCGAAGCGCGAAGCCCTCACTGGTCGCGACCTTCCGGAGAGCAACTGTCAAATGTTGTGGATTCGGCAATGAAGAACGATCAGGCGGCGACCCTCTCGTTGGTCGTGGTTTCGTCGTCGGTGACCTTGATCCCGTCCTTGAACTTCGCTCCGTCGAGCACGTCGCCGACGAGCTCGTGCCCGTTGAACCGCCGCCACCGTTCCTGGGCGGCGTCCAAGAGCTTGTAGGCCATCGCGAGCGCGGCCTTCTTTGAGCCGGCGCCCTTGGTGACCTTGGTCCGCAGCTTCACGGTCGCGAAGCTGCTCTCGATCGGGTTGGTCGTTCTCAGGTGCCGCCAGTGCTCGGCTGGGAAGTCGAAGAACGTGGTGAGCTGCTCCCAGTCCTTGTCGAGCTTGGAGACGGCTTTGGGGTACTTCGCGTCGAACTCGGAGCGGAACCGCTCAAGCGTCTTGCGAGCGTCCGCGCGTGTGGGCGCTTCGGCCATCTCGTGCAGCAGTGTCTTCGCCCGTGGCTGCAGCCGCTTGGGGAGCGCGTCAAGGACGTTCGCGGTCTTGTGCACCCAGCAGCGCTGCTCGCTGGTTTCGGGGAACACGGTGCGCAGCGCCGCCCAGGCGCCGAGCGCGCCGTCGCCGGTCACGAGCTTCGGCTCGTAGAGCCCCCGGTCGCGCAGATCGCGGAGAACCGCCGCCCACGAGTCCTCGCTCTCGCGGTAGCCGTCCTCGACCGCGAGCAGCTCCTTGCAGCCGTCCTCACGGACAGCGATCACGACCAGCAGGCACAGCTTGGAGTCCTCGCCGAGCCGGACGGCCACGTTGACGCCATCGACGAACAGGTACGCGTAGCGGTGAAAGCGCAGCTCCCGGGTACGAAACGCGGCGTGCTCGGTCTGCCACGCCTCGGTCAGCCGCTGAATCGAGCTCGACGACAGCCCCGACGCGTCCTCACCCAACAGATCTCTGAGCGCGGGCCCGAAGTCGCCGGTCGAGAGCCCGTGCAGGTACAGGATCGGCAGCACCTCGGTCACCTTCGGCGACCGTCTGGCGTACGCCGGCAGGATCCGCGAGCTGAACTTCCGGCGCTGTCCGGTCTCCTCCTCGACGCGCTTGTCGTTGACCCGCGGCGCACGGAGCGACACCGTGCCCGACCCGACCGTCAGCTTCCGCTCCCGAGCCTTCCCGTTACGAACGACCAGCCGCTTGCCGTCCTCGTCGACCTCGTCCACGAGCGCGCCGACGTACTCGTCGACCTCGGCCTCAAGCGCCGCCGCGATCATCCGGCGAGCACCCTCCCGCGCGAGATCATCCAGCGAGAACCCGCCCTCGTTGTCCTCCCCGACGGGGAGCCTGCGAACATCCTCCATTGGCGTGCCTTCCTTTCCGCCTCGCGGCGGTCGGTCTTGATCAACCGGGAAGGTACGCCGCCTTCTTCTTCACCCGCATCCACAACTTCTGGGTATAGCTCCCTTCCGGAAGGCCCAAGTGCTACGACTCGGCGAGCGGCGGCGTGCCTATCGTCGGTGAAACCAAACCAACGGGTCGCGTCGCCGTCGAACATCGTGTTAGGCACCGGTGTGCCCGTGAAACCAGGAACGCCCGAGAGGTCGTAGACGTCGACGCGCGCGAAGTCTTCGAGGCCGTAGAGCGCCGCAACGGCGGAGAGGTGTGGAAGGCGGTTGATCAAGATGCCGTCCGCCCCGTGGGTAAGGACTGCGCCGTCCTCGCTGAACACGGCCTGAATCCGGCCGCCCGGCTCCGGATCGACCGCCAACTCGACCTGTCCGAAGAGGGCAGAGACGACGTCGTCGGGATCGAAGCTGACGTCGCTCTGCATCGGGTTGGTGACGACGACGACGAGTGGGAGCCCGACGGATGCGAACGGGGCGAGTTGCTCTTGGGCGGCGGCGCGGACAGACGCTTGGAGCTTTGCGTACAGCTCCGGGCCTCCGAAGTACATTGCGCGCCCGGGCGTAGCGAGGAGCTGGTCTTTCATCCGCCTCGTCTCGAAGTGCTTGACCTCGACGATGGCGCGATCGCCAACGCGCTCAATCAGGTAGTCGGGATCCTTGTCGGTATTGACGCCGAAGCGCTCATGCCAGCGGACGCCGTACTCGGGGTCATAGCCGTTCAGCGCGCAGTAGTTCTCGAAGAACAGGTCCCCGGGGGTCTTAGGGTTGGCCATGCCCAAATCTTCGCACCGCGACTGGTCGCCCGAGTGGGCGCGTCGAGGGCCGCCACCTGGGTCAGGCCTGTCCGGCACCCCCTCTCCCATGTCCGAGTACGACGTCCAGATCACCGAGATCGTCGAGCTGACCGCCGACGATCGCGCGACGATGCGGATCGCGCGGATCGCCTACTGGCGCGCCGGGGCAGAGTCGGACGAGGATGCGAAGGCGGCGTGGGACGATTGGGGCTTTCTGTAGGATCGACCGCTATGTGGGTGGAGAGGTGTCGTGCCTGTAACGGAACAGGATTTATCGATATGTCGTACCCCGGCGGGCCGCGCGGACAGTGGATTCACGGCGGGCGACGTTGTGAGTTTTGCTCCGGGACGGGCAGGCCCGCGCTGCTAACAGGCGCGCCGATCAACCCGGCAGCGATCGCCGGCACCTCTCACCCATGGCCGTCCGAACCGGCACTCGACGGTCACGATTCAGCTTCCGAGAAGGGTTTCGGAAGCCGGCGTGCCACTCCGGGGTTGATCGCCGCATGCCTCGCGGCGATCGGAGCGGGCTGCTCGCCCAGCGCCACCGCGCGCTGCGGCGCAAGCCTGAGCTGTTGGGCACCGTCGAACTCGGCAAGGCCAACAAGTCGGTGGCGAAACGAAAAAGCCGGTCCTGACGCGCGGGGTCCCATAATGTGACAAGCCGCTCGTGCTGGACAGCCTCAGGCAGGGTGCCGCCACACGCACCTGGCGACGCGCGGACCATACTCGTGGACGGACACGATCTCGCGCCGCCGACGCCTACTGTCAGTCTTTTGGTCGCTGCTCGGTGATCCGCGTTGCCGCTGGGCGGGTTCGCTTTGGGATGGCATCCTCGACCGCCGCGCTGTCCCGCGCGCGCCGGTCCTGCAGCGGTGAGCGGGTGGACGCTCTCCGGGCTGACTGACCGAACCGCTGTCACCGAAGCGTCCGGCCACATCTGAGAATCGAGGAGTGTCTATCCGCAGGGCGAAAATGTAGAACGACGGTCGAATGACAGCGGGGCGCTGGCAGCGCGTGCAATCCGATCGGCGATCGCTGACCGCGTCGAGCTCCACCGGGCGGAGGCCTCGACGTCGCATGCCTGGTCCGTCTCATTCGCGGAAGGGCTATCGAACGGCGGGCTGGAGGCTGGGGCGGAGCGCCGCTAGGCGACCTACGCGGACAAGACCTTCTCGCGTTCTGGCAATCAGCTTATGGCTGCCCGGTGACCGGGGCCATGTGGCCGCCTGAGGAAAGCATCGACGGTCAGTCGATGAGCCCGAGCGCGCGCGCCCGGCTAACCGCCTCGGCGCGGCTGTGAACTCCGAGCTTCTTGTAGGCGCGCTCGGCTCGTTCCTTGGCTGCTGAGCGAGAGATCCCCAGCTTGTCCGCGATGAGCGCGAACGTCAGCCGCGTGGGCAAGTAACGGAGAATCCGCGCCTCAGCCTCGGTAATCGACGCTGCGCGGACGGTGGCGGCAGCTCCGGCGACAGCCTCGTCGGCGGATTCGTCGGCCGCCGTGACTTCTGCTGCGTCCTCGGCGACGGCCTCGGCGGTGGCCTCATCGGCCGCGATGACTTCTGCTGCGTCCTCGGCGACGGCCTCGGCGGCGGCGTCGTCGGCCGCAGCAATGATGATGCCGGCGGCGTTCAAGGCCTCAACGGCCTCGTGGGCAGCTGTCTCCTGCACGATGCCTGCGGTGATGAGCGCTTGGAGGGCGCTGGCAGCGGCAGCGGCGCGGATCGCTTCCGAAGCTGCGACCGCCTCGGCTGCTTGGATCTCAGCCTCCATGGCGAGCAGCGTCGCGCGGACTTCGGCAGCCTGCGCTGCTGCAATCACCTCAGTCGCCTCCTCCATCGCCGCGACCTCGGCCCCGACGAGCAGCCCGGCCCCGGGGGTGAGGAATCCCTCGCCCAGCAGCGCCCCGCCAGTCTCGGCGATCGCGTCAAAGAGCGGCTGCGCCCAGCCATGCTCGATCAGCAGGAATGCGAGCGCTGTCCCAGGCGCCAGGGATTCTGCCAGTGCCCACGCGTCAGCCGGATCGAAGCCCGCCGAGCCATCGTCCACCGCTGGTTCCGCGACACCAACCCCCGCAAGGGGGACGATGCTTGACAGGAGTGC
>DATCFG010000011.1:0-35771 GCA_036509655.1 Solirubrobacteraceae bacterium | reverse complement strand
GCTCCCTACACGACTGACGGTGATCTCGTGTTGAACCCACAGCTTCTCGGGGATGTCCCTGAGCTCGAAGCCGGGATGATCGCCGCCGGGTTCCATCTCCAGCCGCAACCGGGCGGCCACGTAGAGCCGGGGATCTGGCTCGCCAAAGCATCGATAGGGAACGAGGATGTTCTGATACCGGTCGATCTGATCGTTCCCGAGGGCGCTGCATCGGGAAGGGGGAGGCGCGCCGCTCGCCTTGGGGTTCACGGTGACAGAGCGGCTCGCCGAGCCGTCGGGCTCGAGGCTGCTCTCGTGGACAACAGCACCATGACCATCGCCGCACTCGACCCACAGGACACCCGCTCGCTGCAGACGAAGGTGGCGGGCTCGGCGGCCTTGTTCGTCGCAAAGACCCACAAGCTCCACGACCGCGTGGCAAGCCGTCGGGCCGATCGGCTCGACGACAAGGACGCCGCCGATGTCGTGCGGCTCATGCAGACCACGAACCCGGATGAGGTGGCCATCACGTTCATCGCCCTCGGCGAAGATGAGGTAGCTGGGGCTCCTTCAAAGAACGCGCTCATCTACATCGAGGAGCTGTTCGGCCGACGCGGCTCTACAGGCATCGAGATGGCCGCCAGGGCGCTCCGAGCCGCCATGCCAGAGGACCGCATCGAGGCGCTCTGCGTCGCTTACGTGGCCGCCCTGCTCGCGAGTGCAAGCGTGCACCACAAGAACGCCTGACCGAGACCCGCTCCCGTCCCGCCAAGGCCAGCAGCCACGATCGGCTGACGGGGAAGACAAGAGCGAGCCATCTTCATCAAGCAGTATCTCTAAATAACACTAGCTGTCATTATGCGATACCATATGCTCTATGGAGGTCGATCTCTACAGGCCACGTACGCTGGGGTCACGTGAGGCGGGGGTGCTCGCGTGGCTGGAGACCGACCGTCCAGCGACCATTGAAGTGGCGGAAGTCGCCGAGGCGGTGGGGGTCTCGCGCGAGTACGCCCGCACGCTCGTGGCGCGGTTGGAGCGCAAGGGCTGGCTGCAGCGCCTGACACGCGGCCGCTACGAGCCGTTGCTGGGCGCGTCCGGCGGCTGGCCGGCGCCCGACCCGTGGGCGGCGCTGGACGGGTGGACTCGCCCGCATTACGTCTCCTTCTCTTCAGCTGCGCACGAGCTGGGGCTGACGCCCGATCGTCCCGGTGAGGTGCAGGTGGCGACGGTACCCGGGGCGGGGCTCCCGTCCTCGATGGCTGAGGCGGGCGTGCAGCTCGTGCGGCTCCGTCGGTTTACGCTGGAGGGTTCGGAGGAGCGCCCTCTGCATGGCCACGGTGTGCGCATCGCCACCACCGAGCGCTGCCTGCTGGATTGCGCGACCCACTTGGATCTGGCCGGAGGTGCACTCGGGCTCGCGCGCGTGCTCGCGCGGGCGCCCGAGGGAGTCGACTGGCCGCGGCTCACCAGTATGGCTGGCGAGCTGCCCCGCGGCGCCAACGCGATGCGTCGTGTCGGCGCGCTCCTGGAGATTCTTGGCCTGGACGTCCCGGCGTCGCTTCGAGGCGCAGTCGCCGGTGCTCGCCGGCTGCCTCTGCCGCTCGATAATCTGCGCGGTCTCTCAAGCGCTGGTCCGGTGCTCGAGGGGTGGGGCGTGGCACTCAACGTGTCGCCCGACGCGATCCGCGAGGAGGTTCGCCGCTGATGCACGGCAGCGCCCTGATCCGCCAGTACGCCAACGGCATCTGTATCTGCGCCAGCTCACCGTCGGTCGTCGGCCCGAAGCTCCTTGCTTCCGTCCGACAGATCCGCTCACGAGCATGGCAAAGTCTCGGAAGAACATCGAGCGTTCTGCTCTTCCTCGACGTGAGCTGGCAAACCTTATGCTGAAAGGCACGGGCGAAAAGGGATTCGAACGCGCCTTTTGGACGCACTATCGAGATAAAGGTACGAAACCTAGGGATTTCTTTGATCGGGTCTCTCACGTCCGGGTCCTCGGGGCCGCCGTCGATGACGGTGAAGTCGAGATCCTCCGAGAACCGGTAGGTCTCGTAGTAGCACTTGCGCAGGCAGGTTCCGCCCTTGAAGATCCAGTGCTCGGCGAGCGCGGGCTCGGCGGCGATCGCGGCGAGCACCCATCCGAGGACGTAGTCCTTTTCGATGACGCCGATGTCGAGCTGCCACTCGGTGCGGAGTTGGAGCAGTTCCTGCTTGGAAATCATGAGTGGCTCCCAGGTGCAATCCGCACGTTCGCTCGGATGCCCCACTCCGAGGCGCGAGGGCCTTCCGAGGGGCCGTCGGGATCGAGCAGGGCAAGCCCGGTAGACAGGCGCGCCCGGCACGCGGAGACCAGCTCGGGCTCGTCGCGTTCAAGGGTCTCGACGAGGTAGCCCAGCCGCTTGAACACCGCGCGGTTGCCCAGCCGCTCCGCGTACTCCACGAGGCGAAGTGCGTTGTGCTCGTCGAGGTACGCGTTGAGGATCTCGGCGGCGTGTCGGATGCCGCCGCCGATCCGCGGTGCGTCGAGGATGTCGACGACGGTCCGCGCCGGGTCGGCGATGTGTAGCCGCACCTCCTCGTGCCATAGCGACTCGACGCCCCATGCCATCTGATCCTCAGGTATGTGTGAGAGGAGGTACTCGGCGTCGAGTAGACGGACCTCTGAGGCGCGGACGCGCTGTGCGGTCTTGACGATGGTGGTGCGGAAGACCTGCTCGGTCAAGCTCCAATGTCCGGCCGCGGTCCAGCCCGTGAAGTAGCACGGCGACCACACGGCGGTAGCGACGACCATCGCGTCCTGCGACCAGCCCTCGGGATGCTCGGCCTCAACGGGGACAGCGATGTATAGCCCCCGCCGCACTCTTCGCAGCCATCCTTGCTCGGCCCAGTGCGCAAGCTTACGGGCGGCAACCGGAGCATCGACGCCCAGCTCGGCTGCGGCGTCCTCGGGTGAGATGAACCGCCGCCGGCCGGTGACCGTCGCGAGCTCAGTTCGACCGGAGCCGGAGATCCCATGAGATGACATCAGAAAGCCAGTAACCTCTCTGTTGACGAATCTACTGGCCTTAGAATATCAGATTCGACAGTCAATCACCAGATGCTTCGCTTCAGGACTAACTATTGGCTTTTCGAAGTCAGGCGAGCGGCTCGATCAGTGACATCGCCCGGCCGTCATCCTCGGGCGCATCGGCAGGTTTTAACAATATCCGGTGTCGAGCAAAAGCCCCGCTGGGGAACAGTTGGGGAACAAAAGTCTCGAGAACCTGCATCGAAGGTGTCATGTGGCGCGGCCGTGACGGACGGCCCAAACGCGTCGTCATGCGCTTCGACGGCGGCGCGGGGAGCGTCTGGACAGAAGTGCTTGGGGTCGCCGCTTGAGCCGGGTCAAGGCTGACCCGCGATGGGCGTTGCGCGGAGAAGCGGAGGGCCTTGACGCGGCGGTGCCGACCCTGCCGGTGGCCCCATCATTGATCGAGTTGGCAGACCTGCCAACCTAAGTGAGGATTTTGTCGCGCCCTGGCGGGGGCTGCTCGTGCCACAAGGGCTCCCCCTGCGCAATGGGTTGAGGTGGGAGCGTTCAGAAAGGTCACCAAGCGCTTCAAGGCGGCGTGCAAAGACGCAGGTGTGCGCCCGGTGAAGTTCCACGACCTGCGCCACACGTTCGCCACGCGCCTGGCCGCCTCGGGGCAGCCGTTGCGCACGATCCAAGAGTTCCTCGGCCACGCCGACAGCAAGACGACGCAGATCTACGCCCACTACGCACCCTCCGAGCACGAGGTCCAGATCGTCAACGAGGCGTTCGCGGCGCCGTCGGGGGAGCAGGCGGGGGAGCAGCCTGGCTCATCTCGGGGGAAGACCGTCTCTCGAGATCACGCATAGAAGTAGTCTGTATCTGCATCAAAGTAGTGTTCAACGATGTTTTGATGCAGATACAGTGCAAACAGAATGTATCTCACTGCATGTAATCATCGAAGTATGATATATTGATGTATATGCAGACCATAGAGGATGTCTCGATTCAGCATCTCCCGGACCTGTTGATCGCTCGCGGGCGCTACAGCGTGTCGCTGGAGGAGATCGGGGAGCTGACGAGCCTGAGCTACGCCGCGATCACGAGCGGCATGCAACGGTTACGCAAGCAGCAGCGCGTGTTCACCCCGACGCGTGGTCTGTATGTCGTGATCCCGGCCGAGTATCGCTCCTGGGGTGCGGTCCCCGCGGAGTGGTTCATCGACGACTTCATGCGTCATCTCGGGCGCCGCTACTACGTCGCGCTGCTCTCGGCTGCCGCGTATCACGGGGCCTCCCATCAAGCGCCGCAGGTCTTCCAGACGATCGCTGATGGGCGTGTGCTCGACCGCACGTTCGGACGCGTGCGTATGGCCTTCTACTCGAGCGAGCATGTCGCCGATACGCCGACCGAGATCGTGACCGTACATACGGGAGCGATCCCAGTCTCATCGCGGGAGGCCACCGTGGTCGACCTCCTTCGCGAGCCCCGCGCGAGCGGCGGGATCAGCAACGTGGCGACCATCCTCGCCGAGATCGGTGAGCTCGACGGCTCGGCGCTGGCGACCCTGGCGGCACGCCACGGGCGGACGCTCGCGCGTCGCACGGGCTGGATGGTCGATCGCTACGGCTCCTGCCAGGACCTCGGACCGCTGCGCCTGGCCGCGCGGCTGGACCTCGGAGAGCCCGCCCTGTTGAGTCCCTCGGGGCCGCGGCGCGGGCGGGCGGACTCGGCCTGGGGGGTACGCATGAACATCGCGGTGGAGCCCGACCTGTGATCGCACAGGCCTACCTGAACGAGTGGGCATCGCAGGCGCCGTGGCCCCAGCAGGTCCAGATCGAGCAGGACCTGGTGCTCTCGCGTCTGATCGTCGAGATCGGCCAACACGATCTACTCGCAGGAGAGCTGACCTTCCGAGGCGGGACCTGCCTGCACAAGCTGCATCTACCGAAGCAGCTGCGCTACTCCGAAGACCTCGACTACGTCCGCCGCACGCACTCGGGTATCAAGCCCTACCTGACAGCCCTGCGAGAGGTCGCCCTCGGCGTCGGGCTGGTCGAACACGGCACTGCCCGAAGCGGCCAGATGGTCCACATCGTCTTCGACGCCCAGGCGACGAACACCCCGAGCCGTATCCGCGTGAAGATCGAGACGAACATCGCCGAGACCGAGTCGTTCCTGCCACGCATCACCCGCCCCTACGCGGTGGACTCGCGCTGGTGGTCCGGTCAAGCCGACGTCAGCACCTTCCAGATCGAGGAGCTGATGGCGACCAAGCTCCGCGCCCTCTACCAGCGCCGCAAGGGCCGCGACCTGTTCGACCTCTGGCACGTCCTCACCGACCTACACCCCGACGAGCAGCTCATCGTCGACGGCCTCGCGCACTACATGCGCGAGGAGACCTTCAGCTACAGCGAGTTTGCGGCCAATCTCGCCGCCAAGCTGGAGCACCCCGATTTCGTCGCCGACTTGAACCAGCTGACGGCCGACTCGCCACTGCACTACGACGTCACGCTCGCGGCGGACCTCATCATGGAGCGCCTCGGCAGCAGGCTTTCGGGTGCCCCCGACCTTGACGAGATCGAGGGTGGCCGTTGGCGCTCTTCAAGTGCTGGTGGCGCGCACCCGCGCAAGTTCATCCATTGACAGAAAGCGAATAGAGAGTTCCACGGCGCTGCTGCAGCTGTCCGCCGCGCCGTCTATGGCAGCACATCGAGTCGCGCGTCTTTGATGGGGTGGACAAGGGAGAGATCGAGATCTCAGTTGCTGTTGGCTGAAGGTGCATCCTGCGTTTTGTCACTCGTTGACTTGCTGTCGGGTGGCGGCAAGATAATCGTGCACCCCGAGGCCGGCGACGGCCTCGAGGATCCTGCGAACGTCACCGTCACTGCGCCGACGCTGGAACTCGAGCTGCTGCTCCGTGGCGTCGGGGAACGAGTAGCGCAACGTCGCAGTGCTCCAAGCGACCTCGCACGCGCGCTCCAGCGACGCACTGCCGCCGTGCCCGAGGAGATCCCCAAAGACCGCCTCGACGGTGTGGACCGCGTCGACCGCGACGACCGAATGCCCAAGCTCCTCAGCGAGCGCTGGGATCGCTGCAAGCATGCGGCAGACGAGCTCGGCCGGCCGCTCGAGCAGCTTGGCGTGCTTGCGCACCGCGACGATCCGTCCGCGCACAACGCGGACTAGGCCCGATGCCTTCGCCCACTCGACCAGCAGGGTCAGGCGGTACAGCTCGGCGCTGCTCTGGATCGGGAAGCGTCGATCGAGAATGTCGCCGGTATTCAGCAGCTCGACCAGCGCGAGCGCGTCCACACGTCGGAGCCGACCGGTTTGCGTCAGCGCGCGGCCGGTGCCGACCCAGTCCACGAAAGCGCGTACCCGGGCGACCGTAGGCGCGCCGGCAGCGATCGCCGCGAGATCGTCATTGCTCATGCGGCTGGTCCCTCCTCGTCTCTGAAGCGCATGGATGGGAGCCTGCCAGGTTCGGCCCTTGCCCGCGCGCTGAGAAGCCGGCGGTGCACTGGGCAAGAAAACCGAGCGCGTTCCGTCCTGCGTCGCGGGGCGCGCGCCGCGTAGCGCAGCCGCGTGAGCACGCTCAGCGACGGCGACTCTGCTTGCGCGCAGAGCGTCGTGCCTTGCGCTTGGCGCGGCGCTGGCCGGTGTTCTCGCCGCTCGCGCGGCGAGCGGCGGGGTGAAGCTCGCCGTCGAAGATCGACAGCTCGTCGTCGTCCTGCTCCCACGGATCGAGCGTCTCGGGCCAGGCGATCGCGTCGCCGGCGCCGGTGAGGGCGCGGGCGACGATCGGCAGGACCGGCGCGGCGTCGCAGCCGAGCGCGATACCGAGATCGCGAGCGCAAGCGGCGGTCGAGCTCACGCGCGCGACCAGCTCGTCGGTAGCCAGCGCAGCCGGCGGCGGGGCGCTCGCGTCATTCGTCAGCTTGCGCAGCAGCCGCTCGGCCTCACGGCGACCGTGCTTGCTGGACGGCGCGGTGGACTCTGCGAGAGCATCCCTCGGCGTCGAGAGGCCGATAGGTTTATAATCTTTCAAGACTTTCCATTGTTGTGCCGATGTAGTAGCCTGGTAAGCCACGAGGCATAAGCCATGAGCATCCTTTCGCCTACCGACCGAGCCGTCCTATGGCGCACCGCCATCACGAGTGGGCCTGATGAGCGCTCGTCGCTTCTCAGGGTTCTTGCCGCCGAGATTCTTGCCAGCGTCGGGCGGCGCCTGGATCTTTACAGCGGCTACGAAGACGAGGTCATCGAGACCGTGGAGATCCTCGATCAGGCTGGGCTCCTTGGACGCGATGACCTCCGCGAGGCGTTCGAGGAGGCAGACGAGGACGAGGACCACGCAGAGACGTTCACCGCGCTGCTGATCAGTCATCTCAGCGCCGCTACGGACATCGATCGACTCGGCGTGGAGCTTCGGCTGAAGGCGACGCGACTCGCCGGTGCCTGGCAGCTGCATATCGCCGATCACACGCAAGCTGAGCGTCGATGGCTGACCGCCGCGCAGGTCGCGGCAAAGTATGGCGTCACGCCTCAAGCCGTCTACAAATGGATAGCTGCGGGGCGGGTACGGGCGGAGCAGACACCTGGCGGCTCTTGGCGGTTGCCGGCTGACCAGTTCACACGCGACAACATCGGGCCCGACGCGACGGAGCTGAAGGCGCAACTGCTGGCACGAGCCGCGGACAGTCCGACACCGACAGATGACGATCTGGCCGCCGAGATCGTCGAGCGACGCCTCTCCTGAATGCTCGTCTGCTTCGACGCGACGGTCCTTTGCGGGGCCATTCGCAAGCCGACCGGATACAACTTCAAGCTGCTCGAGCTCGCGGCGGGAGGGACGTGGTCTTCGAGAACGGGGGCGGGCCAGACAACATCGAGCCCTCGCCTATTGGTCGCACTCTGCCCATGCAGACATCGCTCCACAATCGCCCGATCGGAGAGGTCGTCTATGAGCTCACCGGACGGACACGCGATGAGCTTCTCGCTGGACTGGCCGAGCAACTGCGCCTCATGGCGGGGGAGTTCGACGCCTACGACGTCCATCTCGTCGCTGCCGCTGTGACTCGTAACGCGGACGTGATCTGCACCGCTAATCGCGCCCACCTACCCGAAGGCCCGCTTATCGGCAGCATCGAGATCATCGGACCAGGGCGTCTGGCCGCTGAACTTGGCATCGCTTAGCCGAGCCGCGCAACGCACACACGTTCGCGTCTCAGTCCTTTGTGCCTGCTCCCACGGCGGTTCGCCGAACACCGCGCGTCCGAGCCGAAGGACGGCCCGTTTTGGCTGCGGGGCGCTCGGATGAGAACGCCTGATCGACCGTGTCTGCCTCGTGATCGGAGGGCTGGTAGTGGGCATAGACCTGGGTCGTCTTCGCGTCCGCGTGACCCATCCAGTGCTGGATCGTGCGCAACGGCACGCCGGCGGCCGCCATGCGCGTGCCGAACGTGTGGCGCAGCTCGTGGAAGGTGATCTCGCGCACCTTGGCGAGCTTGATCGCCTGCTTGAACCGCCGTGTGAGCTTCGAGCGGTCCAGGGGGCCTCCCGACTCGGGATGGCAGAAGACGAGGTCGCCGTCAGCGTCGTAGACCGAGCGCTCGCGCAGCTTCTGAAGCTCCTTTGCTACGCGGTCGGCAAGTGGGACCGAGCGTCCTGAGCCCTCGGACTTGGGGTCGCCGAACTCTCCGCGCACGTAGGGCGAGACGACGCGCACCTTGCGCCCGGTGCCATCCACGTCTCGCCAGCGCAGGCCGAGCAGCTCGCCCTGGCGCAGCCCGGTCATCGCGGCCGTCAGGTAGAGGGTTGCCTCGATGCCGCCGAACGCGTCCTTGGGGTATTTGACCGCGAGCAGCTTCTCAAGCTCGGGCTGGTCGAGGAACTCGATCCAGCCACGCGCGTATCGCCGGGTAGGGCTCGAGCTCGAAGCCGCCCTCCTCAGCGACGTGCGTGTACGCGTACAGCGCGATGTCGGCGATCGTGTAGCGCTCGGTGACGAGGTAGCGGCGGCCACGCAGCCACTGCTCCATCCCCGCGAGCGCCTTGTAGCCGGCCTTGCGCAGGCCCGCTACGTACTCCTGCGGCACTGGGCGATCGGAGATCGACAAGAGAAAGCGCGCCACTGCAAGGTTCGGCTCATGGCTGTACTGCTCGAAGAACATCCACTGCATGACCTGGGCTCGCTCGAAGCGATCGTCGGGCAGGTAGGCGCTGCCCTCGCCGAAGTAGCAGAGGATCGCATTGGACTCGGCCAGCGCACGGCCATCGTTGAGTACCAGCGTCGGCACCCGCAGCGCCGGATTGAGCTCCCCAAGCAGCTGCTCGCGCCCGGAGCGCTCCACGACATCGACCTCTCGGGTTTCATAGCTCAGGCCAAGATGGGCGAACAACAGCCGGACCTTGTAGCAGTTACCCGAGACGGCGGAGTTGTAGAGCAGCATCACGCCGCCACCGTTCGATTCGGCGGTCAGCTCAGCCGTCGGCGGCGCGTGGCGCATAGCGGTGGTGCAGCATTAGCGCGTTGCCGTCGGGGTCGGCGAAGAACGACATGTGGCAGACGCCGGTGTCGAACGTATCGCCCTGGAACTCGATGCCCTGTGCGGTCAGCTGTTCACGCGCGCTCTGCATATCCTCGACGTGCAGTGCGATCGGGTTGACGTTGGGGTGGTAGCCGAAGGGGAAGTTCTCGGCGACGACGACGCTGAGGGTCAGCGGTCCGGCCTCGAACTCCGCGTAGTGGCGCTCGGGGATCTTGACCGAGCAGGGAAGGCCCAGCGTCGTCCCGTAGAACTCGACGGCGGCCTCGAAGTCGTTGGTGGGAACGGTGACGAAGTCAACACCACTGATCGGCCCGGGCGCACTGGCCATCTCGGTCTCCTAACGGTCGTTTGGTATCCAGACGCCAGATTCTAAAGAGCCCGCGGCTCGTTGGCCGCGAACTGCTGGTGCGCCGCGTCCGCCTGCAGTAGCCGGCCCCGGCGAAAGCCGGCATCGGGCGATGATCGGCAGGACCGGCGCGGCGTCTGAGCCGAGCGCGATACCGAGATCGCGAGCGCAAGCGGCGGTAGCGGTCATGCGCGCGGCCGGCTCGTCCGCAGCCAGCGGAGCGGGCGGCCCAGGCGATGAAGATGCGGATGCGGGCGCGCTGGCTTGATCCCTCGGCCAGCCAATAGTCCAGGTGCTCCTGGCGGAGATCTCCGAGCGTCATGCTCGCGCGCCGCCGCTATGGGTCCTTACGGGAAGCCGGGCCTCGCGCGCGAGATCGTGGATCAGTGGAAGGCCGAGACGGCGCACCGGCATCGCACGATCGACGGGCTGCGAGAGATCGACCACGAGTCGATGCGCTCCTACTACAAGGGGGAGCACGACCTCAGTCCCGAAGCTCTTGAGCGCACGCTCCGGGAAGCGACCGTGTACCCGCGAAGCGGCGGGGAGGGCTGTTGAGCAGGAGGGCGTAGTGCTGCCCGACAGCCGGTGGCCTGACACCCGCTCGGCGAGTCTCTAGCTAAGCCGCGGCCACGCCGGCGCTACGTGCCTCGTCCCCTGGTGCGCGCCCAGCAGGCGCGACCCGCGCGGGGACAGCTAGCCCCCGTGCGGGGGGCATGGCACGTGGGTGCTCGTGCTTGTCTCGCCGTCGATCGTCCACCAGCTGAACACCGCGGAGACGAGAAAGCCGCCCGCGGGGCATCGGTCGGGCACGCTCACCCCGCGCGGCTTGAATGCGACAGTGCGGCCATGCAAACGGCGGTGGTAGACGAGGCCGTCCGGTCCGATCGTGGATTCGAAGCGCATCAGCCCGATGTCGGGGCCCAGCGGCCAGACCGGGAGCGAGGGCACTTCGGTCAGCAGCGTGGCGCCGCTTGGGCCTGCGATGTTGAGAAGATGGGACATGAGGATGATTTCGCGGTTGGCGGGCCATCTGCCATCGACGAAAAACAGGACGGTCATATCTTCGCCGTCGGGGGGTCCGAGCAGGGCGGTGACGGTCGCCCGCTCTTGGACGGTCGCCTGCGCCGGGATCTCCGCCAGCGCGCTGCCGAAGCCGATGCGGGAGTCGGCCGGACAGCCGTCGGGCCCGGCTGCAGCCAGCAGTTCCGGCTGGCACGGTTCGAGGCCGAGCGAGGAGGCGGCGAACCCCATACCCGCGGGCAGGTGCAACGCGATCGAGCGCAGTGGCGTCGGTTCGGAGATCGCAAAGCCCCAGTGAATGGTGGTGCTCTCTCCGAGGCGATCGGGTGCGAAGCGCGCGCTGAGCGTGACCAGCGGCGCGGCGGCGGCCGGCGCCGTCACGGACGCGAGCGCGAGCACGAGTGACAGCGCTACGGCCGTTCGCGCTCTGCTCATCCCTCCCGCCCCTCGGGCTCAGTACCGCAGCTTGCCGGTGACCTGCACGCGCAACGAGTCGTCCACGCGGTAGATCGTCCCGTACAGTCCGCATGCGCCGGAGGCGCCGCGAAAGCGGCCGGTGCCGTGCGTCACCGCGCACGTCCCGCCGAAGCTGTCGTAGCCGCCGTGGCCGGGGTGCAGCTTGCCGGTGCCGTGGCCGCTGATCGTGCCGCCCGTCGTGTGGATCGTGAACGTCGAGGTCGCGGTGCGATTGCCGAGCGTCAGCGCGACTTCGACGCTGCCCGGCAGGTTGCCCGCTGCCCGGCCTTGCTCGAACAGGGTGTTCCCGTCGGCTGAGGTGAGGTGCAGGCCGGCGTTGTCGGTGATCGACTGCACTCGGGCGCCATGCGCGCCGGCCGCGTGCGCGGCGCCGGCCGAGCCGGTGTAGGCGACCCACGTGAGCGCGAGAACGATCGGCACGATTCCCCTCATCCTCGTACCATCTTACGATCGTCGCGCCCGCGATGCGCTAGCCTGATCTCGTGGAGGAGCGTTTGTCGCGGGAGCGGACGCAGGCGGTCGGGCCGATCGCGGCGGGCGCGGGTCCGGGTCGTGTCCTCGTCGCACCCCGCGGGTCGCTGCGCAGGGCGGTTCTCGCCGCGCTCCTCGAGCGCCCGGCGCATGGCTATGACCTGACGAACCGCTTGAACAGGCGCATGGGGCCGATCTTGCAGGCCGACACCAGGCGCGTCTACGAGGTGCTCGAGCAGCTGCAGAAGGAGGGTCTTGCCACCTCGGTGGAGGAGCAGGCCGCCGCCGCGCCGCACCGTCGCCGGCGGGTCTTCAGCCTGACGGCGCTCGGCCGCTCCACGCATTCGAGCTGGCTTGACGAGCGTCAGCCGCTGCCGCTTGGAGGCGCGGACATCCATGCGCTGGTCGCGTTCTCGGACCCGGCGCAGGCCGCGCGGCTGCTGGAGAAGCTCGAGGAGTACGAACTGGATTGCATGGAGATGCAGGAGCGCACGATCGAGCAGGACCTCGAGCGAGCCTCGTGGCGCAGCAGGATGATCGGCGTGACGCGGGCCGCGGCCAGTGAGCAGCTGCAGGCGGAGCTTCGATGGATCGTGCGGGTGCGGCGGGAGATCGAGGAGTATCTGGCGCAGGCACGATGACGCTGCTCGAGCTCACGGATGTCAGCCGCTGTTCGCGGGACGGGGCGAGGGAGCTGGTCGTGCTCGACGGCGTCAGCTTCGACGTGCACGCGGGCGAGTTCGTCGGCATCTACGGCGAGCGTCGCAGCGGCAAGAGCACGCTCTTGCGGGTCGCCGCCGGGCTGGAGGCGGCCGACGCGGGCACGGTCGCTTTCGACGGGGTGGACCTTGCTCGGCTCTCGATCGGTGGGCGTGCGCGGCTGCGCCGGCGTGGGGGCCTTGCCCTGGCGGTCGGCGACAGCGGGCCGCTGAGTAGCAGTCAGCCGGTGATCGAGTACGTGGCGTTGCCGTTGACCGGTGACGGCTTGACGCTCGGTGAGAGCGAAGGACTGGCTCGCCCGGTGTTGGAGCGGGTGGGCCTGAGCGCGCGCTCGCATCTGCGTGTGGATCAGCTGTCGTTCAGCGACCGTCTGGGAGTGGAGCTGGCGCGTGCGCTTGCGCGCGAACCGCGGCTGCTGCTCGTGGATGAGCCGGCGGTGCTGCCCGGGCCGAGCGAGCGCCGCGAGCTGTTGAGCTTGCTGCGCGCGCTTTCGGAGTCGGGGATCGCGGTGGCGATCGCCTCTGAGGACATGGGCATGCTCGCGGGCGTGGGGCGGTTCTTGACGTTGAGCGACGGCCGCTTGCGTTCGACCGATTCGCGCCGGCGGGTGATCCCGTTTCCGGGTGCTCGTGCGGCCGGCGGTGCGGGCCGCTCTCGATGAGCGCGCTCGAGCTGCGCGGGGTGCTCAAGCGATTCTCCTGCGCGGATGGCACGCGCGTCGATGCCGTGAGAGACGTGTCGCTGAGCGTCGCTCCCGGTGAGCTCGTGGCGCTGTACGGCCCGAGCGGGTCGGGCAAGACGACGCTGCTGATGATGGCCGCCGGTCTGCTCGCCCCCGACGCGGGCGCGGTGTGCTTCGATGGGCGCGACCTCGCGACGCTGTCCGCGCGCGAGGGGGCGCTCTACCGCCGCCGCGATGTCGGCTTCGTCTTCCAGGCATTTCATCTCGTGCCCGGCGCGACGGCGTTGGAGAACGCGGCGATCAAGCTGCTGGGCGACGGGTGGACTCTCAAAGAGGCGTGCGCGGCGGCGCGTCCGTGGCTGCAGCGGGTCGGGTTGGGCGCTCGCTTGGAGCATCCGAGCGACAGCCTTTCGATGGGTGAGCGCCAGCGTGTCGCGATTGCGCGTGCCCTGGTGAACGAGCCGCGCCTGCTGCTGGCGGACGAGCCGACGGGAAGCCTCGACAGTGAGCGTGGCGCGCAGATCCTGGCTCTGCTTGGAGAACTGTGCCATGAGCGGGGGATGCCCGTGCTGCTGGTGACTCATGACCCGCGCGCAAGCGCTTATGTTGACCGTGTGCACACGCTTCGCGACGGCTTGCTGAGCGACGGGCTCGACATCGAGTTGGGCGCGCTCGCCGCTTCGCGATGAGGTCGAGGCGCAGCGCGAAGCTGCCGCGGCACCCGCTCGACCCGCGGATCGCCGGGGTCCGCCTCAGCGCGCTCGGCGCTCACTACCGGCTGCGCTTGCGCCGCCAGCTCGCGGCTGAGCTGCTCGCGGGTGCGGGCATTGCGGTGGGTGTCGCGCTCGTCTTCGGGGTGCTGCTCGCCAACTCGAGCATCACCGGCTCGGCGCCGGCGTTGATTCGTGCCGTCGAGGGCAACGCTCGCCTCGAGCTGCAGGCGCGCTCGAGCGAAGGATTCAGCGAAGCGCTCGCGCTGCGGGCAGGCAGGGTCCCGGGCGTGCGGTTCGCGGCGTTCGTGTTGCGCGAGGACGGGGAACTGGCCGGCCCCCACGGGCGCCGGGCGGTCCAGGTCGTGGGGTTGAGCGCCGGCATCGTCGCGTTGCACGGCTCGGCGACGCGCAATCTGGGGGCCGGCGTGGCGCTGGTGAATGGCGGTGTGGGGTTGCCCACACCGCTCGCGCAAGGCGTGGGGGCGCATGGCGGCGGGCGCGTCGAGCTCCTGGTGGGCGGCGTGGAGCGAGCGGCGCCCGTTGGGGCGGTGCTCGACAGCGCCACGATCGGCGCTGTCGCGCAGGCTCCGATCGTGATCGCGCAACTGGGTGTGGCCCAGGAATTGACCGAACAGCCTGGCCGAGTCACGGAAGTGTTGATCGAGCCTTACCCGGGCGCGGACGCGCGGGTGGCCGCGGAGTTGCGTTCGTTGACGGTGGGCCGGGTGAATGTGCAGAGCGCGGGCAGCGAACTGCGCTTGCTGGAAGCGACGGCCAGGCCGCTTGGCCAGTCGACGAGCCTGTTCGCCGCGATCGGCGCGATGGTGGGCTTGCTGTTCGCGGCGAACGCGATGCTGTTGACGTTGCCCGAGCGCCGCCGGCTCGTGGCTGAGCTTCACACCAACGGTTTTGAAGTGCGCCAGATCCGGGTGATCCTGCTCTCGCAGGCGCTCGTGCTGGGGGTCCTCGCTTCGCTTGCGGGTCTCGCGCTCGGCGTAGCGCTCGCGCACACGATCTTCGGCCAGAGCACGGTCTATCTGGCGGCGGCGTTTCCGATCGCAAGCCATCAGAGCATCGATCTCACCATGGCGCTGCTCGCTTTTGCCGGTGGCGTGAGCGCGGCTGTGCTCGTTTCGCTCGCGCCGCTGCTGGTGTTGCGCTCGAGCTCGCCGACATCCGCGGCGCTGGGGGCTGAGCATTCTGTTCAACGTTGGGGCGATCGCGCCGCTCGCACGCTCGGCTTGTTCGGCGCAGCGCTCGTGGCCGGCGTGACCGTGCTCGTGCTGGCGGACCCGGCCCTGACGATCCTCGGCGGGGTCCTGCTCGCGCTCGCGGTCCCGTGCCTGATCCCGGTCTCCTTCGACGCTGTGCTCCTCGCTTTGAAGTGGCTTGGCAGGCGTAGGAGGGGCAGCATGATCTCGCTCGCGGCGATCGAGCTGAACGCCACCGCCACACGCTCGATCGCGCTGATCGCCGTCGCCGCGCTCGCCGTGTATGGCAGCGTTGCGATCCAGGGCGCGCGCGCGGATCTGACGAGGGGACTCGACGAGGCGGTGGTGGAATACCTGGATACGGCGCAGGTCTGGGTCGCCGCGAACGACAAGTTCCTGACGGTGGACAGCTTCAAGGACGACGGCGCCGCCGCGGCGATCGCGCGGGCGCCGGGGGTCTCTGCCGTGCGCGTGTATGAGGGAGGACTGCTGGACGTGGGGTCGCGCAGCCTGTGGATCCGGGCCCGCTCACCGCTGGACGACAGGATGATCCAGGCAAGCCAGCTGCTGGAAGGCCACCTCGCCCGCGCGGAAGCTCTGATCCGCCGCGGCGGCTGGGCGGCGATCTCGAGCGCATTCGCGGCCGAACGGCGCCTGCACGTGGGCGAGCGCTTCACGTTGCCGACGCCATCCGGAGTTGCGAGCTTTGGCGTGGCGGCGATCACGACCAACACCGGCTGGTCGCCGGGGGCGATCACGATCGACCTGAACGACTATCGCCGCTTCTGGGGCTCGGACCGCCCGGCCGCCCTGGAGGTTCAGCTGAAGCCCGGCGTCAGCCCGGCCGCGGGCAGGCGCAGCGTGCTGGCGGCGCTGAAAGGCCGTCCTGGCTTGCGGGTGCAGACGCTCGCCGAACGCGTGGCGAGCTTCCAGTCAAGCGCGCGGGAAGGCTTGCGCAGCCTCGGCCAGATCTCGGCGCTGCTGCTGATCACCGCCGCGCTGGCGGTGGCCGCGGTGCTGAGCGCGTCGATCTGGCAGCGCCGAGCGCGCCTCGCATCGCTTGCCGCGCAGGGCTTCGACCACATGCAGCTGTGGCGGGCGGTGGTGCTGGAGAGCGCCGTCTCGGTGGCGATCGGCTGCGCGGTCGGGGCGTTGCTCGGGCTCTACGGCCATGCATTGGCGAGTCGCTGGCTGGCGCTCAGCACGGGCTTCCCGGCGCCGTTCTCGCTCGGCCTGGGATCTATCCTGCTCGCGCTTGCGATCGTCGCGGGAGCTACCGTTCTCCTGGCCGGCGTGCTGGGCTTTTGCTCCGCGCGCGTGGCCCCGAGCCTAGCCTTTGGAGACCAGCCATGAGCCTCGACACTGCGATCACTCTGACGCGGGCCACGCCCGTCTACTGGGGCTCGGTCTATCCACGGGTCCACCGCGAACTCGCCGATCAGCGCCGCAGGGCCGCCGCGATCCCGCAGGCGCGGCTTCGCACGATCGCGCTGGGCGTGCTCGACAGCAAGCGCTCGAACATCGACGGCGCCGCGGCTTTCGCCGTGTTCGCTCCGCGTGCGCATCGCGGGGCGGTGATCCGCGCGCAGGTCGCGTTCCAGTCGCTGTATGACTACCTGGACACGCTGACAGAGCAACCGCACCCAGACCCGGTGCTCAACTCCCGCCGCCTGCACAGCGCGCTGACGGCCGCGCTCGATCCGGTCGCGCAAACGGCTGCCTATTACGCTCACTTGCCGGACGGCGACGACGGCGGTTACCTGGAGGGCACGGTCGAGCGTTGCCGGTTGGCGTTGCATGCGCTCCCCAGCTACGCGGCGGTGCGGGGTTCGGCGTGCCGTCTGGGCACTCAGATCGTCGACTATCAGAGCTTCAATGTGGCGGACGCTCACGGCCCGCAGGCGATGTTCGCGCGTTGGGCACAGGAGAGGACACCGTCCGGCTCGGGCCTTCGCTGGTGGGAGACGGCCGCCTCGGCGGGCTCCTCGCTCGGCCTGTTCGCGCTGATCGCGATGGCCGCCCAGCCGGGCGTGAGGGAGGCTGACGCGCTCGCGATCGAGCAGGCCTACTTCCCATGGATCGGCGCCCTGCACTCGCTGCTCGACAGCCTGATCGATCTCGCCGAGGACCGGGCCAGCGGCCAGCGCTCCCTGATCGAGCACTATCGAGACGCGGATGAGATTGCGAGCAGGCTGGGGTTGCTGGCGCGGGAGTCGCGCCGGCGCGCCGCCGACTTGATGAACGCCGATCGCCATCTGGCCGTGCTCGCGGCGATGGCGAGCCTCTACCTGGCCGAGCGCGATGCGAATCGCCCGTACGCGCGTGCGGCGAGGAGAGAGGTGCTCGCCGTCCTCGGCGCCCCTGCCGCGAGCGCGATGCTGGTAGCGCGTCTGCGCCGCCTGGCGCTGGGCGGCTGACCGTCTCGGCCGAAAACGACTCGAGCCGCCCGAGCGGCTGGGCGGCCGATCGATGCCGTCGCGGGACACCATATGGCGGTACCGGACTATTCCGCTTTCGCACTTTCCGGGCCGGGGTGGGTCGAGTACGTTGGCGCCCAAGGCAGTTCGAATCGTACGGTCGTATTCGGGTTATCTCAAGGGAGAGGAGCGCTGGTGTCGGGGAGAAAGAACCTGGCTGCACCCGGTGTCGGGGGCACGAGCTCGCGTCGGGTCGGCGTGGGAGGAAAGGAGGAGGCGATGGGAGAGCACCACCACACGCGCCGCCTGAGTTCGCGTTCGCGGCTTGCGCCCGCAGGAGCCTGTCCGAGCCCCACCACCCCCTCTCCGGTGGCGCTCGCAGAGGTCCCGACGGGAGTCCCCTCTCCCTGCGTCCCTCCACGGGGGTCGTGGCGTACCCCTGCCGCGGCCTCTGTGAAGGGGCGTTCCAGCCGCCCGGCCACGGTCAGCCGTCGCCGGGCGGCTCATCCGGCTACCGCGGCCGTCGCGACATCGCGTAGCGCGCTGAGATGGACGAACCATTCGAGTATGCCGGCAGACGCCCCGAGCAAACCATTAACACTTCCCCCCACGCAACCCAATACCACAACCACCACCCAGGAGACAAAGTGACCCCCAAGGAGCAAACCGCAAAGAAGCCGCCCTCGACGACTGGCCTCTTCGCGCTGCTCTCCAGCCTGCTTCGTGTCAAAGGGACCGGTGCGGGCGGGCGGGCCCTTAATCCAAGCCAAGGGACCGTGAGCACTATCCGCACCCTGACCTTGGCGGCCGTGGCTTCGCTGTGCGCGCTGGTGGGCGCGCTGGCGTTCTTGAGCGCCCCGGCGCAGGCGGAACTCGTGCGCCCGCTCGTCGGCTCCTTTGGGTCATTCACCAATGTTCAGGGCCTGACGGTGGATCAGGCGACCGGGGATGTGTACGTCTTTGACGCGGGCACCGAATCTATCCTCAAGTTCGACGCCGCGGGAAACCCGGTGAACTTCACGGAAACGGGCACCAACGCGATCAAAGAGTCCGGTGGCGCCGGCGGTGGGGAAAACCAGATCGCCGTCAGCTCCAGCGGGCCCAGCGCGGGAGATATCTATGTGGCCCATGGCCGGTCCGTGCAGATCTTCAATGCCGCGGGCGCAAACGTCGGAGAACTGAACGAAGCTGACGAAGCTGAAGGTCATCCATGGGGCGAATCGTGCGGCGTGGCGGTCGACGGGGCGGGCAACGTGTACGTCGGTCTGTATTCCGAAAAAGTCAACAAGTACACGCCGACTGGCGAGCCGGTCACCAACGCCAACTACGTCGCCACGATGTCCGGTCTGCGCAGCGTCTGCAATCTCGCTGTCGACAGCGAAGGCAACGTATATGCCGCGACATACAACGGCGGCGTCAGCAAGTACGACCCGATGCAGTTCGGCTCGCTCGCGGCGACCGGTACGGAAGTCGATGAAACCGGTAACACGCTTGCCATCGATCCGGAAACCAGCGACGTTTACATCGATGAGGGCAGTCAAAACGGCCAAGTGGCGCAGTACAACCCCGCAGGGAGCCTGATCGGCCACATCGGCGCCGGCGAATTGAAAGGATCCATCGGGGTCGCAGTGAAGAGCGGGGGTGATCTGTACGTCGGCAACGGCAGCGGCCGGGTCGACATCTTCGGCGCTAATTTCGTCGTCGAGCCCGACGTGACGCCGCTCGCGGCAACGAGCTTGAAGAAGACAACGGCGAAGCTCAACGGCAGCGTAAACCCGGATGGCACGGCGGTGTCGGCCTGCGAGTTCGAATATGGCCCCGAAGTCGGAGACTATGAATATACGACGGCGTGCACGCAAGCGCTGCCGCTGACGGGCGAAAGCCCTGTAGCCGTGTCTGCGGAAACGTCCGGTCTCACCTCGGCCACCACCTATCACTACCGGCTGGCGGCGACCAATGAAAACGGCACCAACCACAGTGCGGACCGAACCTTCACCACCTCCTCGGCCGTCGATGGTCTCAGCACCGGTCCCGCCGAAGACATCACGCCAAGCTCAGCGAAGCTCACCGGCTCACTCGCGCCCGATGGCGAAGATGCACATTATTACTTCGAATATGCGACCGACAGCTTTTTCGAAGATCCATCGACGAGTCCCCTTCCCCCCGGGACCGATGCGGGCAGCGCCAGCGAAACCGTTGCCGCGCAAACGACGCTGAGCGGCCTCGCGGCGAATACGACCTACGACTACCGCATCGTCGGCGTCAACGCCGCCGGCACGAGCCGGGGCGAAGACGCGACTTTCACGACAACCGGTCCGGCTCGCGTCATAGCCGAAGCTCCCGAAAGCGTGGGTCACACCGGGGTGACGGTCAAGGCGCAAGTATATCCCGACGGATTTGACACCATCTATCACATCGAATACGGAGAAGCCGCGTCATACGGAGCGAGCACGCCGGCAGTCGATCTCGGGGCAGGTGAGGCTCCCGGTGAACCTCAGGAACCGGTGAGCATCTCCGCCGAACTGTCAAGCCTCCGGGTCGGCACGACCTATCACTACCGTGTCGTCGCCGTCAGCTCGCAGGGAACGGTCGATGAGCCCGACCAGGAAGTCGAAACCACGCCGGCCGTGTCGATCGACAGTGAGTTTGCGACCGGAGTGACCGCCACAAGCGCGACGCTCCACGCCCAGCTCAACCCCCTGGGCGAAGACACCCACTACCACTTCGAGTACGGCACCTCGGATTGTGCCGGCAGCCCGTCCACCTGCAAACCGGCCCAGCCCGAAACCGACATCGGCTCGACCGCGGTCGACCAGGCTGGCAGTGTCTATCTGCAGGAACTAACCCCTGGCACCACCTACCACTATCGCGTGATCGCGAGCAACGGGACCGGCACGACCGAGGGGCGGGATCGGACATTCACGACGCAGTCGGTAGGTGCGCAATCTACGTTGCCCGACGGCCGCGCCTATGAACTCGTCTCCCCGGAGCAGAAGGACGGCGCCGAAATCCTGGGAATCGGTGGCGGCGGCGAGACGCCGGGCGGCGGTGACGCGACGCAGGTCTCCGAAGACGGCACAAGCGTGACGTATCTCGCGTCAGCCCCGGTCGGCGCCAGCCCACCCGGGAACACCCTCGCGACGCAGATCCTCTCAACGCGTGGTCCCGGGGGCTGGTCCTCGCAGGACATCGCGACGCCGCACAAGACCAACATCGAAGTCAACCACATTCTCAACGAGGGGGAAGAATATCTACGGTTCTCATCCGATTTGTCGCGGGCGGTGCTGGTGCCGCTCCACGAAGCCCTAGAGCCGCCGCTTGCACCGGAAGTGCATCAGGAAGTCGGCGGCGAAACCGAGATCTATCTTCGCGACAACATCACGGGCGTGTTCCAGGCGCTGGTGACTGCCGAACCGCTCCAAGCAGTGAGGTTCGAGGGTGCAACGCCCGATCTCGGCCACATCGTGTTCGGAGGCCCGGCTGGGCTGGACCCAAGCTATCCGGGTGCCGGCGGCCTATACGAGTGGTCCAAAGGGCGAGCGCGGCTCGTGGACGTACTGCCAAACGGCGAACCAGCGAGCGGCGCAACGCGGCTCGGGGGCTCCGTAGTCAATGTTTTCGGTGAAGTCAACCTATCCGCCACCAGGTATGCGGTCTCGAGCGAAGGGACGCAGATCGTGTGGAACGGCGAAGGCGGTCTGTTCACGCGCGACATGACGACGGGGGAAACGGTTGAGGTGGACGCCGCGCAGGGTGGTGGAGGCTCGAGCGGAGGCGGCGTCTTTCTAGCGGCCAACACGGAAGGCTCGCGTGTGTTCTTCACCGATCCAAATGAACTGACCAGCGGGGCTTCCGAAGGTGGTCTGTTCATGTTCGATGTCGCCGACGGGCACCTGACCGATCTCACGCCCGAGGGGAATGGCGGCCAGGTGCAGTCCTTCATCGGCGCGAACGAAGAAGGCACGTCGATTTATGAGGTTTCACCGGCCGTCCTGACAAGCGGCGCAAACGGGCAGGGAGAAACCGCCACGGCTGGAGCGAGCAACGTGTATCTGCTGCGCGAAGCTTCTACAGGCAGTGGGGCTTGGAGCACTACGTTCATCGCAGCCGGCGAGGAAGAAGGCACACCGGGAAACGAAAGCCTTCAGGGCGACGCGCCGCTTGCTCGTCAAACTGCGCGTGTCTCGCCGAACGGCGGGTATCTGGCGTTCATGTCCGAGAAGAACCTGACGGGTTATGACAACCGTGACGCGAACAGTGGCGAACAGGACGAGGAGGTCTACCTTTACGACGCGGAGGCGAACAGCCTGGCGTGCCCATCGTGCAATCCGACCGGCGCAAGACCGGTCGGCGAATACGACACGGGCGAATTCCCCGGGACCCCGATGGATCCATTGACGATATGGGCAGGGCGCTCGCTCGCCGCCACGATTCCTTCGTGGACACCGGATGGGGCTAGTCTCAGCACGGGATATCAGCCGCGTTATCTCTCCGACTCGGGGCGCCTGTTCTTCGATAGCGCCGACGCACTCGTGCCGCAGGACGTGGATGGCAACGACGATGTCTATGAGTACGAGCCGCCGATGGTCGGTAGCTGTCAGCCACCGACCTATGGGCAGAGCGCGAGCGATGTCTTCAGCCACACCGCGGGTGGGTGCGTCGGGTTGATCTCCGCCGGAACGAGCGACGGGGCTTCGACCTTCTTTGACGCGAGCGCGAGTGGTAACGACGTGTTCTTCACGACCGTGGACGGTCTCGTGACGCAGGACCAGGACGGCACATCTGACATGTACGACGCGCGCGTGTGCACCCCAGCGGAACCATGTCCGCAGTCGCTCGTGTCCGCGCCGCCGTGTACGACGGCGGACTCATGTAGGGCGGCGCCCGCGCCTCAGCCGGGTGTATTCGCGGCGCCCCCGAGCGCGACGTTCGCCGGTGCCGGCAACCTGGCCCCGACGCCGGGAGTGAAAGTAAAGGTGAAGGCAAAGACGAAGCAGACGACCGCCCAAGTTCGGGCTGAGAAGTTGGCCAAGGCATTGAAGGCGTGCAAGAAGAAGCCAAAGAAGAAGCGGGCCGTCTGCCGGGCGCAGGCGCGCAAGAAATACGGCAAAGCCAAGACGAGCGGTCGGAGGGTCAAGTGATGCGTTTCTTTAGGCCGGTATCAGTCCTGTTGGGCGTTTTGGCTTCAGCTGTCGCGTTGGTGGGCGGGTTGGGCGCGGCCCCCGCGCTCGCCGTCGTTCCGGCACTCCAGGTGACCACGATCAGTGCTCCTACGCACCTGCAGCCCGGCGGCGAAGGTCGGATCCTGCTCAAGATCAACAATCTCGGCGATGTCGCGGTGACTGGTGAAACGAGCCCGGTTGTGATCGTCGATAAGTTGCCTGTGGGGCTGACCGCGACAGCCATCTCGGGAGCAGAACCCGTCTCGGGTATCGCGGGAGCTGAATGCCAGCTCGCGACCCTGCGTTGTGAAGACCATGAAAAGGTGGAGCCCTATAAGTTCATGCTGGTGGAAATCGGGGTGAAGGTTGCGCAAGACGCGCCCGCGAGCGTCGTCAACGAAGCGAGTGTCAGTGGCGGCGGGGCGGCCAGCGTGATCACGCGGGAACCTTTGACGGTGAGCGGCGCGCCGGCCGGCTTTGGTGTCGAAAGTCTGCAACTCGTGCCGACCAACGAAGACGGCTCGGTAGATACGCAGGCGGGCTCGCATCCATTCCAGCTGACGACCACGCTGGGGGTGACGAGCACGGTCCAGCCCGACCACTCGGCCAATGAGCCAAAACGAGCACCCTACGCTCAACCGGACGCGTTGGCCAAGGATCTGCACTTCGACCTGCCGCCGGGTCTGATCGGCAACCCACAAGTCATACCCCAGTGCACCAGCCAGGAGTTCGATGCGCTGCTTCCGAATAGTTTCAACGCGTGTCCGGCGGAAACGGCGATCGGAGTGGCATCGGTGAGCTTCGCCGAACCCTTGGGCACGTATACGCTGACCTTCCCGCTGTTCAACCTCGTGCCGGTGCGTGGCGAGCCGGCGCGGTTCGGCTTTTCCGTCGAGCATATTCCGGTGATCCTGGACACCTCGGTTCGCACTGGCGGCGACTATGGTGTCGTTGTCAGTGTCAACAACATCTCTCAGGTCTTTCAGTTCAACGGCAGCCAGGTGACATTCTGGGGGGTTCCGGCCGATCCGCGCCATAACTCCGTGCGTGGCTGGACCTGTCTCGACGATACTTTCTACGATCCGGGTGGAGAAGCATTCGGACCGTGCGTCTCGCCGACGCGGCCGAGCTTGATCCCGTTCTTGACGTTGCCGACCTCCTGCCCTGGTCCGGAAGGGATGCGGACGACGGTGCAGGCGGACTCGTGGACTGAACCCGGGGTCTTCAAGGAACGCGAATACATGTTGAGAGAAGACACGAGTGAACCGCTTGGACTCGCCGGCTGTAATCGTCTGCCGTTCGAACCGTCGATCAGTGTGGCGCCGGATGGTCAGGCTGGGAGCACGCCAACGGGGTTGACCGTGGGCGTACACGTACCGCAGGGTGGAGCACTGAACCCGACCGGTCTCTCGCCGGCGGATGTGAAGGACACAACGGTGGCGTTGCCCGCGGGGATCCAGCTCAGCCCTGCTGGGGCGGGTGGCCTGGAAGCTTGTTCGCTTGAACAGATCAGCCTGAGTGTCGATGCCGGGCCGTCCTGTCCCGATGCCTCGAAGATCGCCACGGCGGAAATCCACACGCCGCTGTTGCCGAACCCGCTCGTCGGAGAGGTGTATCTGGCCGCACAGAACGCAAACCCGTTCGGGTCGCTGGTCGCGATGTACATTGTGGTCGAAGACCCAGTGTCCGGTGTGCTCGTCAAGCTCGCGGGCCAGGTCAGCCTCGACCCGGTGACGGGCCAGCCTGTCGCAACGTTCGACAGCACGCCACAACTGCCCTTTGAAGATCTGTCGTTGCACTTCTTCGGCTCCGCCAGGGCGCCGTTGACGACACCGGCGTTGTGCGGCACGTATACGACGCAGGCGTGGATCGCGCCGTGGTCCGGTAACGAACCGGCGACACCGTCGTCGAGCTTCCAGATCACCTCTGGCCCGAACGGTGCACCGTGTTCTGACCCGCAACCGTTTACGCCAGGGTTCCAGGCCGGCTCGACGAACCTGCAGGCTGGTGCGTTCACGCCGTTCACGTTGACGATGAGTCGTCCCGATGCCGATCAGACGCTCAGCCGCATCGAAATGCAGTTCCCTCCGGGTCTGCTGGGGACGCTCTCGACGGTCAAGCTGTGCCCCGAACCGCAGGCTTCCGAGGGTGCCTGCGGCGAAGAAAGCTTGATCGGCCACACCGTCGTCAGCGTCGGCTTGGGCAACGACCCATTCACAGTCACGGGCGGCAAGGTGTTCATCACGACCGGCTACAAGGGCGCCCCGTATGGCCTGTCGATCCTCAACCCGGCCAAGGCGGGTCCGTTCGACCTCGGCACGGTAGTCGTCAGGGCGTCTATCTTCGTGGACCCGCACACCGCGGCTCTGAAGATCGTCAGCGATCCGCTTCCCACGATCCTCGACGGCATCCCCTTGCAGATCCAGCACGTCAACGTCACGGTCGACCGCGAAAAGTTCACGTTCAACCCAACGAACTGCAACAAAATGGCGATCGGGGCGACGCTGAGGAGCACCGAAGGGGTAGCGGCGCCGGTCTCGACCGCCTTCCAGGTAACCAACTGCAGGGCACTTGAATTCAAACCAAAGTTCGCGGTCTCCACCTCAGGGAAAACCTCCCGGGCGAAGGGTGCGAGCCTGCACGTGAAGCTGACCTACCCGAACACGCCCCAGGGCGCCGAGGCGAACATCCGCTCCGTCAAGGTCGACCTGCCCAAGCAGCTCGTCGCACGCCTGACGACCTTGCAGCATGCCTGCCTGGACAGCGTTTTCAACGTGAACCCGGCATCGTGCCCGGCGGCGTCGCGGATCGGGACGGCGACGGCGCTCACGCCGGTTATCCCCGTGCCGCTGACCGGCCCGGTGTACTTCGTCAGCCACGGCGGGGCGAAGTTCCCCGAACTGATCGTCGTGCTGCAGGGCTACGGCGTGACCGTCGAGCTGAACTCTGAAACGTTCATCAGCCATGCGGGCATCACGAGCAGCACGTTCCGCACGGTCCCCGACGTGCCTGTGGGCACGTTCGAACTGACGCTCCCCCAGGGCAAGTACTCGGCGCTGGCCGCAAACGGCAACCTCTGTCAGGCCGCCAGCGGCTACCGGACGGTCCGGCAGCGGGTCAAGCTGCGCTCAGGCGGCCACGTCCGCACCGTCACACGCCGGGTGCGCAAGCGGACCGGCGGGATCGTCATGCCGACGGCCTTCACCGCCCAGAACGGCGCCGTGATCAAGCAGAACACGCCGGTAACGGTCACCGGCTGCGCCAAGCCCGCGAAGGTAAAAGCAAAGCACAAGAAGCGGGCGAAGGGTAAGAAAGGCGGCAAGAAGAAGTAAAAATCATCGGTGAGGCACCGCCTCGAAGCTGGACCGAACAGCTATCCTTGCGCCTATGGCCACCATGGTGCTCGACCCGTACGCCTACGAGCTGGATGCGCTCAAGGAGCGTCGGCGGGTCTCCGGTCTCGATCGTCTCGACGAGGTGTGGGAGGGTGTGCTGCACATGGTTCCCGCTCCTTCTGGCCCACACAGCACGGTTGAATGGCAGCTCGCCCAGCTGCTCAGGCCGCTCGCGGAGCGGGCTGGTCTGCATGCTTGCGGGCAGCACAACCTTGGCGAGGGCGAACACGACTTCCGCGTGCCAGACGGAGGCTTGCATCGCGCTCCTCCGCTCGTCACGTGGTATCCGACGGCCGCGCTCGTTCTCGAGATCGTCTCGCCGGGCGATGAGTCCTGGGAGAAGCTCCCGTTCTACGCCGCCCACGACGTCGACGAGGTGCTGATCGTCGATCCGCAGAAGCGCGCTGTCGATTGGCTCGGGCTCACGGACGGCAAGTATCGCTCGATCGAGCGCAGCGGCCTGATCGACCTCGGCCCGAGTCAGCTGGCCGAGCAGATCGACTGGCCCTGATCGACGCTCGCGCAGCTGCCTCGCCACCTCCCGTTCGCGCCCGAAGTCACTGTCACCCCCGAAGGTGCCGCCGCGAGCACCCCGGCAGGCACAGGTAGCGGCGATTGTGTGATCGACGCGGGTCTCAGGCCAGGGCCGCGCGTGTGAGGCGGGTGGTGAGGTGATCGAGGGAGACGAAGCGTACGCGCGTGCCCGTGTAGGTGCGTGTGTATGCGCGCTCTACGTCCGGGGCCACCACGTAGTTCTCGCCTCGTGGGTAGCCGCGGCGGAATGCGAGCAGCGCGGAGGGATCGAACGACGCGGCCTGCCACTTACACTCCAGCGCGATCGGCTCGTGCCCGCCGCGCAACGGCAGCACGAAGTCGACCTCGGCTCCGCGCTTGTTGCGCCAGAAGTACTCGATGTCATCGAGGCTCTGGCACAGGCACGTCTTGCCCGCTCGCCGCACGCCCGCAAGCCAGACCACCGAGCGCGCGCGCCACGCGCGCTGCAAGCGGTCAAGCCAAAATTGTCATCGTACCATACGACGCTATGATTGCATATAGTACTACTATCTGCCATCCGGTCGACGTTCAGCCCAGCTCGTGCTTGGGGCCGCGGAGGGCCGCTGAGCGGCCGTGCTCAGCCGCGCGTGTAGAGGCCGTAGGTGACGGCGCCTTCGCCGAGCAGCAGTTTGCCGGCGCCGTACTCCTGCTCGGCGACGTCGGGCTGGAAGCCGGGGGTGAGGGGGATCCGCTTGCTGAGCGCGTACAGCACGAACTCGACGGTGCTGGTCTTGCCGCTGGCCGGGCAGATGCCGCCGTAGCCGGCCTTGCCCCGCGTGGTCGCGCCGACGATCCCGCCCGCGGGCGTCTGCCCAGCGGCGACGCCTTTGGAGGAGGGGTTGATGTCGCCGACGACCCAGCGGATGCCGCCGGTGGGGCCGGTCGCGGTCTCGTCGATCGCGAACAGCACGAGCGCGGCGGCCTTCGCGGGCACGTTCTGCCATTCCAGCGGCGGGCTCGCGTTGGCGCCGTCGCACGTGTATTGCTTGGGGATCTCGCCGTTGCGTTCAAATGCGGGGCTCGACAGCGTCATCGCCCCGGCGACGGGCGCGGGCAGCTCGCCGCTGGAGCTGGAGGAGCTCGCTCCCGCGGTCGAGCGCGAAGGCCCGGCGGAGGCGGATCGCGAGGCGCCCGACGGGGAGGAGCGCCCGGAGGAGCCCGCCCCCGCGACGGAGCTCGACGTAGACCCCGATCCCGACCTGGACGACGAGGAAGCGGCCGTCAGGTCTTCGGGCTTGCCGGAGTACTCCGAGCAGTCTTCCATCACGTACCCGGGCTCGCAACTCGTCAGCCGCTTCCAGCGGCCGTGGAAGGCTCTCTCGAAGCTCGCGAGCGCGGTATCGGTCCGCGCCGCGCTCTTACCGGCGCTCACCTGCGCGGCGATCCGCGCCTGCAGCAGTTCGACCTTCACGCGCGCGAGCAGGTCGGCTTCGGTCTCGCCCGCCTTCGCGAGGAACCGCTGCAGCGAGCCCGGCTTGGAGAAGTTCTGTTTCTCCAGCTGCGCGAAGTGCTGCTCGACCTGGGCCGCGGAGACCGACAGCTTGCGCGCGGCCGCCTCGGCGATCACCCACTGCGAGGTGATCAGGAACGCGAGCGCCGCGTGGCTCGGGTTCGAGCTGCCGCCGCGCCGCTCGACCGCGAGCCAGTGCGCGTAGCTCGACTTGGCGATCGTGACGCCGGCGACCGAGGCGACCGCGCCGACGCTCCCGGAAGAGTCCTGCGCGGCGGCCGCGGGCGAGCTGGGGACCGTCACGGTCGTCCCGGCGGGGGAGTTGGAGGAGCCGCCGCCGCAGCCGGCGAGCAGACAGGCGGCGAGCAGGAGCCCCAGCGCCGCAGACCCCATGCGCCGGCGCGGAGCGGCGGTCCCGACGATCTCATGCAAAGCGCAGCCCTTCATCTCGGTGGGAACGTAAACACCGAATCTAAAGCGCGGCGAAACGATCGATCGGAGAGAGCTTCCCCCGATCCGATCAGTACGCCGTGGGCGAGCGGCTGCGCTTGGTCAGCTCCTTGACGAGCGCCGCGATCGAGCGCTCGAGCTGGGGGATCGTGGCGCGCTCGACGCGGTCGACCCCGACGGTCTGGTTCAGCCAGGCGTTGATCTCGCGGTGGCTGCGCCCGTCGCGGCGGTGCAGGTCGGCGACCAGGCGGCTGCGCTCCTGACGCAGCTCGGCGCGGCGCTCGAACGCGGCCGGCGCCGCCACCTCCGGCGCCGGCAGGCGCGTGGAGCTGCTCGTCACCGCAGCGGCCGCCGGGGCCGAGCCGAACAAGGTCATCTGCGGCGCGAACTCGGCGCTGAGCGGGACGAACTCGGCCTGCGGGGAGGGCTCGCTCGCACGGCGCTCGGGCGGCTCCTCCAGACCCTCCTCGAGCTCGGGGTCGCGCAGCGCGCGGCGCAGCTCCTGCTCGATCTCGCTCGCGTGCGCGCAGAGGACCGGCTCGGCGGGCAGGTACAGCCAGCTCGGCTCCGGCGGACGGCCGGGGATCGTGCGGACGAAGCGCCCGACGATCTGGCGGAAGATCAACGGCGTTTTCGCCGCCGTCGCGTACACCCCGACGCGCAGGCGGGGGATGTCGACGCCCTCGGAGACCATGTTCACCGCCACGATCCACGGCTCGCGCGAGTCGCGGAAGGCGGCGAGCTTCCGCGCGGCGCGCGTCTCGGTGTGCAAGACGATCACCGGCGACCGCCCGGTCGCTTCGGTGAGCAGCTTCGCGATCCGCCGCGCGTGGGTCGCGTCGGCGGCGACGGCGAGCGCCCCCGCGTCGCGGTGGCCCGCGGCGCGCAGCGCGCGCAGCTTCGCGTCGGCCTCGCGCAGGATCCGCGGCAGGCCGTCGGGCAGCTCGGTCGAGATCGCGGTGCGGTAGCGACGGCTCGCCTCACGGGCGGTGAGGACGGTCTCGAAGGAGGATTCGAACACGTCCTCGCCGCTGCGCCACGACAGCGCACCGTCGAACGTGACGAAGCTCACCGGGCGGCAGATGCCGTCGGCGACCGCCTCGGCGTAGGTGTAGGAGACATCGGGGATCGCCAGGCGCTCGGAGTCATAGCGCACGCCCGGGATCGGCGTGGCGTCGGAGCGAAACGGGGTTCCGGACAGCAACAGGCGCCGTGGCGCGACGGCGAACGCCCGCTGGAAGCCCGTGCCCCAGGCGAGATCCTCGCCGAGGTGGTGGGCCTCGTCGAGGATTACGAGCGTGTCCGGCGTGACCTTCTGAGCCCAGCCGTGCGGGTCGGCCGCCACCCGCGCATAGGTCACCGCCACGCCTGCGAAGTCGCGCGGTGGACGGGGGCCCGAAGCGTCGGGCTGCAGTTGCACCCCGAGCGCCGCCGCCGCGCTCGCCCACTGGCGCGTCAGCGGCGTCGTCGGGCAGAGAACCGCGATCAGGCCGGCCTCACGCCGGGCGAGCAGGCGCTTGGCGAGCTCGAGCGCCGGACGGGTCTTGCCGGCGCCGGGGGCCGCCGAGATCAGGAACGGGCCGTCCTGCCAGCCGGCGAGTCGGTCGAGCGCGAGGCGCTGCCAAGCGCGTAGGGATGTCGGGTCGGCGGCTGTCAAAGAGCCCGGCATCCTGCGCTATCGCACGGACGGATCTCAATCGCGGGCGCCAATCGCGGTGCGCAGGCCTGCCACGCCTGGCCGGAACTGGGTTGCGAGGCGGGTTGCGAGGGTCCGTCACGCCGAACCGTTCCAAGCTGTCTGTATCGTCGGCTCGACTGGAAAACGGTGGCCGGCGCGACTTCAGACGGAGGAGCCCGGCACGAAGGGATTGTGCTGTGATGGACATAGGATCAGAGAGGTCGCCCGACGCTGGCGGCACGAGGCTCGAACGGGCGATCGTGTTGCAGTTGCTGCGTGACGACCACGAGCGGATGTGGTCCCGCGCGCAGTTGACGAGCGAGCTGGAAGGGGGCGACGCGGAGATCGGCCGGCCGGCGATCGAGCAGGCGCTGCGGAGGCTGGAGCGGGAGGGCGTGCTCGGTTGCACCGATCGGGAGGTGTGGGCCTCGAGCGCGGCAAGGCGCCTGGACGAGCTGGAGCTGATCGGCGTGTGAGGGGCGCCTCGCTCCGGCGGCGCGGGGCCGGGGGAGATAGGGTGCTGGGATGAGCAAGAATCGCGTGCTGCTCCTCTCCTGGGAGTACCCGCCCGTGATCGAGGGCGGCCTGGCGCGACACGTGTGCAAGCTGGCTGAGGCGCTCGTCCGTCAGGGAGTCGCGGTGGATGTGCTCACGCGTGGGGCGGCCAACCAAACGGCGGGTGGGGTCGAACAGCGTCGCGGCGTGAACGTCCACCGTGTGCGCGAGCCGAGCTGGCCGCGCGATCTCGATCGTTTCGTCGCGTGGGTCGAGCACATGAACGAGGACATGCTCGCGGCGGGAATCGCCCTGGCCGAAGAGCACGACTACAACCTCGTCCACGGCCACGACTGGCTGGTCGCAAACGCCTCCGCCACGCTCGCCGAGCGGCTCGGCGTGGGGTATGTGACGACGATCCACGCGACCGAGCATGGGCGCCACCAGGGCTGGGTGCAGGACGAGCCGCAGGCGCACATCCACGCCGTCGAGCGTTGGATGGCCCAGCGCGCCGACGCGGTGATCGTCTGCTCCTACTACATGCGTGGTCATGTGGCGGACATCTTCGACATCGACGAGCGGCGGATCGCGGTGATCCCGAACGGGATCGACCCGGACGAACTGCGACCGGTGGGAGACCTGCGGGCGTTGCGGGCAGAGTTCGCGGAGCCCGAGGATAAGCTGGTGCTGCTGGTTGGGCGGCTGGTCTACGAGAAGGGCTTCCAGCTGGCGCTCGACGCGCTCCCGGAGGTGATCGAGCGGGTCGAGAACGTGCGCTTCCTGGTGGCGGGCAGCGGTACACACGAGGCGGAGCTGAAGGCGCAAGCGGAGCGGTTGGGGTTGGGCAAGCACGGGACCTTCCTCGGCTGGATCGGCGATGACGCGCTGCACTCGCTCTACCGGATCGCGGATCTGTGTGTGGTGCCCTCGATCTATGAGCCCTTCGGGCTCGTAGCGCTCGAGGCGATGGCCTCCGGCTGTCCCTGCATCGTCGCCGACACCGGTGGCCTGCGCGAGGTCGTACCGCCGGGCGAGCGCGTCGGGCTGCGCTTCAACGGCGGCGACGCCGAGCATCTCGGCACGATGATCGAGCGGCTGCTCGTCGACGGCAAGCTGCGCGACCGGTTGGTGGCCGAGGCCTCCGAGCACGTGCTGAGCTTTGACTGGGACGACATCGCCAGTCGCACGCGCGCGATCTACGGCGAGCTCGCGCCCAGCCGAGGTTCACGCGAGCGAGGGCGCCGCAACGGTCACGAGGAGACCCGTCGTGAGGAGACCCGCCGCGACGAAACCCGCCGCGAGCGGCGAGAGGAGGGAGTGAAGCGCGCATGACCGAGCAGCCGCTGATGGGCCTGATGCAGGACGACTTCCCGCTGAACCTGCAGCACGTGCGCCGCCGCATGCGCGACGTCCATCCGCAGGCCGAGGTCGTGACGCTGACCGGCAGTGAGGGGGAGGGGACCGTACGCGCGAGCTTCGCCGAGATCTCAGAGCGCGTCGATCGCCTCGCGCGCGCCCTCGGGCAACTCGGGATCGAGCCCGGCGATCGCGTCGGCACGTTCGCGTGGAACAACCAGCGCCACTTCGAGCTCTACATGGCCGTGCCCTGCGTCGGGGCGGTCCTGCACACGCTCAACGTGCGCCTGTTCGCCGAGCAGCTCGTCTACATCGTCAACCACGCCGCGGACCGCGTGATCTTCGTCGACGACTCGCTCGTGCCGCTGCTGGAGAAGCTCGCCCCAAAGCTGCCCGCGGTCGAGCACTACATCCTGCTGGGAGACCCGGATCGGACCCATACCGGGGATCCCGTCCAGACCACCCTCCCGAACATGCTGCGCTACGAGGAGCTGCTCCGGGACGCCGAGGCGACGGGGTCAGGGTCGGGGTCGGGAGCGGGGTCGGGGGAGCCCTTCGAGTACCCCGAGATCGACGAGCGCCAGGCCGCCTCGCTCTGCTACACGAGCGGCACGACCGGCAACCCGAAGGGGGTGCTCTACTCGCACCGCTCGGTCTGCCTGCACGCGACCGCCTCGCTGTTCGTCGACAACCTCGGGCTCTGTCGCCGCGATCGCGCGCTGGTGATCGTGCCGATGTTCCACGTCAACGCCTGGGGGCTTCCCTACGCCGCCGCGCTGGCCGGCGCCGACCTGCTGATGCCCGATCGCTTCCTCCAGGCGGAGCCGCTCGCGCGCGCGATCGAGCGCGAGCGCCCGACGGTGGCCGGTTGCGTGCCGACGATCTTCGCCGACCTGCTGCGCTATGCCGACGCGCACGAGGTCGATCTCTCCTCGCTGACGCACGCCGTCTGCGGGGGCTCGGCCGTGCCGCGCCAGCTGATGAAGGACTTCGAGGAGCGCCACGGCGTGCGTATCTTCCAGGGCTGGGGGATGACCGAGACCAGTCCCGTCGTCACCTTCTGCGAGCCCGACGAGGGGGCACCGCGGCCGGAGGGCGTGGTCGGGCAGGACGAGCGCTACTGGGACGAACGTGCCCTGCAGGGCAAGCCGCTGCCGTGGACCGAGCTGCGTCTCATCGACGACGACGGCCGCGAGGTCCCCTGGGACGGGGAGTCCACCGGTGAGATCGAGGTGCGCGGGCCCTGGGTCGCGGCGCGCTACTTCGACGATCCCTCGGGCGACGAGAAGTTCGACTCCGGCTGGCTGCGCACCGGCGACATCGCGGCGATCGACGAGCACGCCTTCGTGCGGATCACCGACCGCTCCAAGGACGTGATCAAGTCCGGCGGCGAGTGGATCTCATCGGTCGAGCTCGAGAACGAGGTGATGGCCCACCCCGACGTGATCGAGGCGGCGGTGATCGCCAAGCCCGACGAGCGCTGGTCCGAGCGCCCGCTCTGCTGCGTGGTGCTGCGCGAGGGGTGCTCGACGAGCGCCGAGGAGCTCGTCGAGCACCTCAGCGGGCGCGTGGCGAGATGGTGGCTGCCGGACGAGTTCGCGTTCGTCGCGGAGGTGCCTAAGACGAGCGTCGGCAAGTTCGACAAGAAGGTGCTGCGCGCCGAGCTGGCGGAGGGGACGCTCGAAGGGCGAGTACGGGTCTGACGACCGCGATTGGTGATAAACCTTGTAGCGGAAAGGCGGGCTTTCCCCTAAAGGGAGCCGCACGGAAACGGCGAATTATGAGCAAGGAAGGCGTTTTGCCAATAGAGTCAACGGGCAGATCACCGCAAGAGGCCCCGATCAGGGGTCGCAGCGCTCACCAGACCACGAACGGGAGGTTGGCATGACTCGGACCAACGTCATGGCCTCGAGCAGGCCAGAGACAGCAGAACAAGCAACGACGAGGAGCGGCGGTTCTTCGCGCGCGCGGCGCCGGCTAGTGATCCTGCCGGTCGTGCTCGCCCTGGGCTTGGCTCCCGTGGCGCCGGCGCTGGCGGCGGAACCCACAACGGGCTACGCGACACCAGGCGCTAAAACGCCGACCACGCCGAAAAGCGGCACTTCGCCGTCGAAATCGACGAAAACGCCGACGACTACCACTCCGGCCAAAGCGGTCGAACCGGCTACCACGAGCACCACGCCGACGACGGCCACGGAACCGGCGAAAGCGAGCACCCTGCCGTTCACCGGCTTCAATCTGACATGGACGGTCGGCGGTGGGCTGCTGTTGATCGCCGCCGGTGGCTCGATCCTGGTGATGCAGCGCCGTGGGCGCCGCGACGCATCGTCAGCGCGGACAGGGCGGCGAAGACAGGCTCGTCGCCGCGATCGCATACATCTGGGATCTGAGCGCGTCGGGCTACGCGAACAGCTTCTACGCGGCCGCCGGGCGCAAGGTCGTGATTCCGCTCCCACCGCGCTGGATGCGCACGTGAGTCCCTTGCACGTGAGTCCCTTGCACGTGAGTACCTGACATGCGTTGGTCCTTCGATGATGATGATGCGGATGAGAGGACTCGAACCTCCACCTGATTGCTCAGACACGGACCTGAACCGGACCGACTCCGTATAGATGCTCACAATAGCGTCCGGATCGTCCGTTTTGCGGGGTTTCGGGGACGCATCGGGCGCATCGGACGATATGACTGTTGCCAAACTGTTGCCACGGGGCGGCGCCGTTTGGGACGACGATCAGCGCTCATGTCAGACATGGGCGCCTACCAGGCATCCCGGGGCGCTACTGTGTTCCTGTGGTGCCCTCCATCGACTTTACGATCGCCTTCGATGAGCCCGACGAGGACGGCTGGATCGTTGCGCGCGTGTTGGAGGTCCCGGGGGCCCTCAGTCAGGGCCGCACGCGCGAGGAGGCGCGGGGGAACGTGCTCGACGCGTTGGGCACGGTGCTCACGCCGGACGATGAGCTTTCCGGGCGACGCTCCGGCGAGGATCTAGAGCATCTGCGGTTCGTCGCTGCGGCGTGAAGCGCCGCGACCTCGAACGTCACCTGCGCGAGCAGGGCTGCCACGAGGTCGGCGGCTCAAAGCACGCCAAGTGGCGCGGACCGAACGGCGATGTGTCGGCTGTCCCGCGTCACAAGGAGATCGGGCCTGGTCTGGCCCGAGCGATATGCGAGCAGCTCCGCGTTCTAGTACCGCCGAATCCGCGCTGACGGTCGTCTCACAGACATGAGCAGTCACTCGCTGCTCACCGAGCGCCTGTCGGGATCTGTGGTCGACACGGTAAAGCTGGAGCGGACGCTGGAGCGAGCCGCCCGGTTTCGTCATCGCCTGTCCCGCACCGACGAGGCCGTTGCCTTGGTTCGTGAGGGTCGCGACGAGCTTGAACGCCGCGCAGAGCGCCGGTGAGCGTCGTCATCGACGCCAGCGCGCTTGTCGCATTCGTGACCAACGAGCCGGGATTTGTCGTGGGGACCTATTCGGGGATGTCTGGTGTCAGGAGTCGTCGGGGTCCATGATCTTCATAAGCGCTTGGAGCCCTTCGACCTGCTTGTTTGATGCGGCCGTCGAGGTCGTGAGCACTTGGACACACGGCAGGGCGAGTGCCGCAAACTGGTCGGTGGAGAT
>DATCFG010000010.1:0-2010 GCA_036509655.1 Solirubrobacteraceae bacterium | reverse complement strand
GTCTGGCGGCTGCAGGTGCCCACGGGCAAGATCGACATCACCATCCACGCCCGGGCTCGCAACCAGTTCATCACCAACCAGTTCGTACCCAACTTCTGGGAGGCGGCATCTGAGATCACGAGCGGCGCTGCAGGCACCTGCACTGTCGAGTCCTCACGCGAAGTAGGCGCATCGCCGAAGTAGCGGCCCGACGCGGATCACCAGACCGTCCGGCACCCCGTCGGCCCTCCCTTCGTCTCATTCTGGAAACGGCGGATTCTGGCGGTTATCGCAACAGTAGTGGTCCGATCTCCTCGATCGGCTTCCTGAAGCCTAGGCGTTTGCGCGGTCGGTCGTTGAGCTCGGTGGCGACCCACTCGAGGTCGATCGCGTCGTGGACTGACAGGTCTGTGCCCTTCGGGAAGTACTGGCGCAGCAGCCCGTTGGTGTTCTCGTTGGTCGCGCGTTGCCACGGTGCGTGCGGGTCACAAAAATAGATGTCAATGTCAGCGGCGACACTTACCTGTTTCCAGTCGCGCATCTCCGGGCCCTGGTCCCAGGTCAGCGACGCTTTCAGGATGTCGGGGATGGTCTGAATCTTGGCGGCGAGAGCGTCGCGCACCTGCTCGGCCTTGTAGCCGTCGGGGAGGTGCACGAGCATCGTGTAGCCGGTGGTCCGCTCCACCAGCGTGCCGATCGCGGTGGCGTTGTTCTTGCCGATGATCAGGTCGCCCTCCCAGTGGCCGGGCACAGCGCGGTCATCGGCCTGCGCGGGACGCTCGCTGATGTTGATCATGTCCGGGATCCGATTCTTGCGCTGGCCGGCCTGGCGGCAGGGACGGCGCAGCGCTCTCCCGGTCCGCAGGCACTTCGTCAGATCGCGCCGCAACGCGCCGCGGGACTGGACATACAGCGATTGGTAGATCGTCTCGTGCGACACCCACATCTCCTGGTTTTGCGGGAAGTCTTGGCGCAGACGCCCGACGATCTGCTCCGGTGAGTAGCGCCGCCTGAGATCTTGCTCCACCTTCTCGCGCAGCACCAGGTTCGTCGCGAGCTTGGCTGGCTTGGGTCGACTCGCGCGCTCATACGCCAGCGCGTGCGCGGTCGTCGCGCGATAGCCACCCGCAGCGTTGGCGTTGCGCTGAAGCTCGCGACTGATCGTCGACGGGCTGCGACCCAACCGCCGCGCGATCGAGCGCATCGACTCCCCACCAGCGCGCGCGACTGCGATCTCCTCGCGTTCCGAGAAGGTCAGGCACCGACCTTTCAGGTCGCGCCCGCGGCGCGGGCGCACCCCGCCCTCCGCGCGCAACCACCGAGCTCCTTTCACCCGATACGTACCCGCTTCGGCCGCGGCGTCGGTGATGAACTCACCCCGGGCCATCGCCGCCCAGAACTGCTGCACAACTTCGGTGACCATCCGCTCCGAGAACTGTGCCATCACGCCTCCGTTCACCCGTCTCCCAGGAAGGGACCTCGCGGGCCCCCGGGCTCCGGGCCGGACAGCGCGCCGATCGCCGCGGCGCCTTCGCCCTACGGGCTCGGCTTCGCGACGACCGGCGCGCTACTCAACCACGGAGCACGGATGACCTACAAAGTCCCTCCAACTGGGCAGCTGTTGCGATCACCGCGCGGACCCAAGGTTCCCCTGCGGACGCGGTGATCCCCGAGACGGCACCTCCCCGAGTGCGTGCGGTGGTCGATGGCGTGTGAGACGCCCGCTGCGTCGACGTGACTGCCGAGGTGGCAAAGCGGCAGCGCGATCGAGACTGCCGCCTGGGCGCCGAAGGGGGAGCAGCCCGTCTCCCGGAGCAGGCCCTGGCTTAGCTGATTTGGCGCATGAGCGTGGCCATATCCGAGCAGATCCACTCTTCGGCGATCAGGCCGTCGGCGACGCGGTAGAACTCGTGGCTGACGTAGCGAATGCTGCGTCCGGTCGCGGGGATGCCCAGGAACTCGCCGGAGTGAGTGCCGGTGAAAGTGACACGGACGGCTACGCGGTCCTGTGAGGCGAAGATGTCGTCGACG
>DATCFG010000009.1:0-42520 GCA_036509655.1 Solirubrobacteraceae bacterium | reverse complement strand
GGTCGCTGCTGCCCTACGCGCTCTACCGCTGTCTGCTCGCGGCCTTCGTGGCTCGACGCCTGCGAGAGGGGCACAATAGGGACGGATGACGACGATGCTCGGGACCCTGCTCGGCGGGCGCTACCGCCTCGACGCCCAGATCGGGCGCGGCGGGATGTCGACCGTGTACCGCGCCTTCGACACCGTGCTCGAACGCCCGGTCGCGATCAAGCTGATGCACCGTGAGATCGCCTCCGACTCCGACCAGCTGGAGCGTTTTCGCCGCGAGGCGCGGTCGGTCGCGCGACTCAGCCATCCCCACATCGTCACGGTGATCGACGCGGGCGAGGAGCCCTCGCCCGACGGCGCGGGTGATGATCCGACCGGGTCGGGCGGGCCTGAGGTCGAGATCGTGGAGATCGGGACGGGGCGAGCGGGAACGGGGCGGGCGGGGACGCCATTCATCGTGCTCGAGTATGTCGAAGGCGAGACGCTCAAGGCCTTGATCCGCCGCGACGGGCCGCTCGAGATACTCAGTGCGATCGCCTACGCGATCGAGCTCGCGCGCGCGCTCGGCGCCGCGCACGAGCGTCTGATCGTGCACCGCGACGTCAAGCCCCAGAACGTTCTGATCGGGGTCGAGGGCAGTGCCAAGATCACCGACTTCGGGATTGCGCGCACGCTCACCGAGGAGGGCCTGACGATGGACGGGCGCGTGCTAGGCACGACCGACTATGTCTCCCCCGAGCAGGCACTCGGGCAGTCGGTCACCGGTCAATCCGACCTCTACTCGCTCGGCATCGTCTTCTACGAGATGCTCACCGGCACCGTTCCGTTCACCGGCGAGAGCCCCGTCGCCGTGGCGATGAGGCACGTGCGCGAGGACGTCCCCGACGTGCAGCTCTCGCGGCCCGAGGTCTCCGCCGCGACCGCCGTCGTCGTCGACCGCGCGACCGCCAAGGATCTGTCGCTGCGCTACCCCGACGCCGCGAGCATGGTCGCCGATTTGGAGGAGGCGCTCGCGATCGAGGCCTCCCGCACGGGACAGGCCACCGGTGAGGTGACGACCGTGCTGCGCACGCTGCCCGGGAGCACCCGCCGGCGCCTGCCCTGGCGCATGCGCCATCCCGTGCGCTGGATCGTCTCGCTCGCGCTGCTCGCGGCGCTCGTCGCGCTGGCGTTGATCCTCGCCGCCAACGGCGCCCATCGCGGCGTCACGTCGAATGTCCCCGCCCAGCCGGGGCTGACCGCGGTTCCACTCGCGCAGACGGCGGCCCATGACTACAACCCGTTCGGCACCGGCCCCGAAAATCGCGAAGGCGACCAGAACGCGGTCGACGGCGACCCGAACACGAGCTGGAGCACCGAGCAATACTACGACGGCACGCTCAAGAAGGCCGGCGGCACCGGCGTGGGGTTGTACGTAGACGCGGCTCCCAACGTCGCCGGCAAGCAGATCGAAATCCAGACGCCCAGCCCCGGCTTCGCAGTGCGAATCTACGTCGCCAACCACATCAACCTGTCTTTGCCCTACGGCAACTCGACCCCGCTCACCGCGCGCGGCTGGCGCGGCCCGGTCGGGGCCGACTCAGACGTGCGCAACAACGCCCACATCTCACTCGCCCTCGGCGGAGCGCGCTATCGCTACTACCTCGTCTGGATCACCACGCTCCCGCCGAGCATGGAGCTCGCGGCGATCGCCGAAGTCACGCTGTTTCGCTGAGCACGCACCGGCGCTCGTGGCGCTCGTGGCGCTCGATCGCCAGCCGGCAGAGACGGTCCACCAGGTCGACGTAGGCGATCCCGGAGGCCTCCATCAGCTTCGCGTACACGCTCGTCGGCGTGAAGCCGGGCATCGTGTTCAGCTCATTCACCAGCACCCGCTCTCCGTCGACGAAGAAGTCGACCCGCGCGAGCCCCTCGCAGCCCGCGTATTCGAACGCCTCCACGGCTAGCTCCATCACCCGCTCGCGCGCGTTCGCTGTGATCCGCGCGGGCATCCTCAGCTCCATGCCCCCCTGCGTGTACTTCGCGGCGTAGTCGTACCAGTCGCCCGCGAAGACGATCTCCCCCGGCTTGCTCGCCAGCGCCCCGCCGAGGGCGCCGGCCGGGGCGCCGGCGACACCCTCCAGGGACCGCCCGGAGGCAGACCCAGGCCCGGGCGGGGGCGCATCCGGTAGACCGAGCACTCCGCACTCGACCTCGACCCCTTTGGCCTGGGCCTCGACGATCACCAGCGCGTCGTGCGCGAACGCCGCCTCGATCGCCTCCGCCAGCTCCTCCGCGGCGCACACCTTCGCGATCCCGACCGACGAGCCCAGGTGCGCCGGCTTGACGAACACCGGCAGCCCCAGCGCGGCCACCTCGGCGAGCACCCGCACCCGCTCGGCGCGCCAGCGCCGCTCGCGGACGCCCACGTACTCGACCTGGTCCACGCCGGCCGCTCCCATCAGCCGCTTGAACAGGACCTTGTCCATGCACACCGCGGAGGCCGCCACCCCGGCCCCGACATACGCCACGTCGAGGCTCTCGAGCACTCCCTGCACCGTGCCGTCCTCGCCGAACGGTCCGTGCAGCGCCGCGAACGCGACGTCGGCGTCGAGCAGGCCTGCGCCCGGGCACACGTTCAAGAACCGGCCCTCGTGGCGCCACGCGCCATCCTGTTCGATCTGCACCCACAGCACCTCGTGCCCGGCTGCCCGCAGACCCTCGCGCACCGCGCGTCCGGAAGACAGCGACACCTCGTGCTCGGCCGAGCGTCCCCCGGCGAGCACCACCACCCGTAGCGACGTCTTCGCGCTCATGGCGGGCTCGGGCTCGGTGTCGGTGTGGCCGTCGGGGTTGTGGTAGTCGGTGTGGTCGTCGTCGGTGTTGTCGTGGTGGTCGTGGGCGTGGTCGGGGTCGGGGTCGGTTCGGTGGCCTTGCCGATCGAGATCGTCACCGTCGCGCCCTTTTTCGCCTGGGCACCGGCGGACGGGCTCTGCTTCATCACATGTCCGACCTGAGCCGGGACACTCGCGGATTCCGTAACCGTATTGATCGTGAAGCCCGCCTTTTTGAGGGCCTGCGCGGCGGCCACTTCAGTTTTGCCTTCGACATGCGGGATCGCCACTTCCTTCGGCGCCTGCGACACCACCAGGTTCACCTTCCCCCCCGTGGGTAGCGTCGCGGGCGCGGTGGGCGATTGCGAGAGGACCGTTTCCGGTGTCTGGCTCGCGGAGACCTGGAGCGTGATCGCGCCGAGCGCCAGGCCCGCGGAAACGAGGGTCGCTTCGGCGGCCTTCTGCGTTTGTCCGGTCACGTCCGGGACGTGCACCTGGGCGGGACCGCTGGAGACGAACACTGTGACCGGGCTGCCGACCTGCACCACGATCCCAGCCGATGGATCGGTCGAGATCACGTGGCCCTGCGCCACCTTCGCGCTCGACTGCTCCTGTGTCGCCGGCTTGAAGCCCGCCTTGCGCAGCTTGCTCTCGGCCGCTGACGTGGTGAGCCCTTCGACCGGCGGCAGCGCGGCGGTGCCGGGACCGGCGGAAACGAGAATGCTCACGCGCGATCCCTTCCCCACTTCGCTGCCGCTCGACGGCGCCGCGCTGACCACCACGCCGCTGGGCACCGTGGAGCTGGCGGTGCTCGACGCGACCGGATCGAGATTCGCGGCGCGGAGGCGCGCGAGCGCAACGGCTTCGGTCTGCCCGACGACGTCGGGCACCGTGACTTTGCCTCCGGAGGAGGCGAGCAGCACGCCGAGCACGACCAGCGCGGCGAGGAGCACCAGGCCGCTCCCCCACAGCAGCCAGCGCCGGCGCTTGTCCGCGTCCCCTGGTGGGCGACCGTTCTGATCGCCGCGCCCGTCGGCCGGCGGCAACAGCAGCGCGCCCGACTCCGGGAAGGGCGCGCTCGTGCCGGGTCCCGCGGCCGGCGACACAGCGTACGGCTCGCCGGCGGCGAGGGCAGTACCGGCGATCGCGCCGGCGAACGCCGTGCCCGCGCTGATCGGCAATGCCGCGCGCGCCTGCTGGAGCGCCGCGATGAACTCGTCGGCGTCGGCGAAGCGCTGCGCCGGATCCTTGGCGAGCGCGCGCAGCACGACCGCGTCGAGCGCTCCCGCGACGCCCGGTTGCAGCTCGCTCGGTGGCCGTGGCTCGGCCGAGACCTGCTTGAAGGCGATCGCGACCGCGGTCTCGCCGTCGAACGGGACCGAGCCGGTGAGCAGCTCGTAGAGGATGACCCCCACCGCGTACAGGTCGGAGCGTCCGCTCACCGTGTGTCCCTGGGCTTGCTCGGGGGAGAGATATTGAGCGGTGCCCATGATCGACCCCGTCAGCGTCATGTCCGAGGCGCCCGCCTTGGCGATCCCGAAGTCCGTGACCCGCGCACGACCCTCCTCGTCGAGGATCACATTGTGGGGCTTCAGATCGCGGTGGATGACCCCGCGCTTGTGTGCGAAACGCGCTGCGCGCAGAATCTGCGTGACGATGTCGATCGCGGCCGCCGGGTCAAGCGCCCCCTGCTCGCGAACGACGGTCTTCAGCGAGCGTCCGGCGACGTACTCCATCGCGATGTAGTAGGTCCCGTTCCACTCGCCGCGGTCGAAGATCGCGACGATGTTCGGGTGCGACAGCCCGGCGGCGCTCGAGGCCTCGCGGCGGAAGCGCTCGACGAACTCCTGGTCTTCGGCGAAGTGGTGGTGCAGCAGCTTCACCGCGAGCTGGCGGCCGAGTAGCTGATCCTCTGCCAGGTAGACGTCGGCCATCCCCCCCGAGCCCAGTCGCGAGATCACCCTGTAGCGCTCGTCGATGATCGTCTCCGGCTCAACCATGTAGTAACACTTCCATGACCTGCTTGGCGACCGGCGCCGCGTATGTGGCCCCGAATCCGGGTACCCCCTTGATCGTCACGGCGATCGCGACCGTCGGATCCGCCGCGGGGGCGAACGCGATGAACCAGACGTTGTTGTCTTCGTTGCCGACCTGCGTTTCGGCGGTGCCGGTCTTGCCGGCCACCTGCACCCCCGGGATCTGGGCGGGCGTGCCGGTGCCAACGTTCACGACCGCTTCCATCATCGAGGTGACGGCCGCGGCGGTCGACGGTTTCATCACGACCGACTGCACGCGCGGGGAGATCTGCTCCACGGTGCGGCCTTCGGGATCGACGATCCGTTCGGTCAGGTGCGGGGCCATCAGCTTGCCGTGATTGCCGACGGCCGCCGCCACCTCGGCCATCTGCAGCGGCGTGACCTGCAGTTTGTCCTGGCCGATGCCCATCCGCCCTACGTCGATCAGCGGGCTGGTGGGCGCGAGCAGGCGTTCGCCTTCGTAGGAGCCGCTGGCGGACATCTCATCGGCGGGGTAGTCCAGCTGGGGCTTGGCGTCGAAGCCGAAGCGGCTCATGTAGCGGGCCAATGTCCGCTTGCCGACGTGTTCGGCCACCTGCGCCCAGACTGTGTTGACCGATTTGGCGAGCGCATCGGTGAGCGTGAGCTGGCTAAAGCTTTCGTCGTAGTCGTTCGCCAGCGGCACCCCTGAGACCAGCAGGTCGTTGCGCCCGCTGAGCGTCGAGGACGGCGTGAACTGCCCCGTGTCGATCGCCGCCGTCGCGGTGACGATCTTGAAGGTCGAGCCGGGCGCGTAGCCATATTGCAGCGCACGGTTCAGCAGCGGCGCGCTCGACTCGTGGGCGAGCCGTTCGTAGCTGCTCGCCGAGCTCAGCGTGTTGGGGTTATAGCTCGGCGTCGAGGCCATCACCTTCACCGCCCCGTCGCGCGGGTCGAGCGCGACCACCGCGCCGCTGTGTTCTCCCAGGGCCGCGATCGCGGTGCGCTGCGCGGTCGGGTCGAGCGTAGTGAGGACTTCGTCGCCCTGCCGGCGCTTGCCCTGCAGCTGGTCGAGGATCGCCTGCAGGTTGGTGGCGCTCGTTTCCCCGTTCAGCGCCGTGTTGCGATCGCGCTCGATGCCCGTCTGCGTGAGGTCGGTGTAGGCGTAGCCCACCGTTTGCGCGAACAGCGACCCGCTCGGGTAGGTCCGCCGATAGGTGCCTTCCGCACCGCGCACGCTGCGCGCGAGCACCGTGCCGTTGGACGCGAGGATCGGGCCACGGGCGATGCGTTCCTGCTCGAGCAGCGCGCGCGCGTTGAGGGCGTTGCCGCGCAACGACGAGGCTTCGAAGATCGTCCAGCGCGAGGTGAACGCGAACAGGAGCGCGAACAGCAGCACCACGAGCCCGTACAGGCGGACGATTGGCCGGTTCATCGCGTTGGCGCTCCCGGCCTCATTTGAGCTCTCCCAGTTCGAGGCTGCGCACCAGTTCCGCCGCGTCGGCTTCGGAGCGCAGCGAATGGTCGAGCAGCGTCCTGCGCCGCTGGGCGCTCAGCGTCGAGGCGCTGACCCCGGAGACGTAGTCTTTGCTGTAGAGCTTCACCCCGCCCGGCAGTTCGTAGGGGAAACCGCTGTACAACGTCACCAGGCCGCGGCTGTTCGTGCCAATGAAGTAGACCGACTGCGCGGTCAGGTACACCCCCGCGCCGATCAGGGCCAGTACCGCGAGCACGATCCCGCCCGCGAGCACGCCGCGCAGACGTCGACGCCGTCGCGTGCGCGGCGGCGCGTTCGGCGGCGGCTGGCGCGGGCTGCGCGGGCTGGCGCCGGCGCCCTCCGCGACGCGGGCGGACGGGGGCTCGAGCGTGGCCGGCGCCGCGCCACCCGCGACCCGGTGGCTCTGCTGCTCGTCGCCCGTGGCGGGCAGCGGCTCGACCGAGCCGTTCTCCGGCAACGCCGGCATGCCCGTCAGCGTCGCGGGGTCCTCGGCGAGGAATGCGGGCGCGACCGCGACCTCCTCGAGCCGCAGCAGCACGACCGTGATGTTGTCGCGTCCGCCCGCCTCGTTCGCCGCCGCGATCAGCGCCTCGCCCGCGTCGCGCAATCGTCCGTGGGCGAGCAGGGTCTCGGCGAGCAGCGCGTCGGGGACCATCGTCGTGAGACCGTCGCTGCAGAGCAGGTACACGTCGCCGGCGCGAGCGCGGTAGGAGCGGGTGTCGATCTCGATCTCCGCTTCCGGGCCCAGCGCGCGCGTGATGACCGAGCGCTGAGGATGCTCGACGGCCTCCTCGGGCGTGAGCTTGCCCTGGCGGATCAGCTCGTCGACGAGCGAATGATCGTCGGTCAGGCGCAACAGCTCACCCTCGCGCAGGCAGTAGGCGCGGCTGTCGCCGACGTGCGCGATCGAGACCTCCTCGGCCCCGACGTACAAGGCGGTGAGCGTCGTGCCCATGCCGGCGTGCTCCGCGTCTGCCTGGGAGCGCTCGTGGATGCTCACGTTCGCCGCCCGCGCGTGGGCGGCGAGACTGCCCTCGGCGTCGGTCGTGTCCTGCAGTCCGTGCTGGAAGGACTCGATCGCCAGACGCGAGGCGACCTCCCCCGCCCGGGCGCCGCCCATGCCGTCCGCCACCACGAACAGCGGCGAGCGGGCGAGCATCGAGTCCTCGTTCGCGCGGCGCTGACGCCCGGTGTCGGTTCCCACGTACTGCTCGGCGACACGCAGCATCAGCTCAATCCACCTCGAATGCGAATTCGCTGTCGCCGATGCGCACGCGATCCCCCGGGTGCAGCGGCCTGGGTGTCTCGAGCAGCTCCTCGTTGAGGTAGGTGCCGTTGGTTGAGCCGAGGTCCTCGATGACCACTATGTTGCCCTGCTCGTACACGCGAGCGTGCCGTGAGGAGGCAAAGGGGTCCTCGAGGCGGATCTCCGCCCGCTCGCCGCGGCCGAGAACGATGTCGCCGTCGAGGTCGTAGATCATCCCGGGGTCGTGACCCGGCGCGCGCTCCACGACCAGCTTGGGGGCGCGGTGGGCAACGTCGGCGCTGTGAAGCGTCGACGCCGAGTAGAGCCCCGTCGCGTCGGCTGGGATCGCCTCGCCTTTGATCGGAACGCCGCCCGGGTGGGTAGGGATCCGATCCCCCCCGCCGCGCAGGTCCTTCAGCGCACTGCGCACCACCCACAGCAGGAACAGGTAGAGGACGGCGAGGAAGCCGAACTTGAGGGCCACGGATACGGGTGCGAGCGTGGTCATCCGAGTTCGAAGACGATCTCAGTCGAGCCGATCTCGACGCGGTCTCCCTGGCGCAGCGGCTGCGTGCCGTGAATCGCACGGCCGTTGACGCGCACCCCGTTGGTCGAGGCGAGATCCCGCAGCGCCCAACCCGCGTGGTCGGGGCGGATCTCGGCGTGCCTCCGGGATGCGCCGGCGTCGTCGAGGACGATCTCGCACTCACGGCTGCGACCGATCGTGCCACCGCCGGGAGGGACGATCAGGCGCCGGCCGCCGACCGCGAGCAGCGCGCGAGCAGCGCGGCGCGTTTGGGCTTCCTCGAGCGGCCGCCTCGTGCGCTCCGAGGTGCTGTAGATCATCGTCTGCCCGTGTTCGTCGGGCGGGTGGGGGTCGAGTGGCTCCGGCGGCGGCGGCGAGACCGGTGGGAGCGGCTCCTCGCGCGGCTCGGGCGGACGCACCAACCGCGCCTGGATGCCAAATTCCCCGAGCGCGAGGTCCTCATCGGTGTGGAAGCTGATCGACGGCGGCGAGGCGAGGATCAGCTCCTCACGGCGGGCATGCTCGAGCAGGTAACCGCATAGCTCATCGATCACCTCGTGCTCAACTCCCTCGTAACGCGCTCGGTCCTCCGGCGAGAGCCATACCGAGTACTCGTTCGGCGCGTACGTGCGCGAGACCGAGGCCGTGCGGTGCTCGTCCATCTCACGTGCGAGCTTGCGGGCGAGCTCCATCGGGCGCACCTCGGTGCGGAACAGGCGTCCGAAGCCTCCTTCGACGAGGCTGGCGATCGTGGTCTCGAGGCTCTTCAGCGGGTTCATCACAGGAGTGGACCGGGTTCGTCCGCGGGCCGGCACCACCAACTTTAAGGACCCGTCTCGATGGGAGCGTACGGTGCCGGGAAGATCGCGGCGCGGAGCGTGTCCTGAAACCGTCCTCAGACGGGGCCGCGCAACGCGCGGGCGGCCACCGCGAGCGCGCCGCCGAGGATCGCGCCGATGACCGCGCCGCGCGGAGTCCCGGACACCACGGACACCGTGTATCCGGCGTAGTGGGGGGAGCAGGCGAGCAACAGGGCGGCCGACCAGGCGCTCGCCGCCACCACGTCGAGCACGGCGCTGCGCCCGCGCACCACCCACGGCAGCAGGATCGCGGCCACGGCCCAGACAGCCGCGCCATACAGCACGCCGAGGCTCAGGCTGGGGCCGACCACGTGCGTCGCGGCGCTGCTCAGCGACCCTTCCCACACCGTCCGGGCGGGCGTACCGGCTCCGGCGCCCAGCCATAGGCGCCGATCCAGCAACGGCTCGGCGAGGATCAGCCACCAGTAGCCGAGCGCGGCGAGCGCGGCGCGCTCGAGCAGACGCGCGCGCTGGCCGGCGAGCGCGGGGAACGCGCCCGCCAGGCCCACCGCACCGAGCGCCGGCGCGAGCGCAGCCGTGAGCCAGCCGAGCCCGGTGCGGCGTGACAGCAGGAGCAGCGGAGCAGCGGCGGCGAGCAGCAGCAGCGCAGCGCCGGGACGGTCCGTCGCGAGGAGCCAGGCGATCGCAGCGAGCGCACAACCCAGCCATACCGCGCGCGGCAACGCGAGGCGTCGCGGCGGAGTCGATAGAGACTCCTCCTCGTGTTCCTCGCGCGCCAAATCTCGGTCGGTCGGAGCCGGGGTGCGGCGCGAGCGCGTCAGGCCTCGCACGAGCGTCTCCTCGAGCGCCAGGCGCAGGTCCTCGAGCGCGCCCCGCTGCGCGGGATCGGGCAGGAGCGCGAGGTCGATCGCGCGCGTGAGCGAGCGCGGCAGATCGCCGCGGCGGCGCTCCAGCGGCTCGAGCCGGCTGCCGATGCGCCGCGCCGTCGCGGCCGGCGTCGACCCGCGCACGGGGTTCACGCCTGAGAGGCCCTCGTACAGGACGAGCGCCAACGCGTACAGATCGGCGGGCTCGCCGGCCTCGTGCCCCTCGCTCTGCTCGGGCGCCATGTACGCGAGCGTGCCGAGCACGTCGCCGGCACGCGTGAGCGCGTCTTCGCCCGTCAGCCGCGCGCCGCCGAAATCGGCGAGCTTGGCCACACCGCCGCGCACGTCCGGCTCGTGGGGAACGAGCACGTTCTGGGGCTTGACGTCGCGATGGATCACACCGTGGGCGTGGGCGTGGGCGAGCGCGTCGGTCAGCGCTAGGCCGATCTCGAGCAGCTCCTCGTCGGCGAGCGCCCCGGCGGCGATCAGCTCCGCGAGGGTGTCGCCGTGGATCAGCTCGGAGATCAGGTAGAAGGCGCCCTCCGCGGCGCACGCCTCGTGCAGGACGACGATCGCCGGGTGTGACAGACGCGCGCCGGCGAGCGCCTCACGGCCGGCGCGCTCGCTGTCGATCGGATCCCCGCCCGCGCCGAGCGAGATTCGCTTGACCGCCACCTCGCGGTGCAGCAGCTCGTCGTGGGCGCGCCACACCACCCCGAAGCCGCCGGCGCCGAGACGCTCGAGCAGGCGGTAGCGGCCGAGCACCAACGTCTCCCCGATCGCACGGTCGTGCTCGGCAGCGCGCCGTGGGGACAGGCGCGCGAATCTCGAAGGCGGCGAGGTGACGGTCGGATCGGGATCGGGATCGCCTGGATCCGGATGCCCACCCCGGCCGTGGACGAGGGTGTCGAGCGAGTCCACCGCCTCCTGCCTTCGCCGCCCGTAGGCCCACTACCTGCCCCGGCGGGCAGGAAAAAGAGCCGTGAGCGAGAAGTTGCAGAATTACGAGCCGGGTGTCCGCCAGTCATACTGGGCCACTTCGACAGCCCCCGTGAAGGAGTGATTGGCTTTTGTCGTTCTTCGACGATGGCGAAGAGACAGCGTCCCGGCCGCAGGCTCGAGCACCAAGGCCACCGCGGCGGCCGCAGCCGCGCCGTGCGCAGCACGGTGAGGATCCGCACGCGCTCGACCAGCACACGCTGATGGTGCGCCGCCGCGTGGCGGCCGGTGTCGGCGTGGTGCTGCTGATCGTGATCGTGCTGGTCGTCAGCGGCTGCCTGCAAAGCCAACAGAAGCAGTCTCTGGAAACCTACAACCGCGATGTGAGCCGGATCGCGCAGGAATCCGAACAGCAGGTCTCCAGGCCATTCTTCTCGGAACTCGCCGACGCCAACTCGAAGTCGGCGCTCGAAGTGGAGAACCAGCTGGACCAACTGCACATCCAGGCCCAAAGCCAGGCGTCAGCCGCCAAGGGCCTGAGCGTGCCGGGCGCGATGACCGGCGCTCAGCGCGACCTGCTGCAGGCGCTCGACTTCCGCGCCGAAGGTCTCGCCAAGGTCGCGAGCCTCGTACGCACCGCGCTCGGCGGGAAGGCCAAACAGGCGAGCACGTTGATCGCGGGCGACATGGAGATCTTCCTCGCCTCCGACGTGATCTACTCCCAGCGCGTCGCGCCGCTGATCCAGCAGACGCTCGCCTCGGGTGCCGTCCAGGGACAGAGCACGGCATCCAGCCGCTTCCTGGCAAACCTCGGCTGGCTCGAACCGGCGACCGTCTACGCGCGCCTCACCGGACGGCCGGCCGGCAGCTCCGCGAGCGGCGGGGTTGCTTCGGGCCACCACGGCAGCGTGCTCAAGGGGGTGAGCGTGGGGACCAAGACGCTCGAAGGAGAACCGGCGCTCAACCACATCAGCGGTGGGAGCAGCCCGACCTTCACCGTGATGGTCGAAAACGACGGCGAATTCCCCGAGACCGACGTGAAGGTCGAGGTCAACGTGACGGCTGGAGGCAAACAGCTGAGGGCCTCCCACGTGATCAACACGACCGAACCCAAGAAGACCGTCAACGCCGAAATCCCCGTCTCCGGGATTCCACCCAACGTAGCCGCGAAGATCGAAGTCCAGATCGAACCGGTGCCTGGCGAAACCAACCACGAAGGAACGAAGGGCGCCTTCTTGGGGATCTTCGAATAGGGGCCGAAGCCGGCGTCGGTGTCGGGCCCTGCGACAAAGCGGATGAGGGGGCAAGGGCCTGTCTCGATAGGGGCGTAAGCGCACCTGCATCGTCAGCGGCTAACTTGTGGCGATGATCGCGGCGATCGACGACACCCAGGGAATCATCGCGATCGCCGCCGGCGCCATCGCGGTCGTGGCGCTGCTCGGGTGCGTGGCGCTCACGGTCGGGATGCGCCGCGTGCGACGTGCGCAAAAGCTGGTCCTCGGCGAGGGTCCTCAGCGCGACCTGGTGGCCCACGCGGCCGCGATGCAGGAGGCGTTCGAGGGGCTGCAGGGATACGTCGAGGACATCGCCGTGCGCCTGGACGGGCGTCTGGCCGGGGCGGAGCTGGCACTGCGCGGAGCGATCGCCCACCGCGCGCTGGTGCGCTACGACGCCTACAACGAGCTCTCCGGGCGCCAGTCGATGTCGATCGCGCTACTCGATGAAGAGCGGTCCGGGATCGTCCTCTCCTGCATCCATCACCGCGACCAGGCACGTGTCTACGCGAAGCAGGTACTCGGCGGACAGGGCGAACTGGAGCTCTCGCCCGAGGAGGCCGAGGCGGTGCGCCTGGCACTTGCCCCGCCGGCGCGCGACGATGGGGCCTGAGGAACCATCCGAGGACCCCGCAGCGCGCGTTCCACGGGCCGCCGAGGGGGCCCTCGGGGCTCCCGGCGGATTGATACCGAGGGTCGGCTATCTGGGTCCAGAGGGGACCTTCAGCGAGGAGGCGCTGCTCTCAGGCGCCGCCCCGGGTTCCGTGCAGCCCGTCCCACAGGCGAGCATCTACGACACTGTCGTGGCGCTCCGAGAGGGAGATCTGGAGGGGGCGATCGTGCCGATCGAGAACTCGCTCGACGGCTCGATCAGCGTCACGCTCGATCTGCTCGCCGACGAGGCCGACGACGTGCGGATCGTGGGCGAGACGCTGCTCACCGTCAGGCACTCGTTGATCGCCACGCAGACGGTCGAGCTGTGCGAGATCGAGACGGTCCTCACCCATCCACAGGTCCCCGGGCAGTGTGCCCGGTTCCTGCACGGCGAGCTCGCCCACGCACGGGTGCTTCCCGCCAGCTCGACCGCCGAGGCGGTGCGGGAGGTCGTCGGGGATACCCAGCCCGGGCGCGCCGCGCTGGGCACAAGGCTCGCGGCCGACATCTACGGAGGCACGGTCCTGCGCGAGGACGTGCAGGACCGAGACGACAACGAGACACGCTTCGTATGGCTGGGTCGGCCGGGGGAAAAAGCGCCAACGCCGGCGCCGCTGCGCGGAGCTCGCGACGGCGAGAGTGGCGGGGGCGGCAGGCGTGGGTGGAAGACCTCGCTGGTGTTCTGGGGTCCAGGCGCTGAGAGCCCCGGCTGGCTGGTGCGCTGTCTGGACGAGTTCGCGCGCCGCGAGATCAACCTCACAAAGATCGAGTCCCGGCCGCGGCGCGAACGGCTCGGTCACTACATGTTCTTCGTCGATCTCGAAGGCGGCGCGCAGGCCGAGCGGAGCGTGAGCGACGCCGTGTCCGGCGTACGCGAGATCTGCGAGGAGGTACGCGTGCTTGGGTCCTACCCTCCGGCCCGATAGCCGCGACGGGCGGCCTCGCGGACCGAGGCGGGCTGCTGTTCCGGCCAAAACGGCCCGGGCGATCGATACACTCGCGGCGCAGTGGATACCACCGTTCCACCTGTATCGATCCGGTCCGTGTCGCTTTCCGAGCATCGGCGACGCGGGCCTGACAGTGGCCGGGTGCTCGTTCTCAACGCGACGTATGAGCCGATCAACGTGTGCTCGGTCCGGCGCGCCGTCGTGCTGCTGCTGAAGGACAAGGCCGAGCTGCTGGAGCGGGGCGGCTGGGAGCTGCACTCCGAGAACGCCACGCTCGCGCGTCCGGTCGTGATCAGGCTCGTCAGCTACGTCCACGTCCCCCGCGACGCCCACCGGCGCAAGATCACCCGTCGAGCGGTGTTCGCGCGCGACGGTTGGACATGTCAGTACTGCGGCTCGCACTCAAACCTCACGGTCGACCATGTGATCCCCCGCTCCAAGGGCGGTACCTCCGGTTGGGAGAACATCGTCGCCTCCTGCGCTCCCTGCAATCGCCGCAAGGGCGACCGGCTGCCCAAGCAGGCGGACATGCACCCCCGCCACGCCCCCCACATCCCGCGGGCGGAGATCTTTATCCACGTCGCCTCACCGACGATCCCAGCGGCATGGCTGGCGTACCTACCCCAGGCTGCCTGACAAAAAGCGCGGGGCGCCAACTAGGACGCCCCGCGCGGAAAACCACTGCTCTGACTGGAAAGACCGAAACGGCTTGAAAGAGGCTGCCGGAGGGACCAGAACCGGCGGTCGTCTCGGGGTGTCCCGGGTTGGATTCCGCTAAGCGGTCCAGCCTTTCCGACCTAGCGGCCGGTCACCTCCAGGGTCCCGCGAAGACTGTCAACTAACGTACGGACCACCTCCTTTCTCTGGTCCGGCCAGAGTAGCGGACGGAGGTGACATCGGGCAAGTCCTTACCGTCGTTATTGATCCTCCGGGGCGCCGGCGACCTCGTCATCGGCGCCGTCTGAATCGTCGGCCTGCGCGGCAGGCACCTCGTCGCCGAACACGTCAGGTGCCTCTGGCGCGACGCCGTCTGCGGACACCTCACCGCTCACGGGCGCGTCACCCGGCTCGACAGCCTCGTCGTCGACGACGAGCGCGATCGCTGAGACGACGTCGTCCTCCTTGAGGTTCATCACGCGCACCCCGGTCGCCGAACGTCCCTGCTGGGAGATGCCGCCGGCGGCGGTCCGCTGGACCATCCCGCCGACTGAGATGAACACCAGCTCCTGGTGCTCGCGCACGACAAGCGCCCCCGCCAGGCCGCCCTTTTTCTCGGTCAGCTTGATCGTCTTCACGCCCTTGGCGCCGCGATTGGTCTTGCGGTACTGGCCGATCTGGGTGCGCTTGCCGTAGCCGTTCTCGGTGACGACGAGCAGGTCCATGTCGTTGCGCGCGACGTCCATCGCGATCACGCGGCCGTCCTTGCCGACGTCCATCCCGCGCACGCCGGTGGTGTCGCGGCCCATCGCGCGGGCGTCGGACTCCGCGAAGCGCACGGTCAGGCCGGCGCGCGAGGTCATGATCACCTCATCCTCGGGATCGACCGCGCGGACCGCGAGCAGTTCGTCGTCGTCGCGGATCTTGATCGCGATGATGCCGTCGGCTTTCATCGGCGTGTTGTAGGCGAGCAGCTCGGTCTTCTTGACCTGGCCGTTGCGCGTGGCGAACACGAGGTACTTGGTCTCGGAGAAGTCGCGTGTCGAGAGCACGGCCTGGATCCGCTCGCCCTCGCGCAGCGGCAGGATGTTGACGAGCGCGCGGCCCTTCGCGGTGCGCTGCGCCTCGGGCAACTCGTAGACCTTCGAGCGATAGACCTTGCCGCGGTTGGAGAAGAACAGCAGATAGTCGTGCGATGAGCAGACGAACAGGTGCTCGATGAAGTCGCCGTCCTTCATGTCCATCCCGGTCACGCCGCGCCCGCCGCGCTGCTGCTGACGATAGGTGGCCAGCGGCAGCGACTTGATGTAGCCCGTCTGGGTGATCGTGATCACCATCTGCTGGTCGGCGATCAGATCCTCGATGTCGATCTCGTCCTCGGAGTGGGTGATCTCCGAGCGGCGCTCGTCACCGAAGCGCTCGCGGATCTCCGTCAGCTCCTCCTTGATCACCGCGAGCACGCGTGACTCGTCGCCGAGGATCGCGCGCAGCTCGGCGACCCGCTCGGTCACGTCGGCGTGCTCCTGTTTGATCCCATCGGCCTCGAGCGCCGTCAGCTGGGACAGGCGCAGGTCGAGGATCGCGGTCGCCTGGATGTGGCTCAGCTGGAAGCGCTCGACCAGTTGCTCGCGGGCCGCGTCGCGGTCGCGTGAGGCGCGGATCAGTTCGATAATCGCGTCGAGGTGCTCCAGCGCCGTCAGCAGCCCCTCGAGGATGTGCGCACGGGCCTCCTTCTCTGACAGCTCGTGCTTGGTGCGGCGGACGATCACCTCGCGCTGGTGGGCCACGTAGTTGTGGATCACCGCCCGCAGGTTGAGCGTGCGCGGGACGTTGTCGACGAGCGCGACCATGTTCACACCGAACGTGCTCTGCATCGGCGTGTGCTTGTAGAGCTTGTTCAGGACGACCTTCGGGATCGCGTCGCGCTTGAGCTCGATCATCAGGCGCATCCCGCGCTTGTCCGAGTAGTCGTTCAGGTCGGAGATCTCGGGGATCTTCTTTTCGCGCACCAGTTCGGCGATCTTTTCGATCAAGCCGCCCGGGCCCCCCTTCTTGACCATGAACGGCAGCTCGGTGACGACGATCGCCTCCTTGCCCTGCTTCAGCGGCTCGATGTGCGCGCGCGCCTGAATCCGCACCCGCCCGCGGCCGGTCTCGTAGGCATCCTTGATCCCGGCGCGACCGAGAATGATCCCTCCGGTCGGGAAGTCCGGGCCCTTGATGTGGCGCATCAGGCCCTCGACCTCCAGTTCCGGATCGTCGATGTAGGCGATCGTCGCGTCGATCACCTCGCGTAGGTTGTGCGGCGGGATGTTCGTCGCCATGCCGACGGCGATACCGGATGAGCCGTTGACGAGCAGGTTCGGGAAACGTGCGGGCAGCACCAGCGGTTCGCGCCGCGAGCCGTCGTAGTTGGGCGCGAAGTCGACCGTGTCCATGTCGAGGTCGCGCAGCATCTCCGTGGCGATCCGCGCCAGGCGCGCCTCGGTGTACCGCATGGCAGCAGCAGGGTCGTCGTCGATCGAGCCGAAGTTGCCCTGGCCGTCGACGAGCTCGTTGCGCATCGAGAACTCCTGGGCCATGCGCACGAGCGTGTCGTAGATCGCGGAATCGCCGTGGGGGTGATAGTTGCCCATCACCTCGCCGACGATCTTTGCGCACTTGGCGTAGGACCTGGTCGGCCCCAGCCCAAGCTCGTTCATTGCGTAGAGCACGCGGCGGTGGACCGGCTTCAAACCATCGCGCACGTCCGGTAGCGCGCGGCCGACGATCACCGACATCGCGTAGTCGAGGTACGCCGTGCGCATCTCCTCCTCGAGCGCGCGTGGTTCGATGTTGCCGCCGGAGAGTGTCTCTGGAGTCGCCATTTAGTAGTTCACCTCCTACACATCGAGATTGGCCACTGCCCTGGCGTTGTCCTCGATAAAAGCACGACGCGGCTCGACCTGGTCGCCCATCAGCATCGAGAAGATGCGATCGGCGGCGAAGGCGTCCTCGAGCGTCACCTGCGCGAGCGTGCGCGTCGCGGGGGCCATCGTGGTTTCGCCGAGCTGGTCGGCGTTCATCTCGCCGAGACCCTTGAAGCGCTGGAGTTTGATGCCCTTCTGGGCGACTGTCATCACGGCAGCGCGGAGCGCCTCGAAGGTCAACGCGCTCTCGCGGGCATCGCCGAGGCGAACATCGAAGGGGGGGGTGCCGGCTAGCTCGACCAGCTGAGCGTGGACGCGCGCGAGCTGGCGGTACTCCTGAGAATCGAACAGCGCGCGCTTGATGCGGTGGGTGCGGGCGAAGCCGGTCGCGGCTTCCACGGCCTTGACGCGGATCTCGAGCGGGTCCTCGTCGACGAGCTCGGTGGCGTGCGCCTCGCCCTCGATGCCGATGCGCTTGAGCACCTCGATCGCCGCGCCCGAGCTCATCACCTGTTCGTCGAGCAGCGATGACTCCTCGAGGAACTGGACCATGTCGTGGCCGTGGACGGCGCGCAGCGAGGACGACCAGCCCTCGTACTGCTTGAGCAGCCGGGAGAAGCGCTGCCAGCGGGTTTCGGTGAGCTTGAACTGGGTGCCGTGACGGTCGAACACATCGAGCTTCTCCCACTTGTCCGCGAGCAGGATCTCCTCGAGCTCCGAGTCCTTTTCGATGTAGCGCTCGCGCGCGCCCTGCTTGAGCTTGTAGAGCGGGGGCTTGGCGATGTAGACGTAGCCGGCCTCGATCAGCTCCTGCATCTCACGGAACAGCAATGTGAGGACGAGCGTGCGGATGTGGGCGCCGTCGACGTCGGCGTCGGTCATCAGCACGACCTTGTGGTAGCGGGCGTTCTCGATGTTGAACTCGTCGCGCACGCCGGTGCCGATCGCGGTGATCAGCGCCTGGATCTCGGTGTTCTGGAGCACCTTGTCGATGCGCGACTTCTCGACGTTGAGGATCTTGCCGCGCAGCGGCAGCACGGCCTGGGTCGAGCGGTCGCGGCCCTGCTTGGCCGAACCCCCGGCGGAGTCGCCCTCGACCACGAACAGCTCCGCCAGCGACGGGTCCTTGACCGAGCAGTCGGCGAGCTTGCCCGGCAGCGTGGAGTTCTCCAGCGCCGACTTGCGCCTGGTCAGGTCGCGTGCCTTGCGCGCGGCCTCGCGGGCGCGCTGCGCTTGGACGGACTTCATGATCACCGCGCGCGCCTCCGACGGGTTCTCCTCGAGAAACTCGCCCAGCCCCGTGTTGACAATCGACTCGACGAAACCCGCCATCCCGGGGTTGCCGAGCTTGGTCTTCGTCTGCCCCTCGAACTGGGGGTCGCGCAACTTGACCGAGATCACGGCCGTGAGCCCCTCGCGCACGTCCTCGCCTGAGAGGTTGTCCTCTTTCTCCTTCAGCAGCCCCTTCTCGCGCGCGTACCTGTTGAGCGTCCGCGTGAGCGCCGAGCGGAAGCCCGACATGTGCGAGCCGCCCTCGCGGGTGTTGATGTTGTTCGCGAACGAGTGAATCGACTCCTGGTAGGAGGAGTTCCACTGCATCGCGATCTCCGCGGCGCCTTCATCGCCCTCGCCGGCGAAGAAGATGACTTTGCGGTGGACCGTGTCCTTATTCTCGTTGAGGTAGGCGACGAAGTCCTCGATCCCGCCCTCGTACTGGAACTCGGCGGAGTGGCCCTCGCCGCGCTCGTCCACGATCGAGATCTTCAACCCGCGCGTGAGGAAGGCGGTCTCGCGCAGGCGCTCTTCGAGCGTGTGGAAGTCGAAGTCGAGCGACTCGAAGATGTCCGCGTCGGGGAGGAACGTCACCGAGTTGCTGGTGCCGGCGCCCTTCGGCAGCTCCTCGCCCTTCTCCAGCGGGCCCTGCGGAGCGCCGCGCGAGTACTCCTGTGACCAGTTGTGACCGTCGCGGCAGATCTCCACACGCAGCTGCTCGGAGAGCGCGTTGACGACCGAGACGCCCACCCCGTGCAGGCCTCCGGAGACCTTGTAGCCGCCGCCCTCACCGAACTTGCCGCCCGAGTGCAGGACGGTGAGGACCACTTCCACCGCCGGCTTGCCCTCCTTCTCCATCGTCGCGACGGGGATGCCGCGGCCGTTGTCGAAGACGGTCACGGAGTTGTCGGGGTGGATCGTCACCGCGACTTCGGTGCAGAACCCCGCCAGGGCCTCGTCGACGGAGTTGTCGACGACCTCGTAGACGAGGTGGTGCAGGCCCATCACGCCGGTCGAGCCGATGTACATCCCGGGACGCTTGCGGACCGCCTCGAGACCCTCGAGGACGGTGATGTCCTGCGCGTCGTAGCCGGCGGAGCCGGCCGTCATCGACGGATCGTTGACGCCGCCCTTCGTGGCGCCCCCCGTGTCAGAGTTGTCGCTGCCTGTGGTCAATTGTCCCTCGATGACGTGAGAACGCCCCGGAATCCCGAGTCCAAAAGACCGCGGGCCGGGGCGGGGAAAGTGTTTCCAGAACTATAGCACATCGGGGTTGGGGATTCAGTCCCATTTTATGCGTATTTGCAGGGATTTCCTTCGTATTAGGGCCTTTGATCGGAACCCCACCCGCCCCTACGTCGCCGAATCGGCCTCGCGGGGGTCGCCGGAGCAACGCGACCCGGTGATGAGACACCCTCAAACACGCACTCAGCCGGTCCTGCAGCGCAGCTCGCGGATCGCGTCCTCGCCTAGTGCCGTGTTCAGCTTCTCGACCAATTCAACCGACATCAGGTCGAGCTCCTGAGCCCACACCGCGGCGGCGCAGGTGACGGTGAGGACACCGCCACGCTCAGCCGTGGGCCTGGCCGAGGAGGCGATCCCCGGGCCGGCCGCGGCCTCCCAGACCTCCTGCACGCGAGCGAGGGTCGTCGCGGGCGCGATCCTCGCCGTCAGCGCCTCGATCGCCGTGGAAAGAGAGCGCGGGGCGATCCTCACGCCGCCAGCGCCTCCTGGAGGACGGCTCCCGGAGAGACACGCAGCCGCGTAACTCCAGCTGCGCCGGCACCGGGGACATGACCGAGATCGGTCGTGGCGATCACGCTCTGCCCACCGCTGGAAAGCTCCCGAGCGAGCAGCTCGCGACGCTCCGAATCCAGCTCGCTCATCACGTCGTCGAGCAGCATCAACGGCGTCCGCCCGCGTTCGCGGGCGAGCACCGTGCGCTCGGCGAGTAGCATCGCGAGCAGCGCCAGGCGCTGCTCGCCCTGAGAGCCATACAGGCGCAGCTCGCGCCCGTCGCGCAGCAGCGCCAGCTCGTCGCGGTGGGGTCCGTGGGTGGAGAAGCCGCGCTCGAGGTCGCTCGCCAGGCGCGCCTGCAGCTCGGCGACGAACTCTTCCTCATCCCCGGCGCGCGAGCGGGGGCGGAAGTCGAGGTTCGACTCGCCTGCCAGGCCGAGCTCGCGGGTGCGCTCCGAGAACGGCTCGGCAAGCAGCGACACGACACCGGCGCGGTGGTCGCGCAACCTGATCGCCGCGCCGGCGAGCTGGCGATCCCAGGTGGAGATCGTCGCGCGCGAGGCGCGCCCGGCGCGGATGCCGCCGAGCAGGGCGTTGCGCTGGGCGAGCACGCGCGAGTAGGCGAGTCGGTCGGCCGCGCGGGCGGGCCATACCGCGGCCACGAGCTGGTCGAGGTGGGCGCGCCGTACGGAGGGGGCGCCCTTCAACAGCTCCAGCCGGTCGGGCACGAACACGCTCAGCAGCGGACGCGTCTCGACGTCGAGCAGGCGCTCCACGGGCGCGCCGTCGGCACTCATGTGCTTGGGCTGGCCGGGTTCAAACCCAACGCTCAGCTCGTGGGCGTCCGTTCCATCGGCGAGCGCGACGACGACGCGGGTGGCCTGGGCGCCGAAGCGCACCAGCTCGCGCTCGTTCCTGGTCCGCGGCGAACGCCCGGTGCAGCCGAAGTAGAGCGCCTCGAGCAGGTTCGACTTGCCCGCGCCGTTCGGTCCATGGACCACCGTGAGACCCTCGCCGAGATACGCCTCGGCGCGGGCGTAAGTACGGAAGTCGCGCAGCTGCACGCTGACGACGCGCACTTCAGTAACTCAGGAAACCTGACCTGACCTCATGGTCAAGCAGATCAAAGACGCAGGAAGCGTGGCGTGCTTGGCACGCGAGCGACCGAGGACGCCGAGATGCGCAGGCCATGAGGTCAGGCGTTCAGCCGGATCGGCATGATCAGGTATACGAAGTCGCCCGAGTCCGGGGACTCGATCAGACCGGGGCGCAACGGGCTGATCAGCTTCAGGACGAGCTCGTCGGACTCGACGCTCTCCAGACCGTCGCGGAGAAACTCGGGGTTGAAGCCGATCTCGAAGGCCTCACCGTGGAAGGCGACTGGGATCGTCTCCGATGCCTCGCCAACATCGGGGGTCTGGGCCGAGATCGTGAGCTCGCCCTCGCGGAAGGAGAGACGCAACGGCGCGTTCTTCTGCGCGAGCAGGCTGACGCGCCGCGCGACGCCCGTTATCTCAGCGCTCGCGAGGCGCAGTTCGTGCTCGACGGACTCCGGGAGCAGCTGGCGGTAGTTGGGGAACTGGCCGTCTATCAGACGTGAGGAGAGCACGATGTCCCCAAGCTCGAAGACAACCTGGTTCTGTCCGACGCTGACGGCGAGCGCGTCGTGCTCGGCCTGCTGCGCGATCCGTGCCAGCTCTTGCAGGGCACGGGCCGGCACGTTCGCCTCGAGGCTACCCTGCAGTGGAGCCTCGAGCGCTGTCTGCTTGACGCTCAGTCGGTAGGAGTCGGTCGCGACCATTCGCAGCTCCTGGCCGGAGGCCGACATCAGGATGCCCGTGAGGACAGGGCGGGTCTCGTCGCGCGAGGCCGAGCGCGCGACGCGGGAGATCGTCTGCACGAACGCCTCGGCCGGCAGCGCGATCCGTGTCTCCGGCGATGGCTCGGGCAGTGTTGGGAAGTCCTCGGCGCGGAGCGTGCGCAGATGGAACGTTGCGGGCCCCGAGATCAGCTCGACGTCCTGCTCAGTGGCGCGCAGCTCGAGGGTCAGCTGGTCGGCTGGGAGCGAGCGGGCGACGTCGAGTAGGAGGCGGGCCGGCAGCACGGCGCTGCCGGGGCTGAGCATCTCTGCGGCGAGGGGAACTCGCAGGCCGATCTCCATGTCTGTGGCGAGCAGCTCCGGCGGGGATCCCTCCTGGGCCGAGATCATCACACCGGAAAGAGCCTGTACGGCGCTGCGCGTCGAGGCCACACGGGTGACCGTCTGCAGTTGGGTCAACAGCTCCGCTGCTGAGAGTGACAGCTTCATGGATACACCTTCAGGAAAAGATAGGGAGTAGTAGGGGTTGTGTAGTTGTGCGGTTGGCTGGTGCGCTGAAGGATCGGCGGTATCGGCTGTGGACTGGCTGTGGACATACCTGGCGAAGTCTCTCAGGCTGGCCGGTCGGGGGGTGTTGGCTGTGGCTGTGGGCGCTCGCCGCCAAGTTGGCTGCACAGTTTCTCCACAGCCTGGCGGGAGACGTCGTCGGTGAGGATGCGCGCGCCCGTGCGACGCCAGGCGTGGAGCACTGTCGTGTGGTCGCGCCCGCCAAAGTGCCGTCCGATCGAGGGAAGCGACTCGCCGGTCAGCTCGCGCGCCAAGTACATCGCCACCTGCCGTGGCCAGGCGATCCGGGCGGTGCGGGCAGTGGAGAGAAGCTCCTCGGGGGACAGGCCAAAGTGCTCGCCTACTGCTGCCTGGATCTCAGGGACCGACTTCGGCCGCCGGCGCTCGAAGTGCTCGTTTGCCGGGTAGAGGCCATCGAGCACCTCGCGCGTGAGCTCGACCGTCAGGCTCCGCCCTGTGAGCGAGCTGAAGGCCACGACCCGGATCAGCGCCCCCTCGAGCGCGCGGACGTTCATCGCGACGCGCTCGGCGATCGCCTCCAGGACCTGGGGATCGGCCAGCTCGATGCCGTCATGGTCCGCGCGCTTGCGCAGGATCGCCAGGCGGGTCGCGAGCTCGGGGGGCTTGATGTCGGCGACGAGGCCGGCCTCGAAGCGCTCGCGCAGGCGATCCTCGAGCGCCTGCAGGTCGCGGGGTGGACGGTCGGAGCTCAGCACGATCTGCCGTCCGGCGTCGTAGAGGGCGTTGAAGGTGTGGAAGAACTCCTCCTCGGTCTTCGCCTTGCGCTCGAGGAACTGGACGTCGTCGACGAGGAGCACGTCGAGGAGGCGAAAGCTGGCCTTGAAGCCATCCGTGCGCCCGCCGGAGAGCGCTCCGAGGAACTCGTTCGTGAACTCCTCGCCGGTCGTGCAACGCACGATCAGCCCCGGGTTGTGGGCCACGAGGAGGGTCGCGATCGAGCTCAGCAGGTGGGTCTTGCCGACTCCGGGAGGTCCGCAGATGAACAGCGGGTTGTAGGCCTGCGCAGGCATCTCAGCGACCGTCAGCGCCGCCGCGTGCGCCAGACGGTTGCTGTCGCCGATCACGAACTGGTCAAAGCTCAGCTTCGGGTTGCCGAGCGGCCCGGACCGTGGCGCGAAGTTGTTCTGGTTCGGGTCGATTTGTTGCTCGACGCGTTCGTGTCGGTTGCGCGAATGCGATCCTGGCCGTCGCCCCTCCCTGATGGCGGAGCCGTCGTGTGCGGGCTCGTCTGGGCATTCGCCGCTGACGAGCTCGAGCGCCACGTCCGGACCCAGGACGGTCGCGACGCACGACTGGATCAGGCGGCCGAAGCGAGCCTCGATCCACCCCCTGGCCTGTGGCGGAGCCTCGACGCGCAGGCGCTCTCCGACGAGCTCGTCCGCGCGCAGATCCTCCAGCCAGATGCGATAGGTCGCCTCGCCGACGGCGCGTGCAAGCTCTGCCTGTACGCGTGACCATATGTGCTCCAGCTCGTCGCTCACGGCAGCGTCAACCCGCTCCTCCCGGGGAGAAAGTGATCGTGTCTATTCGAGGAGGGCCGCGAACGGCCCGGTCTGGCGACTATAACCAACGCGCGTTCGCGGGTTGACCCGGCTGACCGCAATTGGCGAGAAAATTCAGCCCGGGGCCGCGCCGCCTATACTTGGACGCCCACGGGCCGCGGATGTTGGCAGGAATGCGGTCTGGAGTGGAGAAACCACACGATGAAGCGCACCTACCAGCCGAAGAAGCGCAAGCGCGCCCGTGCCCACGGGTTTCGTGGCCGTATGCGCACGCGTGCGGGACGGCTCCTGCTCAAGCGCCGCCGCGACAAGGGCCGTAAGCGCCTCTCCACCTGAGGTCGGCCCGCGCGATGGAGCCGCGATCGACGAGCCGTGGCCGACTCTCGCGCAGCGCCGAGTTCGAGCGCGTCTATCGGCAGGGCCGCGCGACGGCCAACCGCCACCTGGTGCTCTACGCCTTTCCCAACCCCCAGGCGGAGCGCCCGCGCCTGGGGTTGTCGGTCTCGCGCAAGGTCGGCGGCGCCGTCGAGCGCAACCGTGTGAAGCGGCTGCTGCGCGAGGCGTTTGCGAGCGCCGAGCCAGAGCTCAGTCAGGGCCAGGACATCGTCCTCGTCGCCCGTCCCCAAGCACGCGAGCTGGCCGAGCGCGAGGGCCTGGCCGGGATCGACGCGTCGCTCACGGAGTTGATCGCACGTGCCGGTCTTCGCGGCGCCCCTGCCGTGACCCCGGCGCCTGCCGCGACCGCTGGGACCGCTGGGACCGAGGGGACCGAGGGGCGGTCGTGAGCCCCGCTCGTCCGGGCGCGAGCGCATCGCCTGGCGCTTCCACGACGCGTAGGATCGCCCGTGCCGTGGCCGTCGCGCCGATCGTCGCATACCAGCGGGTGCTCTCGCCCGCCTTGCCGCGGCGCTGCAAGTACGAGCCGACGTGCTCGCACTACGCAGTCGACGCGATCGCCGAGTACGGCATACTTCGCGGCGCGGTGCTCGCCGTGTGGAGGTTGCTCAGGTGCAACCCGTGGAGCTACGGCGGGTACGATCCAGTCGAGGACCAGCGTGTATTCAAAGTTGGTTCTCGGGCTGAGCGGGCGCATGGCTCCTAGGGGCTGGCAGCCGCACCCAGGCGTCAACCCAAACCACAGCCGCGCGCAGACCTACCGCAGCCACCTAGCACAGAGAGCCTGACCCCCGCAAAGCGTATGCCCATCTCCGCGAACATCATCGAGCAGGCGTTCTCGCCCCTGATCAGCCTGTTCGAGTCGATCATGGTGTTTATCCATGCCCACCTCGTGGGTGGCAGTTGGGGTCTGGCGATTGTCGGGCTGACCGTGCTGATTCGAGCGATCCTCGTGCCCGTGACCTTCAGGCAGCTGAAGTCGATGCAGGAAATGCAGCGACTGGCGCCGGAGATGAAGGCGATCAAAGAGAAGTACGCCGAGGACAAACAGCGCCAGCAGCAGGAGATCATGAAGTTCTACAAGGAGAACAAGATCAACCCGCTCGCATCCTGCCTGCCCTTCGCCCTGCAGCTGCCGGTGTTTATCTCGCTCTTCTACATGCTCCGCACCGACCTGAAGTTCGACATCTGCGGCCCGCAGCTGCGCGAGCACTACACGCGCGAACTCCACCGTCCGATCATGTCGAACAGCCAGATCCCCGAACACGCCGTCAAGGTCATGGGCCACACGGTCGCGGGGCTGACCGAAACCGGTTGCAACGCCGTCTATCAGGGGTCGGCCAAGTTCCTGTTCATCCCGGACATCACCTCGAAGGCGACCGGCGCTGTCTTGATTGTGCTGATCGCCCTCTACATCGCCTCGCAGATCGTCTCGACGCTGATGGCGACAGCCTCGGCCGACCCAAACCAGCGCCGCATGATGCTGCTGCTGCCGCTGGTGATCGTCGCGTTCCTGTTCCGCTACCCGGCCGGCCTGCTGGTGTACTGGATCACGACGAACGTCTGGACGATCGTCCAGCAGTACTTCATCCGCCGCCGCATCGGGCCCGCGCCTCCGAAAGCCGCGAAGTTGGAGTCCCCCAACGGCCGCGCGCGCACATCTGCCGAGCCTGCTGTCGCGATCGCTGCGACGGGTGGCGGAATCTCCACGTCGCCCCCGCCGCGCTCGCCACGTAAGAAGAAGAAGCGTTCCGGGCGTCGCAGATGAGAGACGAGGACCCCGCGACAGTAGATCCCAGCGCCGAACCCAACCTCAGTGCCGACCCCGACCCCGACCCCGACTCCGGCGAGGAGTTGGAGCCGGCAGAGGCGCTCGGGGAGCTGCTCGAGGAGGTGGTCGACGGATTGGGGCTGGACGCCGAGATCGACGTGCAGGAGGCCGATGGGGTACTGAGGGGCTCTCTGCGCGGAGACGATGTCGGCCTGTTCATCGGCCGGCGCGGCCAGACGATCGACGCCGTTCAGCACCTGGCTCAGCGGATCGTGTTTCGCGAGGGCCCCTCGCCGGTGCGCGTCGTCGTCGACGCGGACGGCTACCGGCAGCGCCGCGTCGAGACCCTGCAGGCCGACGCCGAGCAGGCCGCCGAGCAGGTTATCGGCACCGGGCGCCCGGTCGAGCTCGAGCCGATGCCGGCGGCGGAGCGGCGGATCGTCCACGAGTTCCTGCGCGAGCTCGGCGGCGTTGAGACGCACAGCGAGGGCGACGAGCCCGAGCGGCGGTTGGTGGTCTCGCCGCTCGAAGGTTGACCCCCCGCGGTTTGTGTGCGGCGGAGGGCCGGAGGGTTTCACGTGAAATCATGCGTTCCCGGTGAAACAACCGTCCCGGTCGCACCGAGGCGGAGTTAGGCCCTCCCTGTGAGACCATCGTCGCTGCCCATGCTTGGTGAGCTTTATGAGTTGGGTGATCGTCAGTTGGACCAGTTGGATGCGGTGCTGAGTGGTTTGGCGGAAGACGAGCACGCCCCCACGACGGTACGCGACGCAAGACTCGCAATTGACGTTCATCTGGCCGACTCGCTGGCTGCGCTGGAGCTGGGTGCTGTACGCGCGGCGGGCACGATCGCCGATCTCGGCGCTGGGGCCGGATTTCCCGGGCTGGTGCTGGCGGTTGCTGTCCCGGAGGCCGAAGTCAGTTTGGTGGAGAGCCAGGCACGCAAGTGTGCGTTTATCGAGCGGTTACGAACGGCGGCGGGGATTGAGAATGCTCGTGTCGTTTGTACTCGGGTGGAGGAGTGGGGCGAGGGGCTGAAACGCAACGGTGTGGTTGTGGCTCGCGCTCTGGCTGCGCAACCGGTGGTGCTCGAGTACGCGGCGCCGTTGTTGCAGATGGGTGGGGTGTTGGTTGACTGGCGGGGCCGACGTAGCGTCGACGAGGAGACCGACGCACTGTGCGGGGCCGAGCAGTTGGGCATGCGTCGGCTGGAGATCCGCCGCACCGAGCCATACGAGGCCGCGCGCGACCACCACCTGCACGTTTTCGAAAAGGTCGCCGAGACCCCGACGCGTTTTCCCCGCCGGGTGGGCGTCGCACGCAAGCGTCCCCTCGGGGGCTAGAGTCTCCCGCGTGGGCAAGGTGTATGCGATCGCCAACCAGAAGGGCGGGGTTGGCAAGACGACGACGGCGGTGAACGTCGCCGCGTGTATCGCCGAGGCCGGGCGGGGGACGCTGCTCGTCGACGTCGATCCGCAGGCGAACGCCACCGTCGGGTTGGGTCTCTCGCGGTCGCAGGTGCCCGGTCTGTACGAGGTGTTGACGGGCGATGTGGCAGCGACAGAGGCTCTGGTGGACACGGCGATCCCGGGTCTGCAGGTGCTGCCGGCGGGTCCGGGCCTCGCGGGCGCGAACGTCGAGTTGCCGAGGATCGAGGGGTTCGAGCAGCTCCTGGGCGAGTGCCTGGAGCCGGTGCGGGGCATGTTTGAGTTCATCCTGCTCGACTGCCCGCCCTCGCTCGGGCCGCTGACGGTGAGCGCGCTGGTGGCGGCCGACCGGGTGATCGTGCCGGTGCAGACCGAGTACTTCGCGCTGGAGGGCCTCGCGGGGCTGCTGGAGACGCTCGCGCTTGTGCAACGCGAGCTGAACCCGCGCTTGACGGTCGCCGGGATGCTGTTGACGATGCACGACTCGCGCACCCGGCTGGGCCGGGATGTGGAGCGCGAGGTCCGCGAGCACTTCCCGGAGCTCGTGTTCGACACCGTGATCCCGCGCAACGTACGGGTCGGAGAGGCGCCGAGCTACGGGTTGCCGGTCACCCATCACGACCCGCACAGTGCGGGCGCCGCAGCTTATTTCGAGCTCGCAAAGGAGGTAGCAGCGCGTGGCTGAGCGGCGTGTTGATCACGCCCTCGCGGCGTCATCGGCCCGGGGCCGTGCCGAGCACTGTCCCCTGGCCTCTTCCTTGCGAGTCCGCGCCGACACGCCGCTCAGAGGCGTGGCTGGGAGGGCGAGATGACCCCGCCAAAGCGAGGGATGGGGAGAGGCCTGGACGCGATCCTGTCGGTGTCGGGCGGGGGAGGAGAGGCATCGGCGGACGAGCTGCGCGAGCTGCCGGTCGAGCTGATCGTCGCGAATCCCAAGCAACCGCGCCGGCGGTTTGACGAGGAGGCGCTGCAGGCGCTCGCGGGATCGCTCGGCGAGCGCGGGGTGCTGCAGCCGGTGCTCGTGCGCGCGAAGCCCGGCGGCACGTATGAGCTCGTCGCCGGCGAGCGCCGCTGGCGGGCGGCGCAGATCGCCGGCCTGGAGAAGATCCCGGCGCTCGTACGCCCGCGCGACGACGCCGAGTCCCTGGAGCTCGCGCTGATCGAGAACATGGCGCGCGAGGACCTCAACCCGGTCGAGGAGGCCCGCGCCTGCGCGGCGCTCGTCGAGGAGCTCGGCCTGACGCGCGAGGATGTCGGCCGGCGCGTCGGTCGCGGCCGCGTCGCCGTCAGCAACCTGATGCGCCTGCTCGACCTGCCCGACGAGGTGCTCGAGCAGCTCGAGCAGGGCAGCCTGAGCGAGGGCCACGGCAGGGCGCTGCTGCTGGCCGGGGACCACAGCGTGCGCAGGAGCCTCGCGCGGACAGCGGTCGCGGAGGGGTGGTCGGTGAGAGTGGTGGAAGCGCGCGCGCGCGCGAGTAACGCCGACGCTGGTGCCGGTACGGGCGGTGCTCGCAAGGGCGGGGCCAAGGGCGAGCAGCGCGGTGGCCGGGCATCCCATCCCGACCAGGAGGAGGCGGCGCGGGAGATCGCCGAGGCGCTCGGTGGCGCGCTCGGCGCGGATGTGCAGGTTAAGCCGACCCGGGGTGGCGGTTACCGTGCGGAGATCGAGTTCGCCGGCCCTGAGGAGGCGCTCGAGCTCGCACGGCGGCTGCGCCCGCGTGCGGTCGCCTGAGCCCCGTCCAAAGCCGGTCTGGGGCCGGTCGCTAGAATCGGCCGCCGCGGGCGATTAGCTCAGATGGTTAGAGCGCTTCTCTGATAAGGAAGAGGTCCCAGGTTCGAGTCCTGGATCGCCCATTTTGCTGTTCTCGGCCAAAGCAGGTCGGAAACTTCGGGCCGGCCATCAGGCCGCGCACCCTCCCTGAGGGACCCAATCTCTTCCCGTCCGGACGAAGTTCCGGTCCTGCGCCGGTTCGACTACCGGGCCAGGCTGCGCGAACCAAACGCGGACAGGCGCAGTGACCAGCTGCACGGCAGCCGCCTACTCCTCGTCCGGTAAAGGGACTGGGGGGGTCTTCTTTACGGGTAGGAATAGCCCATCCCATAGATCTATACGGCTACAAGACCACCACGGTCCGTAATTCGGATACAGTCGGCATATCATGAGTGTCTCGCCCCGAACGGTCTCCCCAGAGGCATCAGCAGTCCTCGAGCATGTCGCGGCGGCCAAGCGCCGTACGGTCAGCCTGCCCGGGGACCGTGCGTGGCTCGCGGAGATCACGCCGCACTACGCTCGGCTGCTGGACAGGATGACGGCCCGCAAGTCGCTGTACCGGGTCCTGCGCGGACAGTACGTGGTCGCCCCACGCGCGACTGATGGCATAGACCAGGCCGCCGCCGCGGAGTTGCTCGTCGATCTGGTGTTGCGCGGACAGGGCGAGTACTACCTCGGGTTCTTGAGCGCTCTGATCGCCCACCGCCTCACCGATCTGCATACATCAACGCTGTACGCAGCAATCAAGCAGGACAGCCCGACGGACCTCACGACCGTGTCGCTGGCGGACAGTCAGCTCAGGCTCGTGCGTCTCTCGCCTTCGCGCTGGCCGAGCCAGGAGGGCGAGCGTGAACGGGTGCGCGTGCAATCGGGCCTGAAGGAGTTCGTCTGGCGCTCCACGATCGAGCGGACCCTCGTCGATGGCCTGCTGCGCCCCGAGCTGAGCGGCGGTATCGAGACCGTCATCTCCAGTTGGACGCGCGCGGCCGAGCACGAGCAGGTGGGCTGGGCGACGGTATGGACGATCGCCAAACGACTGGGTACGGCCACCGCGCGACGTGTTGCCTACCTGCTCATCAGCACCGGACACGAACACATCCTCACCGAGGATCTCCCGGAACTCGACGTCAAAGGCGCTCCCACGCCCCTGGACCGCCCCAACGGGTACGGCATGACTCTCAAAGAGGCGACGCGGGATTCACGGACCGGCGTGCTGGTCAACGTCCCCGCCGAGCAGCTGCGCGGATGGCTCGACGCCACGGCGATCGGATGATCGACTACCCCGAGGACGAGCGGTTGCGCGAACAGGCCGGCCTGCACGACCTGCAGGCGCCGGTGCTCATCCGCGACATCGTGCGCGTGGTAGAGCTGCTGAACCTGCGCGCCAAGCGGTTCTTCAACAAGCGCAGCGTGCTGTCGGGCTCGATGGCTCTGCGCTGCTTTGGCAGTCCGCGCTTCACCGTCTACGACGCCGACTTCTCGACCTCCGCCGAGACCGTCGACCCGCCAGCGTCGATGACAGAGCTGCTGCGCTACAGCGACGAGAACCTCGACATCATCCCGACTGCGGCGAGGGCCGCCGACCACCGCGAGACGTTGATGCAGGTCGAGCCGATCCGCTTCGACGCGGCCTTCACCAGCATCGTGCTGGCCGAGCAGGACAGGCAATTCAAGGCCGACATCTCCTTCCGAGGGTTGCTGCTCGATGGCCGGGAGGTGCCTGTCGCAACCCCCTACTCGCTGGGTCTATGGGACGAGCCCCCGACCGTTTGGGTGATGGACCCTGTGGAGGCGCTGGCCGAGAAGATCCTCGGCTGGTGCGTACACGGCCTGGTCAAGCACTACGCCGACGCCGCCTGGATCACGATCGCCGCGCAGACCACGGGCTCGCCGCTGGCGTTTGCCTACCCGCAACTGCGCGAAGTGCTTCACGCCAAGCTCGCACTGATGCGCCGCCTGCAACCGGACACATACAGACCCTTCCCCAGCGTCGACGCCGTCATCGGCAAGCTCGCCCAACCACCCCAGTTCGACCGGGTCCAATGGCAGAAGCTCGTCTACCTGCAAGCCCATCGAGCTGCTCACTCCCAGGCGGATCTGCGTCGCATCGTGCAGCAGACCCTGGCACCGGGGCTCCGCCGCTCACAATCACGCTGAACTCGCGGCCCAGGGCGACCGCGAGGGAGGAGGCGTAGCGAGAACGGTCTGACCGGTCGTCCGGCGAGCGGTGTCCGCCGGGGCTAAGGCATCGGGCGGGGGCTGCCGATGATGGGCTCGTGGACCACATCGCTCGCACGCTCCCCCCGCCCGTCGTCGCCCGCCTCCGCGCTCTCCGCTTGGCCCTACTGTTCGCCGCCGCGCTCGCCGCGCTGCTGATCGTCACGCCGCGCGCGTCGGCCGTCGTGAAGGCAGTCCCCACGGGTTCAGGCACGATCATGATCGGGGCTCAGCCGCGTAGCACCTCGCTTCTCGACGGCAACGGAGCTTCAGTCAAGACTTTCGCCAACGCTGAAGGCAGCCCGGTGATGCACTCCAATGCAACCTACGCGATCTACTGGGACCCTGAATATGGCTATCACGGAGACTGGCAACATTTGATCGACACGTTTCTCCAAAACGTTGGCAGCCAGAGCGGGACACTGAGCGACGTCTACGCGGTCAACGGTCAATACACGGACAAAACCAACCAGCGGGCTGCCTACAACTCGACGTTCCATGGCGCCACCGTCGACACCAAACCATACCCCACGAGTGGCTGCGTCGATCCCGACACAGTCGGTAGTTATGCCGAACCGAGGGCTCAGCTCGACAACGTCGCTTGTCTCACCAACAAGCAACTTCAGGAAGAACTCCGGGCGGTCATCTCGCAAAACAAATTGCAGACCGGGATGGGCACGATCTTCTATCTGTTGACTCCTCCGGGTGTGACGGTCTGCACCGAAGCGGGCGGGTCGCTCACCTCATACTGCTCCGACACGCTCGGCTCGCCAAACGGATTCTGCAGCTACCACTCGGCGATCAGCTCGACCAGTCCCGTGGAAGGTAACGCGGAAACCATCCTCTACGCGGTGATCCCCTGGACCGCCGGGGGTCTTGGCGACTACCATCTTTTCGACGAGGCACCGGCATATGAATGTCAGGACGGGGGTTACAACCCAAGCAGCAATCCGATTGAGGAACCGGAGAGCCCGCCGGTCGAGCAGGAGCCCAACCAAGCAGCAGGCCTCGGGCCCGACGGGTCACATGACACCGGGCTGGCCGATTTGATCATCAATCAGGTCGCCGTCGAGCAGCAGAACACCGTCACCGACCCACTGCTGAACGCGTGGCATGACTCGGCCGGCAATGAGGCGACTGATGAGTGTCGCGACTTTTTCGCCCGCGAGCTCGGTGGCTCCGTCACCGCCAGCCCTGAAACGTTCGCCGGGACGCTCTTTAATCAGTCATTGTCCGGGGGAAACTACTACCTCAACGACGCCTTCAACCTCGCCGCCCTGAAGCAGGACTATCCCGGGATTCCGTGCCTGCCCGGTGCCACGCTCAAACCACAGTTCACCTTGCCCAACCCAGTCAATACTGGGGAAATAGTGGGCTTCGATGGCGCCGAGTCGGATATCACACTCGACGCCGGCGAGGGCTTCGGCAAAGCGGGTCCGTACTTGACCTACCCAACGTATTCGTGGAACTTTGGCGATGGCAGCCAGACCACCTCCAGCTATCCTCCGGGCGCGTCGCCCGTGGACATGCCGAGCGTCTTTCATTCCTACCAGTACGGTGGCACATATGAAGTCACGCTCACTGTCACCGACACCGGTGGCAACAAAGCAAGCGTGACCAACGCGATCACCGTTGCCGGCGAACCCGAACCCCAGCCCTCCAGCCCGCCGGGTCCTGCAACCTCCAGCACGAGCACCACGGGGACCACAACCGGAGCGAGCGGCACAACATCAGGCGCCGGCTCATCCCCCGCCAAACCGATCCCCGGCCCCGTCGCCAGCGCCGCCGTCGTCTCCCGCTCCCTGAAGACCGTCCTGAAGAAGGGCCTCGTGATCAGCTACTCGGTGAACGAGCAGGTCGCCGGTCAGTTCCAGGTGCTGCTCGCGAGCAGCCTCGCGAAGCGCGTCGGCCTGCACGGCCCCGCCGCGACCGGCATGGCCCCCGGCTCGGTGCCGTCGATTGTGATCGCGAAAGCGATCCTGGTGACGACGAAGGGTGGCAGGAACGCGGTGAAGATCAAGTTCGGCAAGAAGACCGCGTCGAAACTGCGGAAACTGCGGAGCGTGCCGCTGACGATCAGGCTGATCGTGCGCAACGCCTCCTCGCACAGCCCGCAGACGACGACGGTGATCAGCACCGTCACGCTCTCGCGCTGAGATCAATCCCTTAGATGGTGCGTAGAGTCGAGCCGATCGGGGAAGAGGCCCACCCACCGTGCCTCGGCTGGTAGCCAAGGCAAGCCCGAGGACAAAGAGCGACGAAGGCTATACGTGCCATCTACATGCCCTGCGGGTGGCGCACGGCGTAGCCTTCCAAAGAAGGCGTCGCCACCAGCCAGCGCGAGGCGTAGGGCCCCGAGCGCCCGGCGGTGTCGAACCACATGCCGTCGACATCCATGAACGTGTGCCCGGCGTTGGCGTAGATCGTGATCCAGCGGCCCGGGCCCGGTTCGCCCCAGCTGGCGAGGTCGCCCGAGACGAGCGGGGCGCTGAGTAGCCCGCCCGCGGCCAGCGCATAGCTGACCGAGCCGGAGCAGTCGTAGCCGTTGGCGACGAACGACGCGTGCCCGCCGCCCCAGATGTAGGGGAAGTCGGCGATCGCGTTGCCGCCGGCGATCACCCGCTGGACGGCTTCCGGAACGCCGGATGGGATCGGGATCGTGCCGCTCCCGCCGACCGACTCGCCACCGGCAACGGGGGTGAGCTCGCGCCGTTGCGTCTGCGCCGCCGCGCGTTCGACCGCGTGCATCTCTTTCAGCTCGCGCTTGATTTCGGCATCGGAAGGCGCTCCCGCCGCCACCGCGGCTTCGCCCGCCACGCTCGGCGTGCTGGCGGAGCGATGTTGAGTCGACGCCGGCAGGGGGAAGCTCTTGGCTTCTTCCGGATCGCGGACCTCGACGACCTCGACCCGCCCGTTGGGGGTCTTCACGGTCGCCGTCTTCACGCCGGAGGCGCCCGCGGAGGCGCCCGTCTTCGTGCTCGCCGGGTCGGCCTTCGCCCCCGACGGATCCGTCTTTCCACCGCGCGCGCCAGACGTGCTTGCGGTCGTGCCTGGCGGGTCTGAGGTGGCGCTCGTCGTGGCGCCGTGCCCGCCGGAGGAGCCGCAGCCGGCGAGCGCCGCCACGAGAAGCAGGCAGCCACAGCCGGCGATCGGCTTCTTTGGCCACGATCTCACGGAGGGTAGGCTAGCGGGAGCATCCCCCCAGCCGTGCCGCTACCCTGGGGGGAATGCGCGACGAGGCGACGGCCGTGGAGATCCGCACGCACATTCGCCTCCTCCACGGGATGCGACGACCGGCCAACTGGCTGCAGCTGGTCCGTTTTGGCCTGGTCGGCGGGGTGGGCTTCGCGGTCAACCTGGTCGTGTATGCGGCTGTCGTGCACTACGCAATGCTCGACTATCGAGCGGCATCGGTGATCGCTTGGCTGGTGGCGGTGGCGAACAACTTCGTGCTCAACCGGATCTGGACGTTCGACGCGCGCGCCGGCAGGGCACACTTCCAGGCGCTGCGCTTCCTGCTCGTGAGCCTCGTGGCCGAGGGTTTCAGCCTGCTGCTGCTGACTGTGCTGGTGGAGGGCGCGGGCTTCGCCAAGGTCCCCGCCCAGGCGCTCGCGGTGGCCGCGTCGATGCCGTTGAACTTCTTGGGCAACAAGCTCTGGAGCTTTCGCACGTAACCCGAGCGAGGTACTCTGGACTTTCCCCACTTGGAGGATTCCGTTGCAGGAGATGGTCATCTACGGTGTCAGTTTCGACATGGTTGGCAAGCAGCCGATCGTGCTCTTGAAGACCGCCGACGGCAACAAGTTCCTGCCGATCTGGATCGGGCACCCCGAGGCCGCCTCGATCCTGATGAAGCTCCAGGGCGCCGGCACTCCCCGGCCGATGACCCACGACCTGCTCTGCGACATCCTCGGCGAGCTCGACGTGAAGTGCACGCAGGTGTCGGTGACGGAGCTGCGTGAGAACACCTTCTTCGCCTCGATCACGCTCAACGTGGCCGGACGCGAGCTCGAGATCGACTCCCGCCCGAGCGACGCGATCGCGCTCGCGGTCCGCTCCGGCGCCCCGATCTACGCCGCCGACGAGGTGCTCTCCGAGTCGGCGATCGAGTTCGAGCACAACGTCGACGAGTCGGAGGACGTCGTCGAGAAGTTCAAGGAGTTCCTCGACCACGTATCGCCAGAGGACTTCGCCGCGGGCGACTCCTAGCGTGTAAACGCGCTGTCGAGGATCCGCTGCACCAAGAGATTCAGCCAGATCTCCGCCGCGTCCGCCGCCAGCGGCAGGAGGCTCGTTTCGGTGAGCCCCGGGACGACGTTCGTCTCGAGCACGGTGAGCTCGCCGGTCTCCTCCTCCAGCATCAGATCTACACGAGCGACGCCGTGGCATCCAAGCAGCTTGTATGTCTCCAGGGCCAGTTCCTGCGCGCGCTCGGTTGCTCCGTCGGGCAGCTCGGCCGGGCAGACGAACGTGGTCATGCCGATCTCGTAGCGCGACTCGTAGTTGTAGAACTCCTCTTCGCGCGGGATCGCCTCGACGACCGGCAGCGCCACGGGCTCCTTGCGGGCCGCGACCGACTCGCCGCCGGGCGCCATGGGCTCGGTACCGGACTCATCCGGCGGTGGGCTTCCGTTCGGTGCGTCGAGCACCGACACGGCCAGATCGCGCCCCTTGATGTAGCGCTCGATCACGACCTTCCGGTCATACGACAGCGCCCCCACGATCGCCCCCGGCAGCTCCGGCGCGGAGCGCGCGAACTTGACGCCCAGCGCCGAGCCCTGGCTGGCCGGCTTGGCGACGAGCGGAAAGCCGATGCTCCGCGCGAGGCCCGGTAGCGACGCCGCGACGCCGAGCTCTTTGATCGCGCTCTCCTTGAACGCGGCGAACGCGGGCGTGGGGATGCCGGCCTCGCGCATCAGGTACTTCGCCAAAGCCTTGTCCGTGCAGCGCATGCACGCCGCCGGGCCCGAGCCGGTGTAGGGAACGCCGATCGCCTCGAGCAGCCCCTGCACGGTTCCGTCCTCCCCGTCGCTGCCGTGCAACGCGACGAACGCCGCGTCGGGCTGGGCCTCCAACAACTGTGCCACGAGATCTGGCCCGACGTCGATCGCCACGACCTCGTGACCGAGCTGGCGCAACGCGCTCTGCGCCCGCGCGCCCGAGCGCAGCGACACGGTTCGCTCCAACGACCCGCCGCCCTTGAGGACTGCGACCTTCTTGGGGCCGCCGCTCATCGATCCTGGCGCCGCCGCGACGGCGAGTCCTGCTCGGGGCGGCGTGGTAGCTCCACCACATCGGCCAGCCCTGCGTCCTTCCCGGCAGTGTCGGACCCACCGGTGGCGGTCTCGGTTCCCCCATCGCTCGGCTGAGTCACGGGCAGGGAGCCGTTCAATGTGTCCATCAGCAGGCCTGTATCCGGTCCCACGATCGCGCTGATGCGGCGGATGCCCTCGCGGATGTCCTCCTCCGGCACGCCCGCGAAGTTCAGTCGCATCGAGTTGGCGCCCCTGCGTCCGTCCACGTCCATGTAGGCCGAGCGTCCCGGCACAAACGCGACGCCTTTGCTGCTCCCCATCAGGTCGGTCGTGTCGACGCCGTCGAGCGTCGCCCAGATGAACAGCCCGCCCTCGGGTCGCGTCCACGAAGCCCGCCCACCGAAGTGCTCCTCCAGCGACTCCAGCATCACGTCGCGGCGCCGCCGGTATAGACCCCGCAGGCACTCGACGTATTCGATCCAGGCCGGACGACCGTCGGCCCCACGCTCGGCGAAGTAGGCGGCGACGAACAGCTGGGTCATCGGCGAGCTGCACAGGTCGGCGCCCTGTTTGCCGAGGTTGAGCTTCTCGAGCACCGCGTGAGGCGCCACCGCCCAGCCGAGGCGCAGGCCCGGGGAGAGGATCTTCGAGAACGTCCCGAGGTAGATGACCAGATCCGAGGAGGCCCCGCCGTCTACACCACCGTCGCGGATGGGCCGGCCGCTCGGGGCGGGCGATGCTCCGTCGATCGCGCCGGGCGTGGCGTCGAGCGAGTAGAGCGTCGGCAGCGGCTCGCCTTCGTAGCGCAGCAGCCCGTAGGGGTTGTCCTCGAGCACCAGCAGCTCGCGTTCGCGCGCGACCTCGATCAGCCGCCGCCGCCGCGGCAGCGACATCGTCACCCCGCCGGGGTTCTGGAAGTTGGGGATCGTGTAGATGAACTTCGGCCGGCGGCCCTCCGCGGCAAGCCGGTCGAGCGCCGCCTCCAGCTCATCGATCGGCATCCCGCCGGAGTCGATCTCGATCTGCACGACGTCGGCCTGGTAGGCGCCGAACGTCGGCACCGCGCCCGGGTAGGTCGGCGCCTCGGCGACGATCACGTCGCCCGGATCGATCAGCGCCTTGCAGACGAGGTCGATCACCTGCTGTCCGCCGGTCGTGACGATCACGTCCGCGGGGTCGATCGAGGTGCCCTCGGCGGCCATCACCTCGGCGATGCAGTCGGCGGCGACCGCCATCCCCTCGGTCGGGCCGTACTGCAGCGCGCGCGCCGTCGACTCGGCCGCGACCTGGCTCATCAGCTTCGCGTAGAGCTCGGGCGCGAACGTGCTCGTATCCGGCAGCCCGCCCGCCAGCGAGATCACGTCGGGGCGTTCGGTCAGCGCCATCATCTCGCGCATCGCCGAGCTTTTCATCCCGCGCGTGCGCGCCGCGAACAGCGCCTCGTAGCGCGCGAGCTCGTGCGCGGTCTCGCGGCCCCGCCGCCCTCCGTGAGATCCGCCGATCGATCGATCCATTTCTCTACGCCTCTATTCGGCGCCACGCTTGCAGAACCTTGCGCCGGAACGACCGCCCTGACCTTCGGGTGCGTGGGCTATCGTCATGGCGCCTCGCAACGGTAGCGCACGAAATATGAACGGCCTCTTCTTCTACATCGGTCTCGGTCTCGGTCTCGCCGCCGCCTGCGGGCTGCGCCCGTTCCTGCCGGTGCTGCTCGCGGGCGCCCTAGCCTCCTCATCTGCGCTGGGGGTCAGCTTCGCCCACAACCCATTCCGCTTCCTGATGTCGGGCTGGTGGCTGGCGATCGTCGTCCTGACGTTGGTGCTCGCCTACGTCCTGCAGCTCCGCTTGCAACTTACGCCGATAGTTGACCCAAGCGATCGATCTCGTCGCAACGATCCACTCGCCGCCTCGCTCACCGGCCTGGCGTTCGGCGCGGGTGCGCTGTTGTTTGGGGGCACGCTCGCCGCACATGGCGACAGCGCCTGGCCGGGGGTACTCGGCGGACTCCTTGTCGTGGGCATCGCGCAGCGTGCGTCGGGACTGATCGTGCTCGGCGCCCGCGCTCGTCTCCCCGACCGCGCCGCGCGGGAAGCGCTGACGATCTACCTCGACGCGGTCGCGCTGCTGTGTGCGGCGCTCGTCTGCCTGCTGCACCCACTCGGCTACGTGCTCCCCGCGCTCCTCGTCCTCCTCCTCGTGCGCACCCGCCGGCGCTCCGGCGAGAAGTACGCCGGCCTACGCATCCTCGGCCGGTGAGCGCCAAGAAGCTCGTCCTCTGCGTGATCGACGCGATGGCGCCCGCGATGCTCGAGCGGGCGGTCGCCGCCGGCGTCGCGCCGGTGCTCGCGACGTTGATGGAGCGCGGCCGCTATATCCCCGACTGCGTCGCCGCGTTCCCCTCCGTCACTCCCGTCTGCGCGGCCTCGATCGTCACCGGCACGGCCCAGGACGAGCATCTGATCCCGGGCATGAACTGGTTTCACCGCGACGAGCATCGCTACGTCGAGTACGGCTCGAGCTTCCGTGCGGCGCAGCGCTTCGGGATCGTCCGGCAGCTGACGGACACGGTCTACAACATGAACCGCGCGCACCTCTCCCCCGACACGCCGACGGTGTTCGAGTCCCTCGACGACGTCAACGTCCGAACCGCCGGCACGACCTACCTGATGTACCGCGGTCGCCACCGCCACGAGCCCCAGAAAGACACCGCGCTGACGCGCTTCGCCTCGCGCCTCATGCGCCACCCGGTGATGGGCCCGCGCGAGCTGTTCTACGCCGACATCTTCGCCTCGCGCCCGACCGGCTGCCGCTCGGGCCTCGGCATGCCGGGGGTGCGCGACCGTCACACCGGCTGCGTTTCCTCCTATCTGGTCGAGCACGACCTGTTCGATTTCCTCCTCCTCTCGCTCCCCGACAACGACTGGTACTCCCACAAGCATGGCCCCGAAGGCCAGCTCCACTCGATCGCCCAGGCCGACCTGCAGCTCGCGCGCGTCTTCAACGCCGGCGGCGGCATCGACAGGTTTCTCGAGGAGCACGCGGTGATCGCGATGGCCGACCACTCCCAGGCGCCCGTCGAGCGGACGATCTCGCTCCAGCGCGAGCTCGCTGAGCTCGGCGTGCTCGCCCCCAAGGGCGGCCTCGAGGGTGGTGACGGCGCGAGCGGGACGGGGGTGAGTGGGCCCCGGATCGCCGTCTGCCCGTCTCAGCGCGGCGCGATGGTGTACGCGCTGCGCGAGCCCGAGCGCGACGCGATGCGGGCGTCGGTCGTCGCCCGTGCGACGACGCTCGAGGGCGTCGACCTGGTGATCTGGCTGGAGCGCGACGCGCACGACGCCCCCCGCGAGGCCGTGATCGCGAGCCCCGCTCGCGGCGAGCTGCGCTTCGCCCCCGAGGGGGCCGGCGGAACCGACGGGCCGGGCGAAACCGGAACCGTCACAGACGCGCGCGGTCGCAGGTGGAGCATCGAGGGCAGCCTCGCGCCGCTCGCGGCGCGGGTCGTAGACGACGTGTTTATATCTTCCGAGTACCCCGACGCGCTCGCCCGCGTGTGGGCATCGCTGACCTGCCCCACCTCGGGCGAGGTCCTGCTCAGCGCCGCTCCCGGCTACGAGTTCCTCGACTGGGGCGGCGCCGCGCACGTCGGCGGCGGCAGCCACGGCTCGCTACACGCCTCGGACTCGCTCGGCGCGCTCGTCCTCTGCGGGGTGGACGGGTCGCCTGGGCGGGCGTCCAATCTCTCGTCCAAGCCATCGCCGGGACAGTGGGCGATCCGCGACATCGCGCCGCTCGTACGGCAGCACTTCGGCCTCGGCTCCGTCTGAGGGTCTGAGCAACCCAAACCATCGTTACCCTCGGCAGATGCGCATTCGGGCACTCCTGGCGACTGTCGTCTCGCTCGCGCTGTTCGCCCTTGGTGCGTCTTCGGCGGACGCCGCCAAAACGACGAAGACAGTCCCAACGGGGACGATCGCCGAAGCGCCCGTCCCCGTCCCCGCCTCCGAGATCCCGCCCGCTGGACGCCACCTGTCCGCCGATCGCGTGCTCACGATCGCCGAAGCGCTGCCGAAGATGCGCGCCGTGCGCAGGGAATACCCCGGCTCCTACGGGGGCGCCTATTTCAAGGGTCCGCTGCGCTGGCAGGTGAGCTTCTTCTCCGCGAAGGGCGCGAAGGAGATCGGCCAGGCGATCGTCGCTGACTCCTCGGGCCGCGTGCTCGAACAGTGGACCGGCTTTCAGGTCGCCTGGACGATGGCGCGCGGCTACCCGGGCGCGTTCGGCGAGCACGTCAACGCGCTCTACGTGTGGCTGCCCCTGTGCCTGCTGTTCTTCATTCCCTTCTTCGACTGGCGCCGGCCCTTCTCGCTGCTGCACCTCGACCTGCTCGTGCTGCTCTCCTTCTCGGTCTCGCTCGCGTTCTTCAACCACGCGCACATCTACGCGTCGGTGCCGCTCACCTACCCGCCGCTGCTCTACCTGCTCGCGCGGATGCTCTCGCTGTTGCGCCGCGGGCCTGGAGCCCGGCGGTCGCGCGGGCAAACGGCCGGGTCACCCGCGGGCGGCCCACTGCCCGGCGGCCCACCGCCGGCCCGCGGGAGCTCCGCACGGCCGCTGCGCCTCCTGGTCCCCGTCCCCTGGCTGGCGCTCGGTGTCGTCTCGTTGCTCGGCTTTCGGATCGCGCTCAACGTGACCGACGCGAACGTGATCGACGTCGGCTACGCGGGGGTGATCGGCGCCGGCAAGATCGTCCACGGCGGGGCGGGTGGGGCTCTATACGGTCACTGGCCGGCCGAGAACGAACACGGCGACACCTACGGCCCGGTCAACTACGAGGCGTACGTCCCGTTCGAGCAGATCTTCGGCTGGAGCGGCACCTGGGACGACCTGCCGGCCGCGCACGCCGCGTCGGTCTTCTTCGACCTGCTCGCGGTCGCGCTCCTGTTCCTGATCGGCCGGCGCATGCGCGGCCCGACGCTCGGCATCGTGCTTGCCTACGCGTGGGTCTCCTTCCCCTTCACATTGTTCGCGCTCGAGAGCGACGCCAACGACACGCTCGTCGCCGTCGCGATCCTCGCGGCGCTCTACTTCGCCGGCTCACCGCCGGCGCGGGGCGCGTTCGCGGCGCTCGCCGGGCTGACCAAGTTCGCCCCGCTCGCGCTCGTGCCGCTGCTCGCGACCCACGGCCTGCGCGGCCGCGACGGGTGGGTCGGCCGCCGCGCGCTGCGCTCGCGCGCGCTCGCCCTGTTCCTGCTCGTCTTCCTCGCCGTGGCCGCGCTCGTCTCGATCCCCGCGCTCACGCACGACTCGCCGAACACGATCTTCCAGCGTACGCTCGTCTACCAGGCAAACCGCGGCTCGCCCTTCTCGGCCTGGGGCCTCTACGGCCTGCCGGGGCCCCAGCTGGTCGTGCAGCTCGCCGCACTCGCGCTCGCGGTCGCGCTGGCGGTCATCCCCCGCCGCGACGACCTGGTCGGCCTCGCCGCCGCGTGCGCTGCGGTGATCATCGCCGTGCAGCTCGGGGTCGACCACTGGTTCTACCTCTACATCCCCTGGTTCTTCGGACTCGTGATGGTGGCCTTCCTGGGGAGCGCTGTTCCGGTCGGCACATGTGCCGACCGGCGGGTGGGCGCATG
>DATCFG010000008.1:0-38424 GCA_036509655.1 Solirubrobacteraceae bacterium | reverse complement strand
GTTCGCGACCTACGACGACATCGTCGCGCGCTCCGCGGAGCGCGTCGGCGCCGCCTACCGCACGCCGGGGTCCGATTGGCAGGCGCGGCTGCGCGCCGCGTTCGACACCTACGTCGAGGGGGTCGCGGCACGGCCGAAGGGGGCGTGGCTCGCGCTCGTGGGGGTGCACGACGCCGGTCCGCACGCGGTGGTTCGGACCGAGCGGGCGCGGCTGACGTTCGAGCGGATGATCGCCGCCAGCTTCGAGCGCTCCCCGGACGGGGTGAGTCCGCCGCCGATCATCGTCAAGGGGATCGTCCGCGGGACCGATCGCGTCATCCGCCAGCGGCTCCCCGGCGACGTCGAGGGGCTCCCCGCGCTCACCGAGGAGCTGCTCGCCTGGGTGCTCTCCTACCGTTCCGCGGCCGTCGCACGGCTGCCGGACCCGGCGCGCGTGGCGCGCGCGACCGCGCGAGTGCGGCCGCGCGCTTACGCCTCCAGCGGGGACGAGCGGGTCCGCATCCTGCGCGCGACGGCGCAGATCGCGGCCGGCGAGGGGTACGACCAGCTCACCGCCGGGCGGATCGTCGATCGCGCCGCGGTCTCGATCGAGACCTTCGAAGCGCTGTACGGTGACGTCGAACGGTGCTTCCTCGCCGCCCTCGGCCTGCTGACGGTCGAAGCGCTGCGGTCCGTGGAAAGGGCCGCGCGGAGCGGTGGCGACCCCGCGGCGAACGTGCATGGCGGGATCGTGGCGCTGATGGGGCACATCGCGAGCGACCCCGTGTTCATGCGCGTCGCGTTCGTCGAGATCCTCGCCGCCGGAGCGGATGGGATCGCGTGCCGCGAAGCGCTGCTGCGCAAGTTCAGCGATCTGTTGACGCGATCTCTGCCGCGGCCGCTGCAGGCGTCCGGATTGGCGATCGAGGCGAGCGTCGGCGCGATCTGGGGCATCGTCGACCACCACGTCAAACGGGGCGCCGGCCACCTGCTGCCCGCGCTCGCCGGCCATGCCACCTACCTCGCGCTCGCGCCGGCGATCGGCGGCGAAGCGGCGATCCGGGCGATCGAACGGTGCTGATGGATCGTGCCGGGATGCTGGAGAGTCAGGGGCTGGTCGTACGCGACGACCTCGCCAAAAGCTCGCGCGGCGCGAAGCGCGCTCTGACCGAGCACGGCCGCTGGCCGATTTGGCCCTCGCCGCCCGTGGTAATCTCGGTGGATGGCCACGACGAAGAAGCGCACGACCGTCGCCAAGCCCGCATCTCGGGCGAACGGCCGTATCCCCTCGAACGGCTATTCGACTGCGACCAGCCCTGGGCGGATTCGCTCCAAGGCTCGCCGCGAAGCGATCGAGGTGCTGATCGAGCGGACCACGAAGGGGCCGGGACCGACCCCCGAGATGGAAGCCCGGTTGAAGGACGACGCCTGGGGCAAGCGCCTCGTCGATCCGTGAGCCTGCCGGCCAGCCGGATCTACCTGTTCGACACGTCGATCTGGCTGCGCACCAAGCATCCGCTGATCGCCGCGACGGCCGCGCACAAGCACATGACTGTGCTGCACTACGACGGGCATTTCGACGTGCTCAGCAAGGTCCTGGGCTTCGAGAGCCGCTGGATCGCCCCGCCGGCATCGCTGTAGCCGATCCTGCTCGGCACTCGTCGCAGGTCGCCTCATAACGCCGCTGGGCGACTCGCGAGACGAGCGCTCGCCGGCACGCGTCTGAAGGACACGAGGGCACAGGCGGCGCTCAGACCCGCGCGGATCGAACTTGCGCGTCCGGCAGCGACGAGGGCGTGCGTGGGGCCGTTGTGGCTCCACGCACGCTCGTGTCTGTCGATCGACCGAAGCTCGGCCGCACGGCCCCTTGCATAGACAGACACTGGATCAAGCCCGATCGGTTGGCTAATTTAAAGTTCGAGTACGGATGTCTCACGAGCTTTCGCGGGTCGAGGGTCGGGCCGCGGATCGAGGGGAGGAAGGCGGATGATGAACGTGATAAACGCTTCGATGAGCGCTCGTAGGTCGGTTTCAGTTGTGTTGGCGACGCTCTGCGCGGCGGCGGGTGTTCTGGCGTTCACGGTCGCCCCGGCGCAGGCTCTCAGCAAGCGCAACGTAATCGGTACTTTCGGCCCGTTCGGCCCGGGTTCGGGCGTCTTCTCCGAACCCGGCGGTGTCGCCGTCGAACAGTCGAGCCACGACGTGTACGTGTATGACGCCAGCGAAGGGGGTCGTATCTACAAGTTCGACGCGGCCGGGGAACCGCGGGACTTCTCGTCGTCTTCGACCAACGTGATCGAAGGTGTCGGCGGCTACGGCTATGGAGCGAGCGAGATCGCCGTCGTCGACAGCTCCAGCGGCGGCCTCGACAAAGGCGACATCTACGTTGCGAACGGCGAAAATGTGGAGATCTACGCCTCCAGCGGCGCGAGCCTCGGCACGCTCACCACGGCAGGAGGACCAGAACCCTACGGGGTGGCGGTGGACCCGAGCGGTGATGTCTATGTCGCCTTCTACGCAGAAGAAGCGGTCAAGCAGTATGCCCCGGCGACCAGCCCCGTCACCGAAGCTGACTACACATCCTCGCTGTCAGGGGTAGGAGAAGTCTCGAACATCGCCGTGGACTCCGCGGGCGATGTCTATGCCACGGACTTCGGCTACGAGGTCACCAAGTACCCGGCGGAAGAATTCAACACCGAAGGAACGCCGGCGGCCGGCACTGTGATCGACAACTCCGAAGCGGTCACCGCGCTGGCCGTTGACCCCTCGAGCGGCGGCGATGTTTATATCGATGAGGGGTCTGACATCGCCGAGTACAACAATCCCGGAGGGTCACGGGTCGAAAGCTTTGGCACCCTCAGCGGATCTTACGGTGTCGCTGAGAGTCATGAAAGCGGCGACGTGTATGCGTCCGCCGCCGCAGAAAACAGCGGAGTCGTCATCTACGGTCCGCCCGTGGTGTACCCGACTGTCACCGTCGGGGCGCCCACCGAACTGCACGGGACGAGCGTGACGCTCAACGGCACGGTCAGCCCCGAAGAAACGTCTGTGACGAAGTGCGTGTTTGAATACGGGACGACGACCTCTTATGATCAGAGCGTGCCGTGCTCGAAGGCGGTGCCGTTCACGGGTGACAGCGCCGAAGCGGTCAGCGGGAAGGTGACTGGGTTGCAGTCGGGTACCGCCTATGACTACCGGCTGGCCGCGACCAACGCGAATGGGACCGAAACGGCGGCGGGGAGCTTTACGACCGCGAACGCGAGGGTGGAAGAAGTGTCGGTGGTGGGTGTTTCTTCGAGCGTGGCGGAATTGCGCGCGCAGATCGACCCGCTTGGTGTCGCGACGAGCTACTACTTCCAGTACGGGACCGCGATCTGCAACGCCAGCCCTTCTCCCTGCACCGATGTGCCCGCTGCGCCTGGTGAAGATATCGGTGCCGGCACGGCCGGTAAGGGTGTCGCCCGGCAGTTGCAGGGTTTGGCGCCGAGTACGACCTACTACTACGATGTGGTGAGCGTGCAGGGCTCCGAAGCATCTGCCGGCGTCGAACACACGTTTACGACGCAGCCGGCGGGTGGCGGTTTCACGCTGCCCGACGAGCGTCAGTGGGAAATGGTCTCCCCAGCGAACAAGACCGGCTCAGAACCAGGTTCGATCCCAAAGGAAGGAGGCTTGATCCAGGCGTCCGCAAACGGCGACGCGATCGCCTACGTCGCGAACGGGCCGTTCGCCGCTGAAGCGGAGCCCGAAGGCAGCCGCAGCCCCGAAACCACGCAGATCCTCTCCACGCGCGGCACCGCAGGGTGGGCGTCCCAGGACCTGGTGACGGCCAACAGCACGGGGAAAGGCATAACGGAGGGCGAGAAGGAGGAATATCAGTTCTTCTCCTCCGACTTGGCGCTCGCGCTCGTGCAGCCCTTCCCCGGGGCAAGCGAAAGCTTCGGTGCGCTGGCCGAACCGCCGCTCTCGCCGCCGCTCGAAGGGGAAAAGGGCAAGCAGGAAAAGACTCTATATCTGCGCGACGATGCGCCGCTGGCGCCCGAAGCCACGGAAGCGGAAAGCTATGGAAAGGCCGACAGAAACGGTGGGCTGATGCAGAACCCGGGTTTCCTGGCGCTCGTCACCGGAGTGAACGCGCCCGGTAAAGAACCGTTCGGCGGCGCGCTGGTAGCGGGGCAATATGGAGGTCTTGAATTCCAGGGCGCTACGCCTGATCTCAGCCATGTGGTCTTTTCCTCTCACAGAGCCGCTCCCGGCCTGTATGAGTGGGGCGCCGGAGGGACCGTGCTCCAGCCCGTCAGCGTGCTGCCCGGCCAGGCATCGGTCACGAATCTGGGAGGACCAAGTTATCTGGGAGGACCCGTAGACTTCGACGCCAGGCACGCGATTTCCGACGACGGCACGCTCGTTTTCTGGACACACACTGCCGCTGGCGAAACGCATCTCTACGTGCGTGATACCGTCACCAAGGAAACGCTGCAGCTCGACACCGTCAAGAGTGGGTCTGGCGCGGGTGAAGTCAAGGCGGTCTTCCAGACCGCGAGCGCGAACGGGTCGAGGGTGTTCTTCACCGATACACAGCGGCTGACCGCCGACTCCGAAGCCGCGCCCGAACCAGGAACGAACAGGGCGAGGCCTGATCTCTACGTGGTCGAATTGAGCGACGGTGCGGTTGCGGGGAGTCCGCTGGTCCCGTCGCTGACCGATCTGACTCCGCATGGTGTAAACGGCGAAAGCGCGGACGTGGTGGCCGAAGCAGGGGGCGGTGGTGTGCTCGGCGCGAGTGAAGACGGCTCCTATGTCTACTTCGTCGCCAATGGGGTGCTGGGGTCCGGCGCGCCCGCCACCAGCGCACACTGCTCGGGGAAAGCAGCGGGATCGTCGCCCGGCAGCACGTGCGATCTCTATGTGCGCCACTACGGAGGTACCGGCTGGGAACCGACGCGGTTCATCGCCACGCTCTCCTACGAAGACCTACCCGACTGGGACGCTGGCAAAGAAGGAGATCTCGGCGGTATGACCTCTCGCGTCTCAGCGGACGGGGAATACCTGGCGTTCATGTCCGACCGGTCGCTGACGGGATATGACAACCTCGACGTGAACGAAGCGACGGTCGACGGAAAACCCGGTCCTCACGCGGACGAGGAGGTCTTTCTCTTCGACGCGAAGAGTGAAAGTTTGGTGTGCGCGTCGTGTAACCCGAGCGGCGCGCGTCCGGCGGGAGTTTTTGACGGCGGGAACGCTCTTAGTGAGCAGTTGCTCGTTGACAACCCAGAAACCTGGAGCGTAAGTAGTGAAAGTGGTCGTCAAGTCGACTCGTGGCTGGCGGGGAGTGTCCCGGGGTGGACGAGTATCAGCAATCACAACGCTCTCTACCAGTCTCGCTACCTGTCAAACAGCGGCCGGCTGTTCTTCGACAGCCCGGATCGGCTCGTGCCGGCGGTGACGTCTGTGATGGAGCGGGTGTACGAGTACGAGCCGAATGGAGTCGGTAGCTGCGAAAGCCAGGCCGGCTGCGTCGGGCTGATCTCCTCCCCCGGCGCCGAACACGAATCGGCGTTCCTGGACGCGAGCGAAAACGGGAATGACGTGTTCTTCCTGACCAGCGAACGGCTCGTGCCCCAGGACGGCGATTCTCTCGGCGACGTGTATGACGCGCATGTCTGCGAAGCAGCCTCGCCGTGCCTGTCGGGGTCGCTGACATCCTCCTCGCCGCCGTGCGAGGAAACACCCGCGCTGCCGTGTAAAGGGCCCGCGTCCACGGCGCCCGCGTTCACGGCGCCGGCGAGCACGAGTTCAGCGGGGTCGGGGAACCTCCCGCCGCCGCTGTCGAAGCCCGTGGTGCAGTCGAAAGCGAAACCGTTGACGCGTGTGCAGAAGCTCGCGAAGGCGCTGAGAGCGTGCAAGCAGAAGGCCAAGGGCCGGCGCGCGAAATGCGAGAAGCAGGCGCGCAAACGCTACGGGCCCAGGCACAAGGGGAAGAAGCCCAAGCACAGGGCCGGTAAGAGCTCCTTCGGCAAGGGAGGGCGGGGCTGATGTCTGAGCTATTCGATCAGGCCCGCCGCCGCTCGCTGCTCGCCGTCGCGGCGGTCGCGGTGCTGCTTGTCGCGCTGGCTGGCGCACTGCCGGCGTTCGCGCAAGCTGCTCTCGCGCCGTACTGGCACCTTGAATCGAGCTCGGCGCCGACGAACCTGCCGCTGCGGGGTGAAGCCGAGATCTTTGTGAACGCGGTCAACCTCGGTGACGCCCCGGTTAACGTCGCGGCGAGCCCGGTCGAGGTCACCGACACGCTCCCCGCCGGGCTGGAAGTGACCCAGGCCGTGCTCCTTCACCAGCAGCTCAAACTGCTGACCGGAGGGCAGAGTGGCACCTGCTCGGACTCGCCGGGCGATCCGACGGTCGCGTGCACCATCGGGGGAGGCGGTCAGTCCGTTGAAGATCTACAGCCGTATGAAGCATTGAAATTGGTGCTCCACGTCAGATTGAACCTGGCCGCCCCGGCGGAACCGGTTAACGCGGTGACGGTGACCGGCGGTGAGGCGCCACCGGAACTGCTCCGCCGTCCGCTCAAAGTCAACGGCGACCCGACGAGCTTCGGTGTCGAACGGTACGGGCTCACGCCGGAAAACGAAGACGGCTCGCTCGACACGCAGGCCGGCTCGCACCCGTTCCAGCTGACGACCACGTTCAACCTGAACGAGACGCTTGAACCGCGTATCGAAGGATCATCCGGGCTTCTCGTTTACGAACCGTGGGCGCCGGCGCTCGAGCGCAACCTCAACTTCAGGCTGCCGCCGGGGCTGCTCGGCGACGCGAACGTGAACACGGCCGAAGACAACCCGGTGGGGCAGTGCCCCGGTGGCGAACTCGCGGGAGAGGGCTGTCGGGGCGGCACGGCGGTGGGCGTCGTGGTCGTGACGTTCAACGATCCAGCCGCTCCAATCGACTTCAAAACGCTGGCGGTCCCGCTGTTCAACCTCGTGCCGGCGCCGGGCGAACCCGCGCGGTTCGGGTTCGCAGTCGTGGGCGTCCCGGTCATCCTCACCACCTCCGTGCGCACCGGCGAAGGCTACGGCGTGACGGTCAGCGTCCACAACAACTCCGAGGCCGTCCAGCTGCTGGCCAGCACGGTCACGTTCTGGGGCGTCCCGGGCAGCCCGGCCCACGACAACGCCCGCGGCTGGGAATGCCTCGGCGGAGGCACCTGGGTTACGGGCCACGTGCCAAGCAGGCCCTGCGAACCGAAAGACCCCACCCACCCTGAGCCGTTTTTGACGCTCCCGACCTCCTGCGGCCCGCTGACGAGCGCGGTCGAAGGCGAAGCGTGGAACACGAGCCCGCTCGTCGGCCCGCTGGGGGAACTCTCGATCGCCGGCGAATCTCCGGTGACGCTGACTGGCTGTAAGGAACTGCCGTTCGAACCGACGGTCACGGTCAAGCCCGACCAGCACCGGGCGAGCACCCCGACGGGCCTGACCGTCGAAGTGAACGTGCCGCAGGGGCCGACGCTGACGGCGGGCGAAAACGCGGAGGCCGGTGTGAAGTCCACGACGGTCGCGCTCCCGGAAGGGATGCAGGCGAGCCCCGGCGCCGCGGATGGGCTTGAAACGTGCTCGACGGGGCTGTTCGGGTTCGACGGGCAGGGTGGGGAAGCTGTGCAGCTCGAAAACGAACACATCTCGCCCGGGCTGCCGGAATGTCCGAAAGCGTCGAAGATCGGCACGGTGCAGATCAAGACGCCGCTGCTGGCGGGAGACCTGACGGGCTCTGTGTACATGGCCCAGCAGGACACCAACCCGTTCGCCTCGCCGCTCGTGCTCTACCTCGTCGCCGAAGAACCGGTGTCGAAAGTGCGCGTCAAGCTCGCGGGCGAAGTCACGCTGAACCCGGTCACGGGGCAGCTCGTGTCGACGTTCCGCAACACCCCGCCGCTGCCGTTCGAAAACCTGACGCTGCACCTGTTCAACACGGAACGCTCCTCGCAGTCCACCCCGCCGCTGTGCGGGACGTACACGACGCAGGCGTCGCTTGAACCGTGGTCAAGCGGTCCCGCCAAGAGCGCCCCCTCGACGTTCCAGATAACAGAAGGAGCGAACGGCGGCCCGTGCGAGACGCGCTTCCCGCAGTCCTTCGCGCCGTCTTTCCAGGCCGGTTCGAAAGACACGCAGGCGGGCGGGTTCACGCCGTTCACGTTGACGATCGAGCACTCTGACGCCGATCAGCCGCTGTCGGGGGTCACGATGCAACTGCCGCCGGGGATCGCGGCGCTGCTGTCGAAGGTCACCCCCTGCGGCGAACCCGCGGTCGGGCAGCCGTGGAGCTGCGGGCCGGGGAGCCTGATCGGGCAGTCGAGCACGAGCTCGGGGCTGGGCGGCGACCCCTACACGCTGCCGGGGTCGGTGTATCTGACGAGCGGGTATGACGGCGCGCCGTTCGGCCTGCTGGTCTCCACCGACGCAAAGGCGGGTCCGTTCAACCTCGGCATGGTCTACGTCCGCTCGCGGATCAACGTCGATCCGAACACGGCGGCGGTGAGCATCACGACCGACCCGGGCCCCCACGGCGACGTCTTCCCGACGATCCTCAAAGGCGTCCCGGTCCAGCTCAAACAGCTCAACGTGACCGTCAACCGCCCCGAATTCCAGTTCAACCCGACGAGCTGCGCGCCGCTGGCGGTCGCCGGCACGCTGACGGGTTCTCAGGGTGGCAGCGAGGCGGTGACCTCCCCGTTCAAAGCGACGAACTGCGCGTCGTTGCCGTTCAAGCCGAAGCTGACGGCCTCCACGGGCGCCCATGGCAGCAAAGCCCGCGGGACGAGCCTCGACGTGAAGATCGTCTCCGCGGGGCTCGGGCAGGCGAACATCCACAAGGTCGATCTGACGCTGCCCAAGGCGCTGCCCTCGCGCTTGACGACGCTCCAGAAAGCGTGTCTGGAAGCGGTCTTCAACGCGAACCCCGCCGGGTGTGACGCGGGCTCGGTGATCGGGTCGGCGACCGTCCACACCCCGGTGCTGAAGAGCCCGCTCAGCGGCCCGGCCTATCTCGTCTCGCACGGCGGCGCGGCGTTCCCGGACGTCGAGTTCGTGCTCCAGGGCGAAGGCATCACGCTGATCGTCGACGGCAAGACGAACATCAAAAAGGGGATCACCTACTCAAAATTCGAAACCGCGCCCGACGCGCCGTTCACGAGCTTCGAAACGGTGCTCCCGGCCGGCCCGCACTCGATCCTCACGACCAACGTCCCGCAGAAGGCGAACTACAGCCTCTGTCGCACGAGCCTCGCGATGCCGACCGTGATCACCGCCCAGAACGGCGCGGTGATCACGCAAACCACAAAGATCGCCCGCACCGGCTGCAAGCCGGCGAAAAAGCTGACCAGGGCGCAGAAGCTCAAGCAGGCGTTGAAGGCCTGCAAGAAGAAGGCCAAGGGCAAGCGCGCGAAATGCGTGAAGCAGGCGCACAGAAAGTACGGCGCGAAGAAGCAAGGCAAGGGCAAGAAGGGGAAGAAATAAAACTTAGCCAATCTTGGCGTCGCCATCTCCCTACCGGCGGCGTTCAAGGGGAACCAAACCCCCGGCGGTAGTCCCCTCTCCCGCCGGGGACCCTGACCCAAAGGGCGCCGCGGCTGTCATCTCCGGCCGCGGCGCCCGCTTTGGGTTCGGGGCCACGTCACAGGAGGAGTCCGATGTACGAACCGATGTTGTTCCGCGACCGCCGGCGTCCCGCGCAGATCGCGCTGGGCGGTGTCGTCCCCGCGATCGCCGGCGTGATCGCCGGTGTGCTGATCGGAGTCTCCAGCGGCGCCTACTGGGGGTACGCCGTGCTCGTCGCGATCGGCGCGATCGTGGCCGGCTTCGAGCACCGGGACGGCTGGGGCGCGGCCGACCGCGGTCTGATCGCCGGCTTGATCTACGGGATCGCCCTGCTCGTGGCGCACACGATCGCCGGCACCCACGCGCAGGCATCGCTCGGCAGCTTTCCACCGCTGCTCGCGGTGCTCACCGCGATCGCCGGGATGCTGCTGAGCGCCCTCGGCGGCCGGATCGTCCGCCCACAGCGCGAGCGCGAGCGCGCGAGCGCGCCGGCCGCGGCAGACGATTGAGCTATATCTCAGTCCGCCGCCTGGGCGAGATCGCTCCCTCAGGAGATCCGACGAGTCGGCCGCCTGGCTGAAGGATCAGCGGTGCGTCAGCTCGGCAAGCGGCGCGGCCAGCTCTTCCGCTTCGCTCGGCTCGATGCCTTCCAGTCGGGATGCGAGCACGCTGGTCAGGATCCCGACCTTCGCCGTGAGCTTGACGACCGGGTCCTCCATGAGACCACGGTAGAACTGGAGCTCGTGCTGACTGGCGTTCGTGATCGAGTACGCGGTGATCAGCCCGACCGTCTCGAACAGGCGCCGGCTGCCCTTGCGCCAGTGCACGATCAGCCCGTGATCGGCCCAGTATCTGACCTGCCGCTCAGACATCCCCGTCAGCTGAGCGATCTCGCCGCTGCTCAGCGGGTAGCGGTGGCCGACCGCCGCGCTCGGATCGAGGACAACCTGTTGCTGGCGGCGCTTCAGCCGCGGCCACAACGCGCGCACGCGCGGGTCGCGCAGCACACGAGCCTGATCCAGGCGCTCCCGACGCTCCGGCGAGACCTCCGCGGGACGCATACTCCCGCGGCGAGGCGCCAGTTGCTTCACGACGCTGTTCTGTCCACCTCTGGCCACATCCCTCATCCTAACATAGAAACTTACAAGCGGTTGTCAGTCTTCGTCGATGATCGACCAGCGGCTGCCGGTGAACTGGGCGGTCGCGACGTAGATCCCCTCGATATGGACGAGCTCGAGCTTCCCCGTAGGCAGAACCCACTGATACGGGTCGTCGGTCTGCTCGAACCGCAGGTCGCCGGCCGAGCGCCGGACCGCGACCGCGTGGCTCACCTCCGCCGGCGTTGCCTCCCCCCGGAAGCAGTGGACGATGACGTCCTCGACCGTCTCCGCCCCCGATGGCGCGATGTCCGTCGCGTAGATCCCGAACCCCCGCGCCACCCCCGGACCGGAGACGAAGCACCGCTCCTCAATGATCGCATCGGCCCGCGCCGCGTCCGTGTAGTGGAAAAGAAACTCATCGCCGTGAAGTTGCCTCAGTGTCACGGCCGGACCGTATCGAGGCCTTCAGATGTCCGGTGGCATAGCAGCCTCGGATGGGCTCGGACCTCTCGTATGCGAGGGAGCTGCTAGTCCTCGCCAAGCGCCGGAGCCAGGACGTTTGGCTGCTGCCCGGCACGCAGGTGCTCGCGGAGCGGGGGCCGCTCTTCGATCGGCACCCTGCGCATCTCCATCGGCTCGCCGAGGCCCTGCGGCGGCAGCGCGATCGAGCCCGCGGCGTGGGTGTCGGCGAACTCCGCGCCGAGGAAGCGCGCGGAGGCGGCGACGAGCACCGCGTAGGCCATCGCGGAGAGCTCGCGCAGCGACTGGTGGGCGTTCTGGCGCACGCCGAGGTCGACCTGGGCGAGGCCGTCGAGGCCGACGGCGCGCCAGGCGTCGATCAGCATCGCGATCTCCACGCCGTAGCCGACGCTGAACGGCAGCCGCGCGAGCAGCTCGCGGCGCGCCGCCACTTCTCCGGCGAGCGGCTGGTCGAAGACCGCGAGCTCGGGGGCGTGCAGGTTCAGCAGCGGGCGCGCCAGCAGCTCGGTCACGCGACCGCCCTGGGCGGGGCGGACAATCGATCCCGCGACCGACCCCCCCGGGTCGCGGAACGGCCGCTCGAAGCGGGCCTTCACGAATTGGACCTCCGGCTCGCAGATCAGCGGCCCGAGCAGGCCGAGGACGAAGCCGTCGTGGAAGTCCTCCGTGTCGGCGTCGAGATAGGCGACGATCTCGCTGCGCACGAGTGACAGCCCGCGCCACATCGCATCGCCCTTCCCCTGCGCCGGCCCCCGCTCGGGCATCAGCGCATCCTCCTGCACGACCCGCAGGCCGGCGGCGGCGGCGATCTCCGCGGTGCCGTCGAGCGAGGCGGAGTCGACGACGATCGCCTCGTCGATCAACCCGGCGGACCGCAGGTCACAGACGCACCTGGCGATCGGGCCGATCGTCGCGGCGACCTCGCGCGCGGGCAGCACTACCGCGATCGACTCGCGCTTGGCGGCGAGCAGCCGCTCGAGCGGAAACTGCTCGGCGCGGAAGGAGCGCCGCGCGCGCCAGTCGGTCACCGTCAGATCGTGAGCGAGGCCACGCGGGGCGCGGCCCTCGGTGCGTGCGGAGGTGCTCACGCGAACCAAACGGCTGCGGTGGATCGGGATACCGCGGTTGGAGAGCTCGCGCTCCAGCGCCTCATCCTCCAACGCCGCCGACACCGGCAGCCCTCCACATTGCCGGTAGGCGGCGACGGTGAGCGCCAGCGAGGCGCCGCTGAACTGGTGGTGCTCGGCGATCTGATCGCTGCAAGGTACACCCCTCTCCCACACATGCTGCAGGCGTCTGACGGCCTCGGCGCTGCGCCGCTGCAGCGCCTCCCGGGAGAGCTCGCCCGCATCGACGGGGTCGAGCTCGATCAGGCCTCCGATCGCGCTCGCGCCGGCGGCCGCGAGCGCGCGCTGCGCCTCGAGCCAATCCCCGGCGACGACGCTGTCGGCGTCCGTGCTCGCGATCAGCCCATCCGGGCGGTCAACCGCGAGCAGCCGCTCGCACGCGAGGTCCATGCCAATGCGCCGGACCCGCCCCACGCCACGCGGGCGCTCCAGCTCGAGCACGTGCAGCCGCAGCCGCGGATGGCTCGCGGCGACATCGAGCGCGCGTTCGCGGGTCGTGTCGCGGCAGCCGTCGAGCACGACCACGACCTCGTAGACCTCCTCGCTCACGCCACGTTGCTCGGCGAGCGCCAGCAGGCAGGCGCCGATGCGCTCGGCCTCGTCGCGCGCCGGCACGACCACGACCGCCTCCAGGCGGGGGTCGGGCGCGGGCAGCGCGGGCCCCGTTACGAGGTTGGGTGCCGGGAATCGAACGGGCTGCTCAGCCGCCATCGCCGTCGAAGCGATCGAGTCGATAGCCCGGCTGGCGGCCCTCGAGCGCGTGCCAATCCGCCAGCCGCTCGCGCAGCAGGTCGTGGACTTCGTCGCCGTCGTGGGGCTCGGTCCTCGTCGGTCCGCGCCAGTCGACCGCGAGCACCGTCGCGCCGGTCGACAGCTGCTCGCGCAGCCATCCCACCGCTCGCTCCAGCGCCACGCGATCGAGGTAGTAGAGGACCTCGGAGCACACGATCAGATCCCAGCTCCCCGCCGGCGCCTGCTCGGGGAAGGAGGCCTCCACGATCGCCACGTTCGTGCGTCCACGCAGCCGCCCGCGCGCCAGCTCGAGCGCCCGCGCGGAGAAGTCCAGCGCCGTCAGCGACTCGCAGCGATCGGCGAGCAGCTCAGTAAGGGCGCCAATCGAGCAGCCGACCTCGAGCGCGCGCCCAAAGACACGGCCGTCGAGCGCGGCGAGCGTCGTCGCGTACTTCCCCCGCTCGTACTCGCTCGAGTCATATCGCCACGGATCAGGGCTCGCCGCGTACAGGCGCTCGAAGCTCTCCGCGCTCGTCCGCGGGGGTCGCCTGCCCGACGCTCGCGCGGAGGAGCTCGTGCTCCCCTCCGGACCGTTGGAGGTGCCGGTCCCGGCGAGCGGATTCAACGCGACCCCGCCGCAGCCGCGTCAAGCGTGGAGCGCCCAAGCTTCGCCAGCTGCGGCTCGAGGCGGTGCTGCAGCACGAACAGGTCGAGATCGCGCCTGCCGCGGTCGAGCTCGCCGCCGTCGATCAACGATCGCGACCCACAGGCCCATGCGGCCTCCTCGGCGATTGTGCCGCTCGCCGCGATGATCGCAGCGCGGCACGCGGTCGCCAACCCTGGCGGATCGGCCACGTCTTCGTCTTCCAACAGCGCCCCCACATGCTCCAGCCAGCGGTCGATCGTCCCGCGCGCCACCCGCATCCTCCCCAGCGCGCTCAGCTGGTGCTCGTCAGGCTCGCGTTCGCCCAGTGCGCTCGTTGCCGCAGCGAAGATGCCGTCGGCGAGCCCGGCCCAGGTGGCCGCGGTGCGCACCCCGTCGCGGGCGAAGAACGGCTGGCGCGCGAGCTCGTTCTCGCCGCCGAGCAGCGCCAGCACCGGCGTGTCGACGAACTCGACGCGATGGCTCTCCGAGGAGCGCAGGCCCGAGGCGCGGTACCAGTCGCGGTCGATCTCCACGCCCTCGCTCGTATCGACATAGGCCAGGCGTCGCCCGTCGAGACTCGATATCTCCGACGGGACTGGGCGTTGCCCCCCACCATCCGCGACCGGCGCGGAAAGAGCCTGCTCGCCGCCGTCCAGCACGACGACCAGCGCGCGCTGCACACCGCCGGCGCCCGAGCAGAAGGTCTTCGCGCCCCGCAACACGAGCGACCCATGCTCGCCCCGAACCACCCGCGCCGGCTCCCCCTCGCCGGGCGCCGGATCGGCGCCCCAAACGCCCAGCAGCAGCTTCCCGGCGGCGATGCGCGCGAGCTCCGCCTCGCGCAACCCCGCGGGGGCGCCCAGCGCCAGCCGCTCAACGCCGTTCAGGTGGCCGTCGAAGATCCGCGCGGTCGAGGCGTCCGCGCCCGCCACCGCGCGCACGAGCGCAATCTCCTCGCGCAACCTCGCCTTCGCATTCGTCCGGTCGGCTGGGAGCTGCAGCATGCCGGCTGCACGCAGATCGTCCAGGTTCTCCCGCGGCATACGCGGCACGGCGTCGAGCCCACGTGCGCGCGAGGAGATCCGCAAGAGCGCTTCGTCGAGGCGCATGCCCCGGGGCTCGACGGCGGCGGGAGCATTCGTGATGGGGGAGTGAATCGCACTCATGCCCACACCCCCAAGGCAGGGGTCTCCATGCCCCGGACCGTAGCGCCGCTCGGCGCGGGCGCGTCGCGCTCGGCCACCTCCGACTGGTCGGTCCGAGCAAGCCCGGCCGGCCGCAGGCCGCGGCTTCGCGCGAGCGCCGCGAGTGGCGCGATCAGCCCGACGGTCCCATCGACATCGGAGCGCAACGCCCCGGGCCCGAGGGCATCGTGCATCAGCACGACCGCCCCGTCCCCAAGCAGGGCGCCGGCCGTCTCCAACATCGCCGCGCTTCCGTCGCCGCGCCAATCGTGTGTATCGATCGTCCAATCGACCAGTCGAAGCCGGTGCCGCGCCGCCACGCGCGCGGTCGCCGCGGTGCACACGCCCCATGGCGTCCGCCAGTACCGCGGCCGCCCCAACCTGGCTTGCTCGAACTCGGCGAGCGCGGTGGTGGTGTCGGCTTCCAGCTCCGCCTCGCTCAGCTCGGTATGCCGGATGTGGCGATGGCAGTGCAGCTCGACCTCATGTCCGGCCTCGAGCGCCGCGCGAGCCGGCCCGGCGTCGTCGGCCAAGCGCTCGCCGACCACGAAGAACGTGGCCGGCGCCGCGCAGCGATCGAACTCGGCAAGCACACGCGGTGTCCAGATCGGGTCAGGTCCGTCGTCGAACGTGAAAGCGCAAACACCGCCCACGCGCCCGACGCCGCGTTGGTCTTCTTCGGTGTCCATACCTCTCCGCCCGATCGCCTAGCCGCCGTTGGCCGTCGCCCCGGCGCGTGCGACCTCGTGGACGCCCTCGCCGAACTCCTCGACGATCTTCGCGCAGAAGGCCGGCAGATCGTCGGGCTTGCGGCTGGAGACCAGACCCTCGTCGGTCACGACCTCCTCGTCGACCCACTCCCCGCCGGCATTGCGAATGTCGGTCTGCAACGACGGCCACGAGGTGAGCTTGCGGTCGCGCACCAGGTCCGCCTCCACAAGCGTCCACGGGCCGTGACAGATCACGCCCACCGGCTTGCCTTCGGCGAAGAACGCCTGCAGGAAGCGCACCGCCTCCGGCTTCGTGCGCAGTTGATCGGGGTTGGCGACGCCCCCCGGCAGCACGACCCCGTCGTAGTCACCGGGTCGGGCGTCGGCGAGCGTCTCGTCGACTGAGAACGTCGAGCCCTTGTCGAGGTGGTTGAAGGCCTGCACCTCACCGCTCTCGGGGGCGAGCAGGACGGGAGCTCCCCCCGCCTCCTCGATCGCCTCCCAGGGCTTCGTCAACTCGACTTCCTCGACGCCCTCCTGGGCGACCAGGAACGCGATTCTCTTTCCGCTCAACTCAGCCATCGAATCCTCCTATCGGTCGTCGGGAAAGTGCCTGCTCATGAGGCACTCTCCTGCGGTTGCGTGCTGCTTCGCAGTGGTTTGGGTTGATCCCCTCACGTCACGCCCGGGGGATCAGCTCTCCATTTGGGGGTGTACCCCGCCTGGTCGCCGTCAAAACGGCCCATCCCAGGTGCGCTGCTATGGATAGGGTGGTGCCGAGGCTGCGACGATCAGACTCGCGCGCCAACGCGCCGGGTGAAACCAGATTGAGATATAGACATCTCGGGTAGTCAGCAGCTATGACAACGGGAACTTCTCTCTTCTTCATCGCCGTCGGAGCGATTCTCCGCTACGCCGTCACCGCCACCGTGTCGGGCGTCTCGCTGACGACCGTCGGGCTGATCCTGATGATCATCGGGATCGTCGGCTTGGTGCTGTCGCTCTTCTACATGCTCGCCTGGAGCCCCCGCCGACGGCGCGTCGTGCAGGATCCCGTGCGCGAACCGGAATCCTACGAAGATCCAACGCTTCGCCCTTAGACTTCGCGCATGCCACGCTCGCTGTGGAACGGCACGATCGCCTTCGGGATGGTGCGGGTGCCGGTCAAGCTGTACTCGGCCACCGAGTCGAAGGCCGTGCGCTTTCGCGAGCGCCACGCGACCGACGGCGCCGCGATCGAACACCGCCGCGTGTGCGTGGAGGAGGGCAGGGAGGTGCCCTACGGCGAGACCGTGAAAGGCTTCGAGGTCAGCTCCGGCTCCTACGTGACGCTCTCCAAGGAGGAGATCGCCACCGCGGACGGGCCCGGCGCGCGCATGATCGAGATCGAGCACTTCGCCGGGCGCGAGGAGATCGACCCGGTCTACTACGACCGCGCCTACAACCTCGGCCCCGGCAAGCTCGGCGACGAGTCCTACCTGCTGCTCCACGCGGCGCTGAAACGCTCCGAGCGCGTCGGGATCGGGCGTTTCGTCTTCCACAACAAGGCCCACCTCGTCGCCCTGCGCGCGCTCGAGGATGTGATCGCCCTGCACACGATGCGCTTCGCCGACGAGCTCGTCCCCGTCGGTGACCTGGAGATCCCCGCGCCGCAGCGCAAGCCCTCGAAGCTCGAGGTCGCCGCCGCCGGGTCCCTGGTCGAGCAGCTCAGCGCGAGCTTCCAGCCGGAGGACTACGAGGACACCTATCGCGCGGCGCTCCTGGAGCTGATCGAGCGCAAGGCGCGCGGCGAGACGATCGACGCGCCCAAGCCCGTGGTGATCGCGCCCGAGGACGACCTGCTCGGGGCGCTCCAGGCGAGCCTCGAGCGCCAGGGCGGCCGACGGCCGTCGCGGGCGAAGGCAAAGAAGACCAAGAAAGCCCCCCGGGCGCAGGCGAGCAAGCCCGCAAGGAGCGCGCGCTGATGGCCAAACCGCTGTGGACCGGCTCGCTCAGCTTCGGCCTCGTGAACGTGCCGGTCGTGCTGTTCAGCGCGACGCGCGATCGCGACATCCACTTCCAGCTGCTGCACGCCCCCGACTGCTCGCCGATCGAGACGCGCAGGGTCTGCGCCACCGAGGAGCGGCCGGTGCCGTGGCCGGAGATCGCCCGCGGCTACGAGCTCGAGAACGGCGAGTGGGTGCTGCTCTCCGACGAGGACCTGCGGGCGGCCGCCCCCCGTCAGAGCCGCACGATCGACATCGAGCGGTTCGTCGAGGTCGGGGAAATCGATCCCGTCTACTTCGACCACTCCTACCTGCTCGTCCCTCCCGACGAGGGCGCCGCGCGCGCCTACTCGCTGCTGAGCGAGACGATGGGGGACTCGGGCAGGGCCGCGCTCGGACGCTTCGTGCTGCGCGCCAAGGAGCGCCTGGTCTGCATTCGCGTGCGCGACGGCGCGCTCACGCTGACGACGATGCTGTTTGGAGACGAAGTCCGCTCGACCGAGGAGATCGCCGAGGGGATCGAGGGCGCCGCGCCGACGCGCGAGCAGGTCGATTCGGCGGTGGCGGTGATCGAGGAGCTCGGCGTCGAGTTCGATCCCACCCTCTACCGCGACGAGCATCGTGCCCATCTCAAGCGGATCATCAAACGCAAGCAGCAGGGCAAGAAGATCGCCGTGCCGGTCGCCGCCGCGATCGCCGAGCCTCAGGTGACGAGCGCCCCCGATCTGATGGGCGCGCTCGAGGAAAGCCTCGCGCGGATCAGACGAGCGACGAAGAAGCCCAAGAAGGCTGCTCCCCGAGCGCGTTCCCACGCACGGTCCCGGTAGACCTCGATGGCACCGAGCACACCCAGATACGAGCAGGAAGAGGCCGAAGCGGCGGCGGCGGAAGCCGCCGGGATCGGAGGGGTGACGGGCGAGGAGGAGCTCGACCCGGCCCAGCTCCCAGTTACCGAGGCAGGTGGCGGTGTCGCGGAGGGCTTCGAGGAGGCCGAGCGCGCGCTGATCGAGCACGCCTCCCATGGCGACCAGCAATCGGCCCATACGATCCTCCACGATCAGGGTTTGCCGGAGGAGGAGAGCACCGCACGCGAGGATGCCGAGTCAGACCACGAGCGCAGCAGCGAGCTCGGCGCCGACACCTGAGGTGATGCCCGAGCAGATCGTGCCGATGCTGGCGCGCGCCGGGCGCCTGCCCGCCGACGACACGGGGTGGGCGTTTGAGATCAAGTGGGATGGCGTGCGCGCGATCACCTACTGGCAAGCGGGAGAGCTGCGGATCGAGAGCCGCAACCTGAACGACATCAGCGCCCGCTATCCCGAGTTGCGCGCGCTCGGTGCGCAGCTCGACCGATCGAAGATCGGCCAACGTTCGGCGGTGCTCGACGGGGAGATCGTCTCCTTCGACGAGCAGGGGCGACCGAGCTTCGAGCGTCTGCAGCGGCGGATGCACGTCGCCTCGCCGAGCGCCGTCCGCCGGCTCGCGCAAGAGGAGCCCGTCAGCTACGTGATCTTCGACCTGCTGTATCTCGACGGGCGCTCGACGATCGGGCTGCCCTATCGCGAGCGGCGCGCGCTGCTGGAGGAGCTCGAATTGAAGGGGCCCGCGTGGCAGACCCCCGCCTACCACCCCGGCGAGGGACGCGAGCTGCTGGCGGCGGCCGCCGAGCAGCATCTGGAGGGCGTCGTAGCCAAGCGGCTGGACTCCCCCTACCGGCCGGGCAGACGCACGGACGAGTGGCTGAAGATCAAGAACGTCAACCGCCAGGAGCTCGTGATCGGAGGCTGGCTGCCGGGCAAGGGTGCGCGCGCGGGGCGGTTCGGGGCGCTGCTCGTCGGCTACTACGAGCCCAGTGCCCGGGACGGCAAGGACGGCAAGGACGGCAAGGACGGCAAGGACGGCGGCGATGATAAGGCCGGGGATAAGGCCGGGGATAAGGCCGGAGATAAGGCCGGAGATAAGGCCGGGGATAAGGCCGGGCGCCGCTCGACTGCCGAGGCCCTGCTCCTGCGCTACGCCGGACGCGTCGGCACGGGATTTGACGAGGCGGAGCTCGAGCACGTCGGCGGGGAGCTCGCGACGCGCGCGCGGGACACGAGCCCCTTTACGGGAACCCAGCCCCCGCGGGAAGCCCGCTTCGTCGAGCCGGAGCTCGTAGCGGAGATCGAGTTCCGCCAATGGACCCGCGATCGGATCCTGCGCCACTCGGTCTACAAGGGCCTGCGCGAGGACAAGCCGGCGAAGGAGGTGCGACTCGAGCTTTCGAGCGATTCAGCAGCAGCGGGAGACCTGGATCTGGACAACAGCCACAGCAAGGAGGATCTTCCCGAAGGGGGTCCCTACGAGATTGTGAAGGAGACCAAGCGCGCGGTCGAGATCGAAGTCGAGGGACGCACCCTGAAGCTGACCAACCGCGAGAAGCTCATGTACCCCCGCGCCGGCTTCACGAAGGGCGAGCTGATCGACTACTACGCCGCGGTCGCGCCCGTGCTCCTGCCGCACCTCGCCGGCCGGCCGCTGACGCTCAAGCGCTATCCCGACGGGGTGGATGGGGAGTACTTCTACGAGAAGCGCTGCCCACCGAATCGACCGGATTGGGTACGAACGGCGCCGATCGCGAGCGAGCGCGGGAGCGGCACGATCGACTACTGCCTGGCCGAAGACCTGCCGACCTTGATCTGGGCCGCGAACCTGGCCGACATCGAGCTGCACACGAGCCTCTCCCGGGCGAAGCGGATCGACCGGCCGACATCGATCGTGTTCGATCTCGACCCCGGCGCCCCGGCGGCGCTAAAGGAGTGTTGCCGCGTGGCGCTCTGGATCAGAGAGATATTCGACTCCTTTGGGTTGGAGACGTTCGTCAAGACCTCCGGCGCGAAGGGCATGCAGGTGTACGCGCCGCTCAACACCCCCGTCGGCTACGAGCAGACCAAGCCCTTCGCGCGCGCGATCGCCGAGCTGCTCCAGAAGCGCCACCCGCGCCAGGTCGTCTCGCGTATGGCAAAGGACTTGCGCCCGGGGCGGGTGCTGGTCGACTGGAGCCAGAACGACGAGCACAAGACGACCGTCTGCGTCTACTCGCTGCGCGCGCGTGAGCGCCCCACGATCTCGACTCCGCTGAGCTGGGAGGAGGTCGGAGGCGCCCTGCGCGGCAGGCGCGGCGAGCCCAGCCTCAGCGCCGAACCACGTGAGCTGCTGGAGCGCGTCGAGCGCGACGGCGACCTGTTCGCGCCGCTGCTAACGCTCACGCAGAAGCTGCCCGATCTCGCGGCGAACTCGCCGTCATCTGGGATTGACAGGTAAGTTACCCGGCTCCATGTCCCAGAAAACGCCACCAGACGCCCTCGTGTGCGTCGTCGAGATCCCGAAGGGCGTGCGCAACAAGTACGAGTACGACCCCGAGCTCGGCGGCATCAAGTTCGACCGGCTGCTGATGAGCGCCGCGACCTACCCGACCGACTACGGCTACCTGCGCGGCACGCTCGGCCAGGACGGCGACCCGCTGGACGCGCTCGTGTGCCTCTACGAGCCCACCTTCGCCGGCTGCCTGATCCCGGTCAAGCCGGTCGGGATGTTCATGATGCGCGACGAGAAGGGGATCGACGACAAGATCATCTGTGTTCCCCTCGCCGACCCCTACTGGAACGAGTACCACGAGCTCGAGGATCTGCCGATGCTGCTGCGCCAGGAGATCGAGCAGTTCTTCTCGATCTACAAGGACCTCGAGGGCAAGGCCGTGACGATCGACGGCTGGCACTCGCGCGAAGAGGCCGAGCAGGAGATCGAGGAGGCGCGCAAGCGCCTGCGCGACAGCTGACGTTTCCCCTTGCCGCGCCGCGTCGAGCTCCGAGTCGGGCCGCCGCCGATCGATCGGGCGAGCGAGGCGGCGGCAGCCGACGCCGCGCTCGGCGAGCTGGGCACGGCGGTCAAAAGGCTGATCGACGATCACAACATCACGCCGGTAGGCTCAGCTGCCGTGCTCACCCTGCAGCTGATCGACCAACGCTAGGCAACCCCGTGGAGTCGGACGCGGTCACCGCCGCCGAGCAGGCGGGGCGAATGGATGCGGTCGAGCTGCTGGTCGAGGCCGGCGCGGCGCTGGCGGCCTCGCTCGATCCCAATACGACGATGCGCGAGGTCGCGAGGCTGACCGTGCCGCGACTGGCCGATCTCTGCGTGATCGACCTGCTCGACGAGCAGGGCGCGATCAACGACGTCGCCGTCGTGGCGGGGGACGCGGAGATCGCCCGCGGGCTCGAAGCGCTGCGCGCGCGCTCGCCGCTGGATCCAAACGGCGAGCACCCCGTCGCCCGGGTGATCCGCAGCGGAGCGCCGGAGCTGCTCGCGGAGATGACCCACAGCTCCCTGAAGACGTTCGCGCAGGACACGAGCCACGCGGAGTTCATGATCGCCAACCACTACCGCTCGGCGATCGTCGTGCCCCTGCAGGCGCGCGGGCGAACGCTCGGCGCGATCTCCGTCCTGCGACTCGCGCCCGACAAGCCGCTCGGCCAGGCCGAGCGGCCCTACGACCAGGCCGACCTCGAGCTGGCCGGCGAGCTCGCGCGGCGCGCCGCGCTGGCAATCGACAACGCCCGCCTGTTCTCAGCCCTGCGTCGCCTCGAGCAGCGTCTGGAGACGGTTCTCACCAGCGTCGCGGAGGCAATCACGGTGATCGATCGCGACGGCCGCACGGTCTTCGCCAATCAGGCCGCCGCGGATCTGCTTGGATTTCCCACGCCCGCCGAGCTCACGGGCGCGCCCCCGGGGGCGATCATGTCTCGCTTTCGCGTCTTGACCGAGCAGGGAGACGAGCTCGACCTGGAGTCGATGCCGGCGAGGCGGCTGTTCATGGGCGAGCAGCCTGAGCCGCTGCTGGTGCAGAACGTCGTGCGCGCGACCGGGGAGGAGCGCTGGCTGATCGTCCGCGCCTCGCCGATCATCGACCCAGAGACCGAGCGCATCGACTACGCCGTGAACGTCTTCGAGAACATCACCGAGGTCAAGCGAGTGCAGCTGGCGGAAAGCTTCATGGCCGAGGCCAGCCGCGTACTCGCCTCCTCGATGGACTACACCGAGACGCTGCGCAAGGTCGCGCGCCTGGCCGTCCCGCAGATCGCGGACTGGTGTGCGGTCGACGTGCTGGGCGAGAGCGGGGAAATCGAGCGCGTGGCGGTTTACAACTGCGATCCGGACAAGATCGAGCTGGCGGAAAGGCTCGATCGCAACTACCACCCGACGCTCGAGGACCCGGCGGGCGTGCCCGAAGTGATCCGCGGCGGAGAGGCACGCCTCTACACGGACATCGACCCGGATGCCCTCGCCGCCTACGCGCGCGACAACGCACACCTGCAACTGCTGCGAGAGATCGAGGCGACGGCTGTAATCATCGTCCCGCTGGCCGCGCCGACGCGCACGCTCGGCGCTATCACGCTCGTCTCCTCCGGTTCGAGCCGGCGCCTGACGGAGGCCGATTTGGGCCTCGCCGTGAGGCTCGGCCGTCGGGCCGGCACCGCGGTGGAGAACGCGCGGCTGTACACAGAGCGCGCCCGGATCGCGCACACGCTGCAGCGTGCGCTGCTGCCGGAGTCCCTGGCGGAGATCCCCGGAGTACAGACCCAGACGCTCTACGCGGCCGCCGGCGAGCTGAACGAGGTCGGCGGTGACTTCTACGACGTCTTCGACTACGAGGGGGGCCGCACGATGCTCGTGATCGGCGACGTCTGTGGCAAAGGCCCGCGCGCGGCCGGCGTCACGGCCCTGGCGCGGCACACTCTGCGCGCATCGGCGATCGGGGGAAGCTCACCGGCGGAGATGCTCGAGACCCTCCACCGCGCGCTCCTGCGCCAGCCGCCGGGGGCGGACATGTGCACCGTCTGCCTGATCGTGCTCGCTCGCGAACAGCACGCGGTCCGCCTGACGATCGCCCTCGCAGGACATCCCCCGCCGCTTTTGATCTCCCCCGAGAGGGAGGTCGAGCAGGTCGGCCGCAGCGGCACGATCCTCGGCGTCGTCGACCCGCTCAACATCTTCGAGAGCGATCTCACGCTGGGGGTGGGAGAGACCCTGCTGCTCTATACCGACGGCGTGATCGAGGCGGGCCGGCCGGACCGCCTGCTGGGCGAGGAGGGACTGCTCGAGCTCTGCCGGACCGCGCCAGAATTGTCGCTGGCGGAGTTTCTCGGGCACATCGAGCGCGCGGCGCTCGAGCGTGCGGAGGGTCGCCTGCGCGACGACATCGCGCTGCTGGCGCTTCGCATCGACGGCTAGGAGCCCGCGCGGGGAGGATCTGGGCAAGCGGGTACGGCCCGCCGAGCCCAGGTATGGCCCGCCGACCCGGGGACGGCCTCAAACCTGTGCGCTAAGGTCTTATCGATGACGGACGTGGGCAATCTCCTGATTGGGGTGAGCAGCGAGGGGGAGAGGGTGGTGTTCCGGCTCGACGGCGAGCTCGACCTGGCCAGCGTGCCGACGCTGGAGGATGCCGTCGCGGGCGCGGCGCTCGAGCACGCGACGGAGATCGTGCTCGATCTGCGCGGGTTGGAGTTCATCGACTCGACCGGCCTGCGCGCGATCCTGCTGCAGGAGGAGCGCTCGACCGAGCGCGGGCAGGCGTTCGCGCTCGTCCGCGGCCCCGAGCAGGTGCAGCGCCTGATGAACATCACCCACGTCGACGAGCACCTGAAGATCGTCGCCTCGCCCGAGGAGATCCTCCCTTAGCGGGCCCGCCGACCCTCGGCCACCCGCGCGTGCACCTGCGCGAGACCGGCTCGACGAACGACCGCGCGCGCGCGCTGGCGGAAGCGGGGGCGCCGCACGGCACGCTCGTCACCGCCTCCTCGCAGAGCGCCGGGCGCGGCCGGCAGGGCCGCGGCTGGTCGGCGCCCGCGAACAGCTCGCTGCTGATGTCGCTGCTCCTGCGTCCCGGTTCTCCGGGCGGCATGCCGCCCCCGCCACCGCCGGGGCTCCTGCCGCTGATCGCCGCGGTGGCGGTCTGCGACGTCGCGGGGGAGGACGCCCTGATCAAGTGGCCGAACGACATCGTGCTCGTTCGATCGGACGTTCGATCGGACGTTCGATCGGACACCCGCCCACCCGTCCGATCGACCGACCGCCCGTTGAGGAAGCTCGCGGGGATCCTCGTCGAAGGACGACCGCAGGCCGGCTGGGCGGTGCTGGGCATCGGCCTGAACGTGGCCGTCCGGATCGAGGAGCTACCGGTCGAGCTGCGGGCGGGCGCCGCCACGCTCGGACGTGGCCGAGATGCGATCGAGCCCACGCTCGAGCGGCTGCTCGCCGCGCTGGCGCACCGGCTGGCCGCACCGACGGCGCAGACCCTCGATGCCTGGCGCTCGCGCGACGCGCTCCACGGGCGCGAGATCGCGTGGAGCTCCGGGCAGGGACGCGCGCGCGGGATCGACGCGGCGGGACATCTGCTGGTGGCGCTCGACGGCGGGGGGCTCCGCGCGCTCGACGCCGGAGAGGTACACCTGAGGTCCGTCGGCTGAGCTCTGCTCACTCAGCCGAAAGCTACTCACTCGGCTGAGCCCCGATCACTCCTCGGCGTGGTCGAGTGCGTCCTCGACATTACGCTGCAGCTGCTCACCCGCGCCCGGCGGCAGTCCGCCGCCGTTGCCGTCGTTTTCCTTCACCGGCGCGCTCGAGAGCGCCTCCGTCAGCACCGCATCGCTCGGCGTCCGGGCCCGATCGTGAGACTGGGACTTGGCTCGCTTGCCACGACCTCGCCCGCTTCCAGGCTGCCTGCCGTCGCCGGCGCCTGTACGCGCTCGATTCTGCCCAGCGGCGCCGCTTGCGCCGGCCCCCTTCGACCCCTTGCGCCGGCGACGCGCGTTGCGCGCGCGGCGCTTGGGGAAGTTGCGCAAGAGCTCGCGGGCAAGCGCCGGGGGCTTGCGCGCCATCCGCGTGCGCGCGCCGCGCAGTGCCTCCTCGGCCTCGGGCGTGTGCGCGAGCGCGGCGGCCAGCAGCGCCGCGGACAGCCGCCGGTCCTGCTTGCGCGCGGCATGGATCAGCCGGCGCGCGTTGCGCGCGTGCGCGCCGCCGGCGGAGTTGACGAGCAGGCCGAGCAGCCGCTTGGTCTCCGGCCAGCGCTGCACCGCGTACTCCTCGTGCACGTCGCGCGTGTACTCCGCCAGGCGCCAGATCCAGGCGTTCGCCTGGTCGCGGCGGCCGATGCGGCGCTCGACCAGTGCGCGGAGCATGATCTTCGAAGCTTCGCGGCGCTCGTCGCGGGGCCAGCCACCGATGATGTCGATCGCCGTGTCGAAGGTGTCCGCGTCGTCGAGGGCGGGGATGTCGGTGAGCGCGCGCAGGCGCAGCTGCGCGTTCTTGTTGCGCTGCACGGCGGTGATCAGGAAGCGGCTCTTGAGCTCGCCGGTGCGGTCGAAGTGGAGCATCGCCCGCGCCCGGCGCCAGCCATTGGGCGCCACGCGCGCGCCCGCGAGCGCCGCCCACACGTGCTGCTCACCGTAGTCGAGATGCTCGACCGCGATCCGCCAGAGCTCGCGCTCGAAGACCTCGAAGCGCCGCTCCTCCTCGGCGCACACGGGCAGCACACGCCGCTCGACGCGCATCCGCCGCCCGCGCCCGCGGCGCACCGGGCCGACGACGATCGCGCCGCCGCGGTAGACGTCGCGGTCGAGCAGCGAGTGGAGCGTCACGACGGGGTCGTCGTGCTTGGTAGCGGGGTGCACGAAGTCGACGACCAGCCCCGCCTCCTTGCCGGGATGGCGGCGCGTGACGCGGCCGACGCGCTGCTGGTAGATGCGCTTGGAGGCGGTCGGCGCGAGATGCACGCAGACGGTCGCGCGCGGGCTGTTCCAACCCTCGGCGAGCAGCTGGGCGTTGATCAGCACGTCGATGTCGCCGCGCTCGTAGCGCGCGAGGATGCCCGCGAGCTCGCGCTTGGGCGTCTCGCCGGAGACGGCCTGCGCCTTGATCCCTTCCGCGCGGAAGGCCTCGGCGAGGTTGTAGGCGTGGCGCACGCCGGCCGCGTAGACGACGCCGGGGACGCCGTTGAAGCGCGTCTTGTAGAGGTTCGCGGCGGCCATGTTGAACGGCTGCTGGTCGAGCAGCTCGGCGAGCAGGTCCTGGTCGAACTCGGTGTCGACCTCGCCGCGGCGCAGCGGCACCTTGGCGATCGTGCGCACTCCCGTCCCCGGCGAGATCCGGATGCAGCGCAGCGGCGAGATCACGCCGCGCCGCGCCGCCTGCGCGAGGTCGAAGCGCGAGGTCTGGGTCGGGAACAGGTCAGTGACGTGGCGCGCGATCAGCGCGCCGGTGGCGGTCATGCCGATGAAGATCGGACCCGTCCACGCCCGGATCGCGCCGCTCGTCTTCTCGCCGAGCGCGGTGTGCGCCTCGTCGCAGATCACGATCGTGTAGGCGCTGGAGATCTTGCCGGCGTTGCGCACGAACCACTGGTAGGTCTCGACGGTTACGGGACCCATGGTCGAGTCCTCGCCGGTGAGCAGCGGCCGGGAGATGCGCTTGGAGTAGCCGCGGTCGCGCAGCTCGCCGTGGAACTGGTCGACGAGGTTGCGCCGGTGGGTGAGGATCAGCACACCGCCGGTCTGGGAGGCCTCGACGAAGCCGAGCGCCGCGACCGTCTTGCCGGCGCCGGTGGCGTGCTCGAACCAGAAGCGCTTGGCCGCGTTGGGATCCTCGGGCTGCTCGGCGAGCGACTCCTCCTCGTCCTCTTCGACCCAGTCGCGGGGCTCCTCGTCGGAGTCCGACTCCTGGAGCTCGGGCTCCTGCTCCTCCCCGGCGAGCGGGTCGACCTCGTCCTCGAGCTCGTCTTCTTCATCGTCGTCGTCGTCGTCCTCGTCGGGCGCGGCCCGCTGCACAGGGCCGAGCTCGTCGTCGTCGTCGTCGTCCTCGTCATCCTCGTCGTCGTCCTCGTCATCCTCGTCATCGGGCTCGTCGTCCGGCTCGTCGTCGTCCTCGCCGTCGCGGGCGGCGCGCGCGGAGTCCTCAACCCGCGACTCCGCGACTTGATCCTTCGCGGGGGAGACCTCGTCGGGGCCGAAGATCTCAGCCGAGGCGAGCAGCTCCGGCGAGGCCGCGGCGCGGCCGTTGGGGCCGTTCTCCGAGGAGGAAGTGCGCAGCGCCTCGGCGAGCAGCGCCGTGAGCGTGCCCGACAGCGCGTCGACCTGGTGCGCGGAGAGCACGGTGCCGTCGACGAGCTTCGGCTCGTCCTCGGAGAGCACGCGTTCGAGGCCGAGCAGCAGCGAGAACTCGCGCCGCCAGGCGGTCGAGGGGTGCTTGGCCTGCGCATCGAGCTCGGCCAGAGCCTGATCGAGCGCGCGGCGCCGGGGGGTTGGGGTCCCACCCGCCCACGCGAGCGCGACCGCGGGATCCTCGCCGTCGTGGAGGAAGCGCTCGCGCACGAACTTACCCGCGCGAGCGATGTCGGCGGAGGAGGGAGTGGACGCGGCCGCGAGGGCCACTGAAGTGGGCTCGGCCATAAAGGCTCTGGACTACGAGACGAGCCGCCGTAGAAAGAACTTCGACGTGGCTCGGAAAAAGGCCGGCACTCAACCGGCGAGATTTGCCGGGTGCTGTGAGCAGCCCGGCCTCTGGTGCCCTTCAGGATATAGCAGGTCGCGGTGCGATAGAAGGGAGGGCGGGGTTCCCATCATTCTGCGACCCTTACCGGGATGTCCGCAAACCGCCGTCCACAGCGCGTGCTCGTGGCGCTGGGCGGGCTCGTCGCGGTGGTGCTGCTGGCGATCGGCATCGTCCAGCTGACGCGCTCCGCGCAGACGCCGCTGCCGCCGTCGGGGCTGACCGTCGCGCAGATGCAGGCGCGGCTCGCCGGCGCGCCGGCGCCGCTGGCCGCGCTGCACGCCCAGGCCAGCGAGCTGCTGGGAGGCGAAGCGCGCGCCCTGGACGCGCGCTTGGAGGCGCTGCGCGGGTACCCGGTGGTGATCAACAAGTGGGCCTCGACCTGCGAACCGTGCCGCGCGGAGTCCGGCGTGTTCCAGCGAGTCGCGGTGAGCACGGGACGCGAGGTGGCGTTCATCGGCCTGGACTCCGCCGACCCCACCCGCGGCGAAGCGGAGTCGTTCCTGCGCACCTTCCCGCAGAGCTATCCGAGCTACTACGACCAGAGCGGGCAGCTCGGGGTGGCGGTCACCGACTCCTCGTTCACGCCCGTTACCGTCTTCTACGACCGCGCGGGCGGGCGCTACATCCACCAGGGTCCATACCTGAGCGTGGCGAAGCTCGAAGCCGACGTCCGCCGCTACGCGCTGGCGGCCTGAACGATGTCCGAGACGACGAGGATCGATATATGCCCGAGGTGAGGATCGACCCGCTGAGCGGGCACAGGACGATCGTCGCCGGCGAGCGCTCGAAGCGCCCCGGTGGCCAGCCGACCTGCTCGCCGGCGGAGCCGATCGACGCCGAGCGCGACCCGTTCGCCGAGGGCCACGAGGAGAGGACCCCGCCGGAGCTCTACGCGGTGCGCCCCGGCGGCGGGCCTGCGGACTCGCCGGGGTGGACGGTCAGGGTGGTGCCGAACCTCTACCCGGCGCTCACCCCCGCTGAGCCGGACGGCGACGGCGAGGTGGATAGGGCCGGAGGGGCCGCGCTCGCGGAACCGGCGCGGGGCAAGCCGGAGCTGTTCACGGCGCTGCCGGCGACGGGCGCGCACGAGGTGATCGTGAACGGACCGCAGTCGGTGCTGTCGCTGGCCGAGCTGGGAGTCGAGCAGGTGATCGCCGCGGTGGAGGTGTGGCGCGCGCGCATGAGGGCGCACGCACAGAGCGCCTACCTGCAGCTGATCGTGAACGAGCGCCGCGAGGCGGGAGCGTCGCTGCCGCACACGCACGCGCAGCTGTACGGGTTGGACTTCGTCCCGGCGCTCGTCGCCCGCGAGCGTGAGCGCGCGAGCGCCTACACGACGCGGACGATGGGCGGGAGCCTGCTCGGCGATCTGCTCGCCGAAGAGGTGCGCCTGCGCGAGCGGATCGTCGCTGTCGACGAGGAGGCGGTGCTGCTCGCGCCGTACGCATCGCAGCTGCCGTTCCAGCTGATGCTCGTCCCACGGCGCCCGCGGGCACGCTTCGAGGACGGCGGGCCGTCCGGCGCGGCGCTCTTGCACGAGGGCCTGCGCCGCCTGGCGCGCCATTTCGGATCGAGCCCGCCGCTGAACCTCTTTGTGCGGACCGCCCCGCTCGGCGCCGAGCACTTCTGCTGGCGGATCGACATCCTCCCGCGGTTGACCCACCTCGCGGGGTTGGAGCTCTCGACGGGGGTCAACCTCAACATCGTCGCCCCCGAGCACGCGGCGGCGCTGTTGCGCGACGCATAGGGATGCTGTTCCTGCGGCGCATGCGCCGCAGGCGGGGCGGCACATGTGCCGCCCCGAGGGAGGGCCGCATGCGGCCCTCCCGGACATGCCGCATGCGGCATGTCCTTCCCAGATAGTCTGCCGGGAATGCCGCCCGAGGAACGCTTCGTCCCCCGCTTCGCCGCCGAGCCGCCGCTCGAGGAGCTGCCCTATGGGCGCTGGGCCGAGCGGTTGAGCGCGGAGTTCCTCGGCGCCTGCCTGGCGCTCGACACCGAGGAGGCCGACCTGGGCGAGCCCGGTGAGATCAGGTGGTATCCCGACAGAACGTGGAACGGGCGGACGTACGTGCCGGGGACGTCGATCACGGTGAACGGCTACGAGCTGTTCGGGCATGTCAGCTTCGTCCCCGCCGACGAGGGCGGCGACCCGAGCGACTTCACCGCGCTGGTGGACTTCACCGAGGAGACGGCCGAGCGCAATCCCGACTGGAAGCTCGACCTCTGCGACGAGGTGATCGGGTCCTGGCGCGGGCACGCGGGGGCGGTGGCTCAGATCACGCTGATCTGGGGGCGGCCGCTGATCTCCGGCGGGGCGATCGTGACCGCCGAGCTGGCCGGCCTCGCCGTCGATCAGTGCGAGCTGCACGAGGAGCGCTTCACGCTGATCGCGCCCGACGACTATCGCCACGACCTGCTCGAGATCAAGCTGTTCGCGGCGCGCGGCGAGGAGCTGGCGTGCGAGTCGCTGTATACGGGGGACGAGGACGAGGAGGACCGATGACAGTGCCTGGGCCGGTCAAGACGGAGCACCATCTCGCGAAGGCGCTGCACCCGAGCCCGCGCGTGCTCAAGGAGGCGATGGGCGAGGCCGAAGGCTTCAACGCGAAGTTCGCCGTGCTGATCACGCGACTGGTCGGCACGATGTGGTGCGCCTACCTGTTCACCGTGATCGCCCTGCTCGGGTTGGGCCCGGCGCTGAAGCCCGGCGGCGAGGGACTCGTCGCCTGGATCGCCCAGACGTTTCTGCAGCTCGTGCTGCTGTCGGTGATCATGGTCGGGCAGAACGTCCAGAGCCTCGCCGCCGACGCCCGCGCCGCGAACACGTTCAAAGACGCGGAGACGATCCTCGACCGGCTCGATCTGCACACCCAGGGCGGGCTGAAGGCGATCATGGACCGCCTCGACGAAATCGAGGGGCAGGGGACGGCGCTCGGGCACGCGCCCGGCGCCCCACCCGGCCCTCCGAGCGCGGGCAAGCCACCCGGTGAAGGGACCTGAGGCTCGATCGCCAAGTCCGGGCCCGGACCTACGCGAACGTTCGTGTCTACCGCGGCACTCAACGTTAGATCGCTCAACATCTGATGTAAAGGATCGATACACGCCTCTACGCGGTGGCCGGGATCGGGACGTCTCGCGCGGTGCAGCATCGGCGATCACGACCGCCAAGCGAGAAATTTCCGTGCAAATCTTCAGCGAAGGTTTACAATTGCACGGATGATAAGGCGACGGGTAGCCACTGAACTCGCTGCGCTGCTGGACCAAGCGCCGGCCGTCGCCCTGCTCGGACCGCGGCAGTCCGGCAAGACGACGCTGGCGCTCGAGATCGCCGAGGGGCGGCCATCTGTCTACCTCGACCTCGAGTCCGCTGCCGACCGGGCTCGCCTCGCCGAGCCCGCGCTGTACTTTGCCGACCATAAGCAGGAGCTCGTGATCCTCGACGAGATCCACCGTGCCCCCGGCCTGTTCGAAGCGCTGCGCGGCGTGATCGACCAGGGCAGGCGCGAAGGCAGGGGCACCGGCCGGTTCCTGCTGCTGGGCTCCGCCGCGATCGAGCTGCTGGCCCAGTCGGGCGAGAGCCTCGCAGGGAGGATCGCGTTCGTCGAGCTCGGACCGTTCGACGTCACCGAGGTAGGCGCAGCCGAGCTGGACCGGCTCTGGGTCCGCGGTGGCTTCCCGGACAGCTTCCTTGCGGCCAGCGACGCGATCAGCCTGCGCTGGCGCCGGGACTTTATCCGCACATACCTCGAGCGCGAGATCCCGCAACTCGGCCCGCGCATCCCGGCCGAGACGCTGCGGCGGCTGTGGACGATGTTCGCGCACCATCAGGGCGGGCTGCTCAACGCCGCGCAGCTCGCGCGCGGACTCGGCGTGAGCGGGGCGACGATCGCCCACTATCTCGATCTACTGGTCGACCTGCTGCTCGTACGGCGCCTTGCCCCCCGACTGCCGAACGCCGGCAAGCGCCTGGTGCGCTCACCGAAGGTATACATACGCGACAGCGGCCTCGTGCATGCGCTGCTCGGACTAGCCGACAAGGAGGCGGTGCTCGGACACCCAGTCGCCGGCCTGAGCTGGGAGGGCATGGCAATCGAGAATCTGCTCGCAGCGGCCGGGCCACAAGCGCAGGGCAGCTTCTACCGGACAAGCCACGGCGCGGAGATCGACCTCGTCCTCAGCTGGCCCGACGGCGAGGAGTGGGCGATCGAGATCAAGCGAAGCCTCGCGCCAACGCCGGAGCGCGGCTTTCACTCCGTCCTCGCCGACCTCAAGCCCCAACGGGCGCTCATCGCCTATCCCGGAGCCGATCACTACCGTCTGACGCCGCCGATCGAGGCAATCGGTCTGGCCGAGCTCTGCCAACAGGCACAGGCACTGGCGCTCTGAGCACCACTGGCTGGCGTCGATGTCGTGGGTGGGCGCGCTTGCTCATCGCGTGAAGAAGGATCGCGCCCTGACCGGATGAACTGCTCAGCCCGGTGCGGGCGCGGGCAGCCAGGCGTGGCCGGCGGTGAGCTGGGCGAGCACGGTAAGCGGGCGCTGGCCCTGCTTGCGCGCCGTGGAGATATAGGAGCGGACTCGTAGATAGCGCTCAGCGCCCTGCTCGGTGCGCCAGCAGCCGGAGATCTTCTGCTGCAGCTTGACCATGCGTATGTCCTGCCGGTCGAGATCTCAGCGCCCGTCATGTCGAAGATCAGTTGGCGAGCGCGATCGTAAGGGATGTGCTGGAAGACATGCAGATAAACGCCGAGCGCGCGCAGCTCGGGCCCATGCCTCGGGCTCGTGCAGGACCTCGGCATCCGGCACCTCCACGCGCTCCAAATGAGCTCCCTCGTGACCCTCCTGGCCGCCAGGCTTGCGCTCCGAGCGCCGTCGCAAACTACGATCCTTCTTCGCCGCCGGCTTGGCGTAACCGTCCGACGACGGCGGCTTGGACGAGTTACGCGAGTTCTGATCGAGCCGCTCACGCAGCTCCGCGACTACCCGATCCTGCTCGACGATTCGCGCCTCGGGCTTGGCCACCAGCGCCTCAAGCTCGGCATAGCTCGGCCGTCTCGCAACGTCGCCTGCACCAGCCACGGCTGCAAAGTTCCCTGCAAACAAGCAGAACCCTGCTCACCCCGAGCCAGATCCCCACTCCCGCCCACGCCGAGCCCGCTCCCACCTAAACAGTTACGGAAAAGGAAGTCCAAATCCGCTTTCTAAAGCCATAATCTCTTGCTCAAAGGCAACGGTGCGTTGCTTTTTGTCTACATTGATACATGAGTGATGCATTAGTCCTTTGGATCACTGGACTTCATCGTGCTCATCGTGCTATGCCAGCCGAGTAGGTGCGGCTGTGACGTATGTCGTGAGTGAGACCCTCAGGTCCCTGCGGGAATCTGTCGAGACCCTCGTTTGTACGATGACTGAAGTCTTCCGGAATCCGGAAGGCTCTGTAGCTTGTGTGCCGTGACGCGTATACGGCGCAACTGCGCGAGACCCAGCGGCTGAAGAAGGCTGCCCATGAACCAGACGATCCAGATGATCTTCACGACCCACTTGGGACAGTTGACGTTGAAGGCTCAACGGAGTGGAAGGAACGCCTTCTATCGACCCTCCAGAACATCTCCCCGGATCAGTTCGAGCGGCTCGCGCGGCGGCTCCTGCGCGAGGCTGGGTTCGTCTCGGCCACGGTCACCGGCAAAGCTGGAGACGGCGGGATCGACGGCATCGGGGTCTACCGGGTGTCGCTGCTCAGCTTCCCGGTGTTCTTCCAATGCAAGCGCTACGTCGGCAGCGTCGGCCCCGGCGCGGTACGCGACTTCCGCGGGGCGATGAGCGGGCGCGGAGAAGGGCCTGCTGATCACGACCGGCACCTACACCTCCGAAGCCAAGCGCGAGTCGACCCGTGACGGCGCGCCGCCCGTCGATCTGATCGACGGCGATCAGCTCTGCGACCTGCTCAAGCAATACGAGCTCGGTGTTCACTGCAGCGTGCGGCAGATCGAGGAGGTTGCGATCGACTCAGGGTTCTTTGACGAGCTCTAGGCGGGCCAATGGCTCACGGATGCCCCCGCGGTCTCGGCGGACTCCGGTTCATTGGCCGCCTCGATCGCGGCGATGAGCGCGGTCAGGGCTGCTGCCGCTTCGTCGATGTCCTCTGGTGTGAAGCCGTTCTCGCGGGCCAGCTCGGCGAACGGGACGCGCCAGCTGTCGTACACGGTCACAGGCGGGGGCCAGGTGTGCTTGTCGCGTACCGTGAAGATGTCGACGCAGGCTTCGCGCACGCGGTCCAGGCCGACGTCATACAGCAGATCTTCGACGAGGAGCATGTCCATGACGTCGCGGAACCGGTCGTTCTCGCGCCCTTCGTCGAAGACCTCGGTGCAGGCGTGGAGCTTTTGCGCGACCTGGTAGCGCAAAGAGACGCAGTTGGCCGCCTCGGGCAGCGGTACCTGCAGCGGGTCCAGCGACATCGCCTTTACGCGGTCGAGCTCTCGACCCATCCCGCCCTCCACGGGCGCCATCTCCAGCTGTACGCTGCCCCAGGTTCGGCCCTTGTAGCTCAGCCGCAGCCGGACCCGCACCGCCTGCGTGTTGGGAATGGTCTCGGGCGCGTCGCGTGTCAGATGGAAGTTGTTCCAAGGCTGTGCCAACGCCTCGTCGAGGTGATCGATGACCTCCTCGGCACGCGTGCGGAACGCTGCGTCGTAGTCGCCGGTGGCGCGGGCTCGCAGTTGCAGGCGCAGCTCCATCGCCACCCCGCCCTTGAGCAAGAAGATCGGCTCGCCGTCCTCGTCGCGGACCCGATCGAGCACGGCGGTGACGATCATGGCGTTCAGCCACCGCTGTAACCGCGCCGGCGGCATACCTCGTGCGGGGGCGTGGTCGCCAATGAGCCGCTGCAGGTGGCTGACATCGCCAGGCAGCTTCTTGATCTTGTCAGCCACGACGGGCCGCCTGCGGTAGGTGACGCATAGCGGTCAGCCGCTTCGCGGCCGCCTTGGTGATGAGTCCGCGAGCGCGTGCCGTCTCGATCGCCTGGTCGATCATCTGCCAGCCGAGCGCCTGTTCGATGCCGCCGAGAATTGCTCGTTCCGGGGTCACGATCGGAATGCCCTCGTGCCAGCCGACCTCGACGGGATCCAAATCGAAACGGTGCAGCCGGTAGATCTCCGGGACCGCCTTCCGAGTGCGGAAGCCCCTTGGCACCGTGAGGTGAATGGCGCTTGGGTTCACGTCACACAGCTCGTGCAGGTCCAAGGCGGTCTCGTGGCTGAGCACACCCCGCCGGCCAGTCCGCAAGACCGCCTCCATATACGCGTCGAGCTGCGTAACCGGCACCATCGGCATCCGATACAGGCCGTGTCCGACATGCTCCAGCGTGTGGCGCGCCGCCATCAAACGCAGCTGGGTGGGATCGATGCCCAGCGCTCGCGCATCGTCCGGTGTCAGATAGCCGTACTGTTGCTGAGCGTGGGCAAGCAGCGCTGTGAACGTTCTTCCGGGCATGGTGTACAAAGTGTATCACAATGATACGAAATGCACTAGTAGCCTCTGAGGTGCGGGGCGCCAATCCTCGGACTCGATCCTCCCACCTTTGTGACCGGCGACACTCTCCTATGTTTCGGGCGACTGGCGGTGTTGTCTCCCACAAAAAGCACCCCCTGATCCCCATCCCCCGACGTTCCCGTCCCAACCCAGTGGCAAGTTAGTAGCAGCCTGTGCTCAGCCACAGGCTGCGCTCACCGCTCGATGAACTCGCCGCGCTCGAACTCGCCACGACCCCTGCCGAACCACGCCTGACTCTGAAGGTCGCGATCGTGCAGGTAGGCAGCCAGAGCCTTACTCCACTGCCGCGATGGGTAGCTCTCCCTGACAGTAGCCAGCGCGCGGTGAAGCTCGATCAGGCTGCGTGGATCGACCTCGACCGGCTTGCGTCCCTCAGTCCGGCGCAGCAGACCTTCCTTCAGCCACTTGCGGACCGTCGGCGCGGTGACGTCGAGCCGCTCAGCCGCCTGCTCGACCGTGACACCGATCGGCACATCCAGCGAGTCCAAGATACGCCGCGCGAGCAACGCCCAACGCTCCAACAACTTGCCGTACTCAGCCTGCGAGGCACTTGAAGGGTCTCCCGCGGCGCTGATGCTGGCCTGCTCGTTCTCGACCTCGAGCCGCAGCTCTTCAGCGTCCAGATGAGCCAGCGCCGTCATCCGCTGCAGCTCGCGAGGCTTTGGCAGGGTCGTAGACATCGTCTGGACAGCATAGCAAATGACTTCGGTTTTGTGCATGATTTTGGCAACGATAAGCCGGGCCCTGCCCTACACCGAATCGCGCCCCCAGTCCCTTCGGGACTCCCTCTGGGGCGCTCTGAACGTTCCCACCTCAACCCATTGCGCAGGGGAGCCCCTGTGGCACAAGCAGCCCTCGTCAGGGCGCGAAAAAAAATCCTCACTTAAGTTGGCAGGTCTGCCAACTCGACCAATGATGGGGCCGCCGGCAGGGTCAGCGCCGCCGCGTCAAGGCCCTTCGCTTCTCCGCCCGCCGAGGCGCATGTCAGCGAGGGCGAGATCGTCGATCGAGCGATCCGCGCATACGACCTGCGCTCGTTGGTCGCTCGCATCCGCGCACGCAGCGACCTCGACGAAGACGCCGCGATGGCGTTGGTACGCGAGGAGTTGCACGCCGCTCGCGCCGAGCGCGACGCTGCCTGGCCTCGATCTTGCATTAAGCACCCGCGCCCCGGGCTTGCCGGGGCGCGAATACGTCCGCCTGGACAGGGAGAATGCGGGTTTCTGACACTCGTATCTCGACCCCAGGAGGATCACCCATATGGTGCAGCGTGAAGGGCTGGTTGACAAGCTACATGTGAGCGCGGACGGCACTGGTCAGGTGGGGCACGCCGGCAGCGCGCTGGTGGCCGGAGCGGCGGATCGGGTCGGGCTGACACGGGCGCTCTCGGGGGCGATGGCGCCCACGCGCGAGCGGCGCTCGGCGCACGATCCTGGCGTTGTATTGCGCGACCTGGCGGTGATGCTCGCCGACGGCGGGGATTGTCTCGCTGATCTGGGAGCTCAGCGCGACCAAGGAGACCTGTTCGGCGGGGTGGCGTCTGACTCGACGGCATTTCGGGTGATCGACTCTGTCGATGAGCAATGCCTTGAACGGTTGCGCGCGGCGGTGGCGCTCGCGCGGGCGCGGGCGTGGAAGCTCGGCGCGCGCCCACAGCGCAGAGTGAAACAGGCAAGCGATCGGGCGCGAGCGGAGCGGACGGTGATCGACATCGACGCGACGCTGACCGCTTGCTGTTCGGAGAAGGAGGAGGCGAAAGGCAATTTCAAGGGCGGCTTCGGCCACCATCCGCTGCTCTGCTATCTGGACGATACCGGCGAGGCGCCGGCCGGGATCTTGAGGCCGGGCAACGCCGGCTCGAACACCGCCTCAGATCACATCGCCGTGCTCGACCTCGCGCTGGGGCAGCTCGATCAAGAGGCGCTTGATGGGGAGATCCTCCTGCGCGCCGACGGTGCCGGCTCAACGCACGAGCTGACCGTCTACTGCCGTGAGGCGAGGATGCGCTTCTCGGTCGGGTTCGACGTGGACGAGCGTGTGCGCGAGGCGATCCTCGGGATTGCGCAGTCCGCGTGGATAAAGGCGATCCGCCCAGATGGCTCAGAGCGCGAGCACTCCCAGGTCGCTGAGATCACCGACCGTGTCGATCTGTCGGGCTGGCCGGAGGGATCGCGGCTGATAGCCAGGCGCACGAAGCTCAGAGAGGGGGACCAGCAGTCCTTCGCCGACCACGACGGCTACCGCCTCGCGGTGTTCCTCACCGACCAGGAAGGCGGTGTGCGCGAGCTCGATCTCACACACCGCGAGCATGCCCACGTCGAGGACCGCATCCGCGAGGGCAAGGACTGCGGCCTTTCAAACCTGCCGTTCCGGTCCTTTCACCACAACCAGGTGTGGCTGTGGCTCGTCATGCTCGCCCAGGACCTGATCGCCTGGACCAAGCAGCTATGCCTCGCCGAGCAGGCGCGCTCATGGGAGCTCAAGCGGCTGCGCTACCGCCTGCTTCACCAATCCGGCAGGATCGCCCGTCACGCGCGGCGGAGAACCCTGCGCCTCGCGCGCGACTGGCCATGGTCAGCACAGCTCGCCGCCGCGTTCGAACGCCTGCAAGCGCTCCCAGCCCCGACCGGCTGACCGCCGGCGCCCTCGGCGCTCCCCCCACGACCACGACCATCAGCACCACCGCCGGCATCAGCCTGCCCGCAAACAACCCCGAAGCCCCCCCGGCACGCCCATCACCCCGA
>DATCFG010000007.1:0-40667 GCA_036509655.1 Solirubrobacteraceae bacterium | reverse complement strand
GGGCGCCCCAACGGGATCACCGGGTGGGTGCCGGCGAATGCGCTCGGCGAACTGCACGTTGTCCGCGACTACCTGCGCATCGACCGCGGGGCATTGCGTGCGACGCTGTTCCGCAAGGGCCGCGCGATCTGGAGCGCGCCGGTCGGCGTCGGGCGATCAAGCCTGCCCACCCCGCCTGGTCACTTCTACGTGCGCGAGAAGCTGAGGGCGATAGGTGGTCCGTTCTACGGCCCCTACGCGCTCGGAACGAGCGCCTACGCGCCAACGCTCACCGAATGGCCCGGCGGTGGCGTCGTCGGGATCCACGGAACCGACGAACCGCAGCTGATCCCAGGTCGCCCCTCCCACGGCTGTATCCGCCTGCGCAACGCCGACATCACCCGCCTCTGGCAGCTCATACAGGTCGGCACGCCGATCGACATCGTCTGAGGACCGAGTCCCGCGCGAGTGCGGATGCCTGTCCGCGCGCGGGCTTCGCGCAGCCGCGGTCGACGGACCGAGCTCAATCCAGGGACCGCTGCGCCGGATGCGCCGCTCCCGCCAGCAGCAGCGACAGCACCTTGCCCATCAGGTCGTCCGGCACCGCCTCCGGGTCGGCCAGCTTCTGGCGGGCGATGCCGTCGGCCAGCGCGTCGATCGCCACCGCCAGCTGCTCCGCCGGGATCTCCAGCTCGAGCTCGAACTCGCGTGTCCCGTCGGCGATCAGCTTCGTCAGCAGCTCGCGCATCTGCGCGAACCGCGCCGCCACCTTCGGGCGCATCCGCTCGTCGCGCACGCCATAGGCCCAGAACTCCATGAACAGCAGCAGCAGCTCCGGCTCGCGCTCGATCATCGTCATCCACTGCCGCGCCCCGCCCGTCGCCCGCTCGGCAACCGACGCGCGCTTTTCCACCGCCTGCGCGATCTCCCGCGCGTGGGCCTCGATCTCGCGGTCCATCAAGGCCAGGAACAGGTCCTCCTTGCCGTCGAAGTTGGAGTACAGCGCGCCCGTCGAATACCCCGCCTCGGAGGCGATCTCCTCGACCGAGGCGCCGTGAAAGCCGCCGCGCGCGAACACCCTGCGGGCGGCGCTCAGCAGCCGCTCGCGCGTGTTGGCCTTGCTCTGCTCCCGTGTCATCCTCGGCGCCGTCGCCACCCGCTCAGCCTCCATCGATCCGATTCTACTTGACAGAGTATTCGCTATTGCGATAGCGTTCGTTATCCGATCGAGGTGATCGTCCCGGCGCGCCGCCACGTGCAGCTGGACGTCGTCCCTCGTGAAATCCGCAATTTGCGAGGAGCCGCATGGCGACCGCTACGACACCCAACTCCAGCTCCACGGCGGACGCCTCGCCGCCGGCGGACGCCCACCTGCCGACCGACTCGATCAGCTACGAGGACCTCTATGCCCGCTGGGAGCGCGGCAACTGGAGCGCGATGGATCTCGACTTCACCGAGTTCGAGCGCCAGGCCGCGCTGTGGAACTACTGCCTGTTCTTCTGGGGCGAGGACGCGGTCGCAGATAACTTGTCTCCCTACATCGACGCCGCGCCGCTTGAGGAGCAGAAGTACTTCCTCACCACCCAGCAGGTCGACGAGGCGCGCCACGCGGTCTTCTTCAAGCGCTTCATGCAGGAGGTCTGCGGCATCGGTGACGGCTCGATGGCAAGCGGCCTGCAGGCGATCAAGCCCCAGCTCACCCCCGGCTTTCGCAAGATCTTCGACCGCCTCGACACGATGGCCGACGAGCTGCGCGCCGACCGCTCGCGCTCCCAGCTCGCGGCGGCGATCACGCTCTACCACATCGTGATCGAGGCCTCGCTCGCCCAGCCCGGACAGCACTTCATCTGCAGCTATCTGGAGGAGCGCAACCAGCTGCCCGCGTTCCGCCAGGGCATGCAGAACATCGCCACCGACGAGCAGCGCCACATCGGCTTCGGCGTGAAGCTCCTGTCCGATCTCAAGCGCGAAGACCCCGTCGGCGTTCCCAAGGCCGTCGCCCGCATCCTGCGCGACGTCACCCGCTACACCGCCCAGGTGCTGATGCCCCCGGGCTGGGACGAAAGCTACATAACGGTGTTCGGCGCCACCTACGACCAGGTCGGCGTCGAGGGCCTGACCTCGATGACGACCAAGCTGCGCTCCGCCGGGCTCGCCACCGAGACCCTGCCCGGACCGCCGGTGCTGCCGCCCGGCATGTCGCCGCTGGAGATCTCCCAGCACGGCCGCGCCATGGCCCAGGCCGGCATCATCGGCGTACGCGAGGGGCCCTCCAGGCGAGACCCCGAGACGCTGGCCATGCTGTTCGACAGCATCCGCCGCCAGGTCAACCCCAACCACGGCCTGCCCCGCCCGACGACCTTCCAGTGGGAGTTCACCGACCCCGATGTCCCCACCTGGCACCTGACCGTAGACAACGGCTCCAGCACGGTCGAGCAGGGCGAGGCGCTCAGCCCCGACCTGCGCCTGCGCATCGCCTACCAGGACTGGGTCGACATCGTCGGCCAGCGACTCGACCCGCTCCGCGCGATCGCCTCGGGCAAGCTGCGTCCGCGCGGCAACCCGCTCGCGCTCGGTCGCTTCACCAAGGTCTTTCCGCGGGGCTGAACGACCTCCCCGCGCCCGACTGAGCTGCCGACTTAGCTACCCGACCCCGAACTCGCGCTGGGCGGCGTCCCCGCCGGTGCTCGACGCCGTAGCCGAGGCGCTTGGCGCCGGCTGCTGACTGGCAGCCTGGCGATTGAAGGCCGCCTGCGCGCTGGGCGCGCGCTGCGAGGAGGAGGAAGAAGAAGAAGAAGAAGAAGAGACAGACGCAGCAGCAGAGGTTGAGGGGGATGGCGCTGACGGGGATGAGGTCCGCGCGAAGGCCTGCTCAGGTCCGAACTCGCGGCTGGCCTTGGCCGCGGGGACGAGCGGCCTGGAGGCGCTGAGCGAGGGGGGCGCGATGACGCGCAACGGCGTCGCGACGCTGGACAGAACGCCGCCGACCGAGGCCTGATCGACGCCGCGCCCACTGACGCCGACCGCGCGCGTTACGCGACGGCGATGGACGGCATGCCGGTGGACGACGGGACCAACCGTCAGCGCCACACAGCCCGCGCCGACGCTCAGCGCGACGAGACAGCCGACGGCGAGCTTCGCCCCCACCGACCCTCCCACCAGCACCCAGCCGCCGCCCGCGGCGCCCGCCCCGGCTCCTCCCGACGCGGCCACGGCGCCGCCGATCCCGGAACCCGCCTGCACCCCCGCGGCCGTCCCGGCTCCTGCCCCCGCGCCCACCTGCGCTCCGGCGCCCGCGCCGACCCCTGCGCCCGCCTGCGCGAGGGTACCCAAGCCGAGCATCCCCGGCATGAACATCGGCGCCGGCAGCACCGACGCGAGGCCACGCAGCGAGAGGACGTAGGCGCGGCAGGCCGGGCACTCGCGCCGGTGCAGCAGAGCGAGCTGGTAGCGCTCCCCCGCGGGATCGAGGATGCCGAAGGCGAAGCCGCGCATCAGCGAGTCCTGCTCCGCGCACCAGCCGCCGCCGCGAACGATCTCGACCAGCTCGCCGACCTTGCCCGCCACCCCCGGCCGTCCCGGCCCGGGGCCCTCCATCAACTTGCACATGCGCCGCTCTGAGATCCCCATCCGCGCGGCCGCCTCCGCGCGCGTGAGCCCCTGTAGGTAGCAGAGCGCCGCGGCCTGGAGCTCGCGCTCGCCGAGGCGCCCGCGCAGCCCCTCGAACACCTGGCGCAGTCTGATCCGGTCGTCGAGCCCCTCCGCGAAGTCGCGCTCCTGAGCGGGCTCACCCGGATTGCTCCCGCGCGCGCCGCGGAACCCACCCGGCTCGCCGACGCCCTCCATCGGGTAGTCGCGGCGGCGCGAGCGGTGCTCCTCGATCGCCCGGCGGTACGTCACGAGCACCAACCATCCCGTCGGATTGGCGATCTCCTCGCCCGCGAGCATCGCCGCGTAGAGACCCTGCCATGCCTGCGCGTAGCAGGCCTCCAGATCGCTCGCGTCGAGGCTCGCCCCGCTCGCCCGCAGCCGGCGGCGCACCGTTCCCATCACCCTCCCGCGCAGCCCCTCGAACTCCTTGCGCAGCATGCGCTCGGCACGGTAGCGACGCACGGTCAGCGGGCTCACTGCCCGAAAGACTAAGAACTACAAGAAATTTCGGCTCAGTGAAATGACGCTATTTGCTCAAAACTTTTCACCGGCGAACAGCTCGATCTGCGCAAGGCTCGCCTCCCGCATGTCCTCGCCCCTGCGCTCGGCCTCGTGCCACTGCACGATCCGCTCGAGCGCCGCCCCCAGGTCCCACTCCGCGCGCCAGCCCAGCTCGCGTTCCGCCCTGCCCGAATCGAGCGCCAGATAGCCCGCCTCCGGAGGGTTCTCGGCGCCGTCCAGTTCCCACCGCAGCGCGCCCCCCCAGAGCGCCTCGAGCCGCTCGACGATCCAGCGCACCGTGCGCACGTCGCCATCGCGCGGGCCGAAGTTCCACGCCTGCGCCGCCCGCGATGAGCCGCACAGCTTCTCCGCCAGCAGCAGATAGCCGCTCAACGGGTTCAACACGTGCTGCCACGGCCGCACGGCACCGGGGTTGCGCAGCTTCACCGTCTCACCCGCCCGCACCGCCCGCACGATGTCGCCGATCAGCCTGTCCTCGCCCCAATCCCCACCGCCGATCACGTTGCCTGCGCGCGCGCTCGCGATGCGAGGTCCCACCCGGGCGGGCGGGCGGGGATCCTCCGAGTCCTCTGCGGCGGAGAAGAACGAGCGCCGGTAGGAGGCCGTGACGAGCTCCGCGCACGCCTTCGAGCTCGAATAGGGATCGCTCCCGCCGAGCGGATCGCCCTCGACGAACCGCCGCGGGGCGGACGGGACGGACGGAGCGGACGGGGCGGACGGGACGGACGGAGCGGACGGGACAGACGGGACAGACGGAAAAGACGGGACAGACGGGAAAGACGGAGCGGACGGGGCTTCGAATGAAGGGTTCTCGTAGCACTTATCCGATGTGACGACGACCACCGCGCGCACGTCGCCGGGCTCCAGGCGCACCGCCTCGAGCACGTTCACGGTGCCGAGCACGTTCACCGCGTAGGTCATCGCCGGATCCCGCAGCGAGCGCCGTACCATCGGCTGGGCCGCGAGGTGCAGCACGACCTCGGGGCGCGCCTCGCGCAGCGCTCCCTGCACCGCCTCCGCGTCGCGCACGTCGCAGTCGCGCTCGCGCTCCATCCCCGCGGCGACCCCCGCCAGCTCGTACAGCGACGGTCGCGTCGGCGGGCCCGGCGCCAGACCGCTGACCTGCGCGCCGAGGCTCTGCAGCCACAACGACAGCCACGCGCCCTTGAAGCCGGTGTGACCGGTCAGCAGCACACGCCGTCCAGCCCAGAAGTCGGGGTCGATCAGCATGCGGCCCGTAGCGTATCCACTCGCCGCTCATGGGTATCTTGAGCGGATCTCCGGCTCCCCTCTATCCAGCGCCTCCACAGCGCCCGCTCCGCCGCCGTGCGCGGAGATCCTCGGCATCCCGCTGGCGATCTCCGACTACGAGGAGGTGATGGACTGGATGGAGGCGCTGATCGCCGCCGATGGCCGCGGCTACCTGACTGCCGCGGCGGTCAACCTCGTGATGAAAGCCCAGGAGGAACCGGCGACGCTTCGGGCCACACTCGGCGCGACGCTCGCGGTCCCCGACGGCCAGCCCCTGGTGTGGGCGCTGCACGCGCTCGGACACCCCCGCGCCACGCGCGTCTACGGCCCCGACCTGATGGCCCACTTCTGCGCGCGGGCCGCGCACAAGCAGATCCCGATCTACCTCTACGGAGGCCGTCACGACGATGCGGCCCGCGAGCTGCTGATCGGACGCCTGACCGAGCGTTTCCCGGGGCTCCCGATCGTCGGCGCCTCCTCGCCCCCCTTCCGTCCGCTGACGCCCGCCGAGGACGAGCGCGAGCTGGAGCTGATCGACGCCTCGGGCGCCGCGGTCGTGTGGGTCGGCACCGGCCAGCCCCTCCAGGAGCAGTGGATGCACCGGGTGCGCCCGCGCCTCTCGGCGCCGCTGCTCGTCGGCGTCGGCGCGGCCTTCGACTTCCACGCGGGCCTCGTCTCCCAGGCCCCGCCGTGGATGCAGCGAAGCGGCCTGGAGTGGGTCTATCGCCTCTCGCGCGAGCCACGCCGCCTGTGGCCGCGCTACGTCCGCTACAACCCCCGCTTCGTCATCGGTTTCGCGCGGCAGTACGCCCGCCACCTCCGCGGTGCGGACCGATAGGGTGCCGGCCATGACATCAACCAAACCCTCGGCGCTGATCACCGGCGTCACCGGCCAGGACGGCTCGTATCTGGCCGAGCTGCTGCTCGAGAAGGGCTACGACGTCCACGGCATGGTGCGCCGCGCATCGACGGAGAAGTTCGACCGGATCGAGCACATCCGCGATCGCCTCACGCTGCACCAGGGGGACCTGCTCGACCAGCGCTCGCTCGTCGATGCCCTCCGCGCCTCCAAACCGAGCGAGATCTACAACCTCGCCGCGATGTCGTTCGTGGCCGTGTCCTGGATCCAGCCCACGCTCACCGCCGAGTTCACCGGCGTCGGCGTCACGCGGATGCTCGAGGCGATGCGCGAAGTCTGCCCCGAGGCGCGCTTCTACCAGGCCTCCTCGAGCGAGATGTTCGGCAAGGTGCTCGAGGTCCCGCAGACAGAGACGACGCCGTTCTACCCGCGTTCACCTTATGGCGTGGCGAAGGCGTACGGGCATTTTATTACAGTTAATTATCGTGAGTCTTACGACTTGCACGCTACGTCAGGAATACTTTTTAACCATGAGTCACCCCGCAGGGGGCTGGAGTTCGTCACCCGCAAGATCACCTGGCACGCGGCCGCGATCAAGCACGGCTTGGCGAAGGAGCTGCGCCTGGGCAACCTCGACGCTGAACGCGACTGGGGCTACGCGAAGGACTACGTCGAAGCGATGTGGCTGATGCTCCAGCGCGACGTCGCCGAGGACTACGTGATCGCGACGGGCAAAGCCAACTCGGTGCGCGAGTGCTGCGAGGTGGCGTTCGACGAGGCTGGCCTGGGCGATTTCCAGCAGTACGTGACGATCGACCCGGCGTTCGTGCGCCCGGCGGAGGTCGACCACCTGATCGGCGACCCGGGCAAGGCCGAGCGGGATCTCGGCTGGAAGCCGCAGACGAGCTTCGAGGAGCTGATCCGCTTGATGACCCGCTCGGATCTCGAGCTGCTCTCCCCGCGCTGAGCGCGATGGCCGTCCCGCTGTTCGACACCTCCACGCCGCTTGCCGCGTTGCGGGGAGAGCTGCGCGAGGCGATCGACAAGGTGCTGGATTCCCAGCGCTACATCCTCGGGCCCGAAGTCAGCGCGTTCGAGCACGAGTTCGCCGAGTACTGCGGCGCCGCCCATGCCGTCGGAGTGGCCAACGGCACCGACGCGATCACGATCGCGCTGCGCGCGATCGGAGTCGGACCGGGCGACGAGGTCGTGGTGCCGTCGTTCACGTTCTACGCCTCCGCCGAGGCGATCCCGCCGACCGGCGCGACGCCGGTGTTCTGCGACATCGACCCGGAGACCTACTGCGTGACCGCCGAGACGGTCCGGGCGGCGCTGACGCCGCGCACGAAGGCCGTGATCGCGGTGCACCTGTTCGGCAACCTCGCCCCGGTCGCGGAGATCGAGGCGCTGGGGGTGCCCGTGCTCGAGGACGCCGCCCAGGCCGCCGGCTCGACCGCGAGCGACGGCCGGCGCCCCGGCGCGCTCGGGACCGCGGCGACGTTCTCGTTCTTCCCCTCCAAGAACCTCGGCTGCTTCGGCGACGGTGGCATGATCACGACCGGCGACGAGGCGGTCGCCGAGCGCGCACGCACGCTGCGCTTCCACGGCTCGCACGACAAGGTCACCTACGAGCAGATCGGCTACAACTCGCGCCTCGACGAGCTGCAGGCGGCGATCCTGCGCGTGCAGCTGCCCCATCTCGACGACTGGGCCGACGGTCGGCGCCGGGCCGGGCGCCACTACGAAGCGGCCGGGCTCGGTGAGCTGGTGAGATTGCAGCGTCCCGTCGACGGCGCTTCGCCGGCGTGGCATCTCTACGTCGTCGCCGCTCCCGGGGTCGAGCGCTTGGAAAGGGCATTGAGCGGCGCGGGGGTCGGCAACAAGGCCTACTACCGCACGCCCGTGCACCGCCAGGTCGCGATGCGAGCGTGGGGCGCCGGGGTCGAGCTCCCCGCCACCGATGAGGCCGCGCGCGCGCACCTGGCGATCCCGATGAGCCCCGTGCTGACGCGCGAGCAGGTCGACGAGGTCGTGCTCGCCGCCCGCGCCGATTTGTGACGCGAATGTGCTCAATTTGTGACGGGTCGGGCACACTTGTGACGGAGGGGTGCCGATTTTGTGACGCCGATGTGACCGGGGGGAATTGTCTCTTTGACTTTGGAGACTGCGTGACACAATAGTTACACGCAGTCTCTATCTTATATGTCGTCCCCCGCCATCTTTAAGTTCGCCCGTCGCTTGAGTTCGCCCGTCGCTTGAGTTCGCCGGTCGCCGGCGGTCACACCGGCTGCCTCAGGTGCGCCGGCGCTCGAGCAAATCCTCGTCCGGGACCTCGCGCACGACGCGCGCAGGCACGCCCATGACGACCGCGCGCGCCGGCACGTCGCGCGTGACCACCGCGCCGGCGGCGACGAACGCCTCCTCGCCGATCTCCACGCCCGGCGTCAGCACGGTTCCACCGCCGACCCTGCACGCACGCCGCAGAGTCGCCCCACGCAATCGATCCTCAGGACCGTGGCGCGCCATCGTGTCGTCGTTCGTCGTCGTCGCGCCCGGCCCGACGAACACGTCGTCCTCGATCACCGTGCCCGCGGTCAGGTAGACGCTCGTCTGCACCTTCACGCGCGCGCCGACCGTGACATCGTTGTCGACCACGCTCCCCCGGCCGATCACCGTCCCCGGGCCGATCTGAGTGCGCTCGCGCACGTAGCTCTGGTCGCCGAGGATCGAGCCCGCCTCGACGCGCGCGCCCGCGAACACGATCGCGCCCGAGCAGACCTTCACGTCGCGACCCAGTTCCAGCCGGCTGACCTCGCCCGCCGCCGATGATCCCGGCGCCAGCCGCGGGCGCTTGCCGAGCACGGCGTGGTCCTCGATCACGCAGCCGTCGCCGATCACCGTTCCGGCGTGCACGACCACGTAGGCGCCGAATGTCACGCCGGCCCCGATCTGCACACCCTCCCCGAGCATCAGCCCAGGGCCGCGCGGATCCTCGCTCAGCGCGCTCATAGACGAATGACGTTCTCGGCTTCTGTGCCGCGGGTGACGCCGCGCAGGTCGACGACGAGACCGCCCCGCTCGGCGATCGCCCGGTGGTCGACGCTCGGGTGCGCGGTGACGATCAAGGTGAGGTCTGCGTCCGCGAGCGCCTGCTCCAGCGGCTGGCTCTCCAGGTCGAACTCGGGCAGCGCCGCCACGTGCGGGTCGTGATAGCGCAACTCGGCGCCGAGCGCGCGCAGCAGCGCGACGATCTTCAGCGACGGCGACTCGCGGATGTCGCCGACGCCTGGCTTGTAGCTGACGCCGAGCACCGCGATCCGGGCGCCCTTCACGGGCAGGCCGGCGTCGTTGAGCACGCGCTCGACCTTCGCGACGCAGTGGTAGGGCATCTGCTGGTTGACCTTCCCCGCGAGCTCGATGAACTCGGTCGTCATGTCGAACTCGCGCGCGCGCCAGCTCAAGTAGAACGGGTCGACCGGGAGGCAGTGCCCGCCCATGCCCGGGCCCGGCTCGAAGCGCATGAACCCGTATGGCTTGGTCGACGCGGCCTCGACGACCTCCCAGATGTCGATCCCCATGCGGTCGGTCAACATCGCGAGCTCGTTGACGAGCGCGATGTTCACCGAGCGGAAGATGTTCTCCAGCAGCTTCGACAGCTCCGCGGCCTCGGGGCTCGAGACGCGCACCAACTGATCGCACACCAGCCCGTAGATCCCCTCCGCGCGCTCCGCGCAGGCCTGCGTCAGCCCGCCGATCACCTTCGGCGTGTTGCGCAGCGTGAAGTCCGTGCGACCGGGGTCGACGCGCTCCGGCGAGAACGCCAGATGGAAGTCGCGCCCCGCCGTCAACCCCGACGCTTCGAGCAGCGGCGCCACCCGCTCGCGGGTCGTACCCGGGTAGGTCGTCGACTCCAGCACGACCAGCTGCCCCGCCTGCAGGACATCGGCCAGCGCGCGGGTGGAGTCGATCAAAGGCCCAAGATCGGGCTCGCGGTTGCGGGTGAGCGGCGTCGGCACGCAGATCAGCACCGCGTCGGCCTTCGCCAGCCGCGCATAGCGCGACGTGGCGTGGATCCGCTCGGACACCTCGCGCAGCTGCGCGGAGGAGACGTCCTCGATGTAGGAGTCCCCCGCCTCGATCGCCTCGACCTTGCGCTCGTCGAGATCGACGGCGACCACGTCGCAGCCCTCCTGCGCGAACGCCACCGCGAGCGGCAGCCCCACGTAGCCCAACCCGATGATGCCAACGGTCGTCATGGGACCGGGCAGTCTATGGCCTGGCTCGCTCGTCCTGCAGCGCCCGCAGATCGGCCCGCACCATCCGCTCGACGAGCTCCGCGAAGGAGACCTCGGGCTCCCAGCCGAGGCGTTCGCGCGCGCGGGTCGGATCGCCGACGCTCGGGGTGCTCTCCGGGGCGCGCACGAGCGTGGGATCGACGCGCAGGTAGCGCTCCGCGTCCAGGTCCACGCACGCGAACGCCGCCGCGGCGAACTGCGCGACCGTGTGCCCCACGCCGCTGGCGAGCACGTAGTCGCCGGGGCGCTCCTGCTGGAGCATCAGCCAGGCGCCGCGCACGATGTCGCCGGCGAACGACCAGTCGCGCACCGCCTGCAGCGAGCCCAGCGTCAGCTCCTCGCGCAGCCCGAGCGCGATCTCGGCCGCCGCGCGCGTGATCCTGCGCGTCACGAACCGCTCCGGGCGGCGCTCTGACTCGTGGTTGTAGACGATCCCCGAGCACGCATACAGCCCGTCGTGCTCGCGCATCGCTCCCACCAGGCGGTGGGCGGCGAGCTTCGCGATCGCGTAGGGCGTCGTGGGACAGCACGGCGTGTCCTCGCGCTGCGGGCTCTCCGGCGCCTCGCCGAAGATCGCGCCGGAGGCAGCCACGAACACCCGCGTGCTGGGACTGATCTCGCGCACGACTTCCAGCAGCGTGGCGGTCGACCCCGCGACCGCGCTCAACGCCTCGGCCGGGCGATCCCAGGAGGCGGGGACGAAGGAAGGCCCACCGAGGTGGTAGATCTCGGCGGGCCTGCTCTGCTCGATCGCCGCCCGCAGCGAGCCCGGATCGAGCAGGTCGCCTCCCACCAGGTCGACCCGCTCGCGCAGATGCTCGGAGCAGCCGAGCGAGCGGTCGGGCGCGCCGCGCACGAGACCGCTGACCTCGTAGCCCCGCTCCAAGAGCAGCTCCGCGAGGAACGACCCGTCCTGGCCGGTCAGGCCGGTGATCAGCGCACGGCGGGCCTCTGCTGAAGCTGGGGGCACCGCCGGGAGCTTAGTTAGGGGCCTTCGAGATGGGTTCCGAGCCAGGCCGTGCCGATCGGAGCCCGCGGCGTGCCGGGCGGGGGCTGGCGGAGCCACATCTACTCGGCCGCGTCGTAGATGCGGGCCAGCGAAGACGCCACCGTTTCCGGCGCGCACAGGGCGCGCACTCGCTCGAGCCCCCGCGCCCCGGCAGCTCGATCTCCGGCGAGGCGCTCGATCGCCTGAGCCAACGCGCCCGCGTCACCCGCGGGAACGAGACTCTGCTCGTCGAGCAGCTCGGGGAGCGCACCCACTCGGCTGGCGGCCACCGGCAGGCCCGCCGCCATCGCCTCGGCCGCCGCCAGGCCGAAAGTCTCGGCCGAGCGAGAGGGCACGAGCGCAATCGACGCCCCGGCGCGCAGCCTCGCCAGCTCAGCGTCGTCGACATGACCGGCGAAGCGCACGGCCGCGCCGGCGGCCCGCGCCTGTAGGGCTTCGCGCTCGGGGCCGTCGCCGGCCACGACCAGCGGAACGCCCGCTTCCCGGCAGGCGTCGATCGCGACGTCGACTCCCTTCTCGGGCGCGAGGCGCGAGACCACCAGCGCGTAGGAGCCCGCGGCCGCCCGCGACTCGCCTGTCACCACGCGCACCGGGGGAGGCAGCACGTGTACCCGATCCCAGTCCAGCGGCGCGCCGAGCTCGCGCAGCCGCTTGCGCGCGAACGCGCTCGGCACGATCGCCGCGTCGGCCTGTTCTGCGAGCCGGCGTTGCCACAGCGCCAGCGACGCGCCGTAGGCGACCGCCTCGCCCAGGCTGCCCCTGCAGTTCAGCCGCACCCCGGGCAGCGTGTCCCGTCCGTGACAGCGGGTGCATTCCGCTCCGCGCGTGAAGCACACGCCGATCGCGCAGATGAGCCGGTATTGGTGCAGGTGCAGGACGACGCGCGCACCGGCCCCGCGCGCGGCCGCCAGCGCGCGCCAGCCGAGCGTCGGGTTGAGGTTGTGGGCGTGCACCACGCGCGCGCCACCCAGCTTCACCGCGCGGGCCACCTCCTCTGGGTCCGACCCGCCGCGCAGCAGCCCGGCCGCGGCGCTGGCACGGCCAAGCGTCGCCGAGTCCCGGCCCAGCAGCTCCGCCCGCTCTCCGAGCTGCTCGCGCACCAGCGTCAGCAGGTCCTCGACCACGCGCTCCTCGCCGCCGGTGGTGCGATAGCGGTTGTGCAGGAACAGGACCATGTCGTGCTCGGGAGCCTATTCCGCCGGGGGGAGCGACGCCCGATCTTCGCGCACCGGGGGCGGGGCGCGAACCCAGACCCAACCTAGACTGTTCCGTCCATGACTCCCCCCGCATCGATCGTGATCCCGACCCGCTCGCGTCCCGACTACCTGGAGGTTGCGCTCAGCTCGATCGCCCCTCAGGCCGACGACGCGGGCGCCGAGGTGCTGGTGATCGACGACGCCGGCCCCTCGCCCCCGACGCGTGCGCTGGTCGAGCGCCTCGGCGCGCGCTACGAGCCCCATCCCGGGCCGCTCGGGCTGAACGTCGCGCGCAACACCGGCGTCGAGCGCTCGATCGGCGAGCTCGTCGTGTTCGTCGACGACGACGTCCGCGTGCGGCCGGGGTGGCTCCGAGCGCTGCTCGACGCGGCGCGCGAGCACGCGGACGTGGATGTCTTCACCGGCCCGATCGAACCGTGCCTGGAGGGCGGTGGCAGTGGCGGAGGCGCGTGGGGCCGGATCCACGCCTGCGGTCGCGAGGGGCCGCCGATCACCTCTCTGCGGCTGGGCGCGCGGGACGCGGACACGCGCTACGCCTGGGGCGCCAACATGGCGATCCGCCGCTCCGCGCTGCGACGCGTCGGCCCATTCGAGGTCGCGCTCGAGTACGGCGGCGACGAGCAGGAGTGGCAGGACCGCCTGCGCGCCGGCGCGCCGAGTGCGCGCGTGCTCTATGTGGCCGCTGCCGCGCTCGAGCACCGCCGCGCCGGCGCCGACGCGCGGCTGCGCTCGCTCGCGCGCGCCGCCTACGCGCGGGGACGCGCCAGCCGGCGCTTCGACGGCTTCCGTGGCGAGACGGGCGGGCGGGTTCCAAGTCGCGGACGCGAGCTGCTCACGCTCGGCGGCTGCCTCGGCCACGTGCTCCGCCGCCGCTGCCCCGCCGGCCTGGTGTCGGTCGCACACAGCGCCGGGCGCCTGCGCGAGAGCCTGCGGGAACAGCCCAATGCGCGCAGCCCCGAGATGAGCGCGGCGACCGCCGCGATGACCAACCCGGCAGACGAGTCGCACGCGGGTGACGCGGACCCGCGGGACGACTTCCTGTCCGGCGCGAGCGGCACCGTCGGGGGTGTCGACGCGATCCGTCGCGGCATGCACGACGAGGCGGTGAACGCCTGGGAGCTCGCGAGCGGCCGGCGCCTGCGCCTGGAGATCGTCGCGCGCCGCGACCCACCCCGACGGAAGGTGCTCGTGCTCGGCGTCGAGCGCCCCGAGCATCGCGCGCTGGCACAGAGGATCCGCCAGGAGCTGCTGCGCTCGCGCCACGAGGTCGAGCTGCACTTCGGCGGGCACGGAGATCTGGGCAAGTTCGAGAACCTCAACTGGATGCTCGCCGAACAGGAGGTTGGGTCCATTGGCGCCGGTGGAGCGGACGTCCCCGCGATCGCGGACCACGACTGGCTGCTGCTCGTCGACGACGACATCGAGCTGCCGCGCGGCTTTCTCGATCGCTTCCTGTTCCTCGCCGAGCGCTTCTCGCTCGACCTCGCCCAGCCGGCCCATCGCCTGCTCTCCCACGCGGCCTGGTCGGTCACGCGCCGGCGCCCGTTCAGCGTCGTACGCGAGACCCCCTCCGTCGAGATCGGCCCGGTTACCGCATTCGCTCGTCGCACCTTCTCGACGCTGCTGCCGTTCCCCGATCTGCGCATGGGCTGGGGCCTTGACGCCCACTGGGCGGCGCTCGCGCGCGAGCACGGGTGGCGCTGCGGCGTGCTCGACGCCGTCTCGATCCGCCATCGCATCGCGCCCGCCGCTTCGGCCTACTCGCGCGAGGCGGCGCTCTTCGAGGCGCGCGCCTTCCTCGCCCAGCGACCGTACCTGCCCGCGTGTGAGATCCAGCGCACCCTCGTCACCCACCGGCGCTGGCGATGAGCGCGCCGCGACGCAGCGGAACACCGAAGGTCGTCGTCGTCGCGGAGTTCTATCCGAGCCAGGACGACCCCGTGCTGGGCGTGTGGGCGCACCGCCAGGCGCTCGCCGCGCGCGACGCCGGCGCGGAGGTGCGCGTGCTCGTCCTGCACCGTCTGGTCCCTCCGCGCGCCTCGTTCGCGAACGGCCCGGCCGGCGCCGCGAGCGCACTGAGGAAACTCGTGCGCGAGCCGCGCAAGCAGGTGCACGACGGCCTCGATGTCTCCTACGTGCCCTATGTCTCGCCACCGCGCTCGGGCAGCTACGCGAGCTGGGGGGCGTGGGCCGCCCCGGCGCTCGGGCTGGCGCTGCGCCGGCTGCGCCGCTCGTTCACGTTCGACCTCGTCCACGCCCACAACGCCGTCCCCGCCGCCGACGCCGTCCGCCGCACGCGCCGCGGGAGCCGCGCGGGCGACGTTCCGCTGGTGGTCTCCGTGCACGGAGGCGACGTGCTCTACACGGCGGCCGCGCCGCCGACCGGCAGCGCCGCGGGCGCCGCGGCCGTCGCACGCGGATTGGGCGCCGCGCGGCTGGTGCTCGCCAACAGCCGCGGCATCGCCGAGCTGGCGCGTGCCCATGGCGCCGGCGAGACGCGTGTGGTGCACCTCGGCGCCGATCTGCCCGCGCGCCCGTATTCGTCACGCCGCACGGAATCTCCGGGGCGAACGGGGAGCACACCAGGACGGGCGGGAACGATCGGAATCCCGCCCACCCCCGCCCTCGTGACGGTGGCGCACCTGGTCGCGCGCAAGCGCCACGCGGACGTCTTGCGCGCGCTCGCGGTGCTCTCCCAGCGCCATCCGACGCTGCGCTACGCGATCATCGGCGAAGGACCGGAGCGGGTCGCGCTCGAAGGGCTCGCCACCCGCCTCGGAATCGCCGAGCGAGTCGATTTTCACGGTCAGCTGCCACCCGCCGAGGCGCTCGCGCAGGCGCGGCGCTGCACGCTGTTCGTGATGCCCTCGACCGAGGAGGCGTTCGGCGTCGCCTACGTCGAGGCGATGGCCGGCGGCCTGCCCGCGATCGGGTGCCGCGGCGAGCCTGGTCCCGAGGAGATCGCCGCGGCAGGCGACGGCTTCATGCTCGTGCCCCCCGGCGACATCGAGCGGCTCAGCCAGCGCATCGACGAGCTCCTCTCCGACTCGCACCGGCTGCGCGAGGCCTCTCAGCGCGCGCGCGCGACCGTCGCGGCCAGCTTCACCTGGGAGCGCTGCGGCGAGCAGACGCTCGCCGCCTACGAGCACGCACTGCGATGAGCCGCCCAGCTCGCAAGGGCGGGCGGCGCGGCGCGACGACGGCGGCCCCCGACAGCCCACGGCCGGTCGCGGCGACGACGGCCTCCGACAGCCCACGGCCGGTCGCGGCGACGACGGCCTCCGGCCGGCCACGGCCGGTCCTGTTCGTCACCGGGCACGCCCCGCCCGACCGCATTGGCGCGTTCGCGCGCTTGCACGAGCTGGAGAACGTCGAGTTCGCGCTCTTCGGCGGCCCGTCCAAGCACGGCGCCGGCGCACCCACCGCCGCCGAGCGGGCGGGCGAGCGGGCGGGCGGGCTTCCATTCCCCCACCGGCACGTCCGCCAGCACGAGCCCGCGCGGCTCGCCGCGAGCGGGCGCTATCGCGCCGTCGTCTGCTCCAGCGCCGGGCGCGTCGCGCTCGGCGCGACCTGGGCGGGAACGCGCCGCGCCGGGCTGCCGCTGATCCTCTGGAGCGCCCTCTGGGCGCATCCGCGCAGTCCCGCGCACGCGCTCAGCTTCCTCGCCCTGCGGCGCCTGTACCGCTCCGCGGACGCGGTCGTGACCTACGGCCCACACGTGAGTGCCTACGTCGGTGCGCGCGGCGCGCGCAACGTATACGTCGCCCCACAGGCGGTCGACAACTCGTTCTGGAGCTCTCCCGACGTCAGTCCGCCGCGATGGCCGGCCGCGGAGACTGCCGGGATCGAGGCAGGGACAGGAAGAGGAACATCGCCCGGGGCCAGGGGGTCGGGTGCAGCCGGCCGGGCCGTGGTGGAGGCCGCGACGAAGTTTCTGTTTGTAGGTCGTCCCGCGCGGGAAAAGGGACTAGGGGTGCTGATCGAGGCTTGGCGCACAACGGGCCTCCTAGCCACACCCGCGGCGCTCGTCCTCGTCGGCGTGGGATCCAATCCCCCTTGGGTCCCGGCCGGCGGCGCGGCGGGGGTGATTAGGAAACTGTCCGACAACTCGCCAGATCGCCTGCAACGGGCCCTTGAGGCACCGTCAGCGACTTTTCGGACAGTTTCTAAGGACGGGATCCTCGGGATCGGCCCGGTGCCCCCGGGGGAGCTGCGCAACCTGTACGCCGCCTGCGACGTCCTCGTCGTGCCGTCGATCGCCACGGCGACGTTCCGCGAGCCGTGGGGGCTCGTGATCAACGAGGCGATGAACCGCGGCCTGCCGGTGATCTCGAGCGACGCGGTCGGAGCCGCCGCCGGTGGGCTGGTGCGCGACGGGCGCAACGGGCTGGTGGTCCCCGCCGGCGACAGCGACGCGCTCGCCGGCGCGATCCGCCGGCTGGCCGCCGACCCGGAGCTGCGGGCGCGCCTGGGCGAGGCCGGGGCGCGAGACGTGCGCGCCTACACCTACGACGCCTGGGCCGAGGGCTTCTCCAGCGCGCTGGCCAGTCTCGGCCGCTCCCAGCGGCGGTGAGGTATCCCGGCTCGCCGCACCCCCGCGAGCACCGGCCCGCCTGCTCGCCACCTCGCCCGGGAGCGTTGGTAGCGTTATCCAGCTCAATCATGAGAATTGCCCTCCCAACGCGCGTGCTCGCCCTGGCGGTCGCATTCCTGAGCATGGTGCTGTCGTTCTCCGCGATCGCCGCCCCTGCTCAGGCTGACATCGGCGAAAAGATCATCCTTCGCTGCACGCACGGCGAATCGCTGCGCGGCTTCACCCAGAAGGACTACGAGAAGGCCCTGAAAGAGCTGGAAACGAGCCTCGAAGAGTACAGCGGCTGCGCCAGCCTGATCCATCAGGCCCAGCGAGCCGCGGCCGGCTCCCGCGGAGGATCGAGCGGTGGTGGCGGCGGCGGAGCCGGCTCGACCACCACGGGCGCCGCGAGCCCCGCCGCGACCGCCACCCCGGCCGAGCGACACAGTCTCAGCCACGCGCCAAGCGCCGGCGCGGCGCCGCTGAAACTCGGCGGCCAGGTGGTCCGTCCCGGCGTCGTGCACGTCGACATCGCCTCTGCCTTCAGCTCGCTACCGACGCCGTTGCTGGCGATCCTCCTGTTCCTGGTCGCGTGCGCAGTCGCGCTCGCGGGGGGAGTGCTCCGAGATCGTGTCCGCCACGACGACGACTGACACCGCTCCGCGGATGGAGCTCGATCCCGCGCACGATCGGCGCGCCGGGCGCCCGCGCCCGCGTGGATCGTGGCCCCTACCGCTCGGAGATCGAGCTTCGATGTGGCTGCTCACGCTGCTGAGCGCCGCGATCTTCTGCTCCATCACCTTCTTCGCCGGTGGCGGCCTGCCGCCGGTCCAGCAGGCGACGAGCACGGAGATCGTCCTCACGCTCGGCTGCGCCGCGACGATCGCCGCGGCGGTGATCCTGATGCCTCGGGGAAGGCGCGTATACGGGCTGTGGCCGGTCGGGCTGCTGCTCGCGTTCGCCGCGCTGAGCGCGCTGTCGGTCGTGTGGTCGGTGCAGCCCGACGCCAGCTGGCAGAACGCCGGGCTGATGTTCGCCTACAGCGCCGTGTTCGGCGCCGCGGTCGTGCTAGCGCGCGCCGCCCCCGCGCGCTGGCCCGCGGTGATCGGGGGGGTGACGCTGGCGGCGGTCGTCGTCTGCGGCTACGCGCTGCTCACGAAGGTGTTCCCCTCGTGGCTCGACGCGCACGACATCTACGCGCGCCTACAGGCGCCGTATGGCTACTGGAACGCGACCGGGCTGACCGCTGCGATGGGGGTGATCGGCTGCCTCTGGCTGGGAGCCCGCCGCAAGGGACACGCGCTGCTGAGCGCGCTCGCCTACCCGGCGATCGGCCTACTGCTCGTCACGCTGATGCTCGCCTACTCGCGCGGCGCCCTGGCCGCGCTCCTGCTGGGCCTGGCGCTGTGGTTCGCCGTCGTGCCGGTGCGCCTGCGCGGCGCCGCCGTGCTGCTCGTCGGCGCGCTCGCCGCCGGGCTCGTGGTCGCGTGGGACTTCGCGCAGGGCGCCCTCAGCAGCGACAGCGTCGCGCTCCACACGCGCGTGGTGGCCGGGCGCCAGCTCGGCGCGCTGCTGCTCGCGATGCTGCTGGCGCTGGCGCTCGCGGGGCTCACGATCGGGTTCTACACCGGCCGGCACGAGGTTTCACCCAGGACTCGCAACAACGCCGGGGCGGTTCTGCTGAGCATCCTCGTGCTCGCCGTCCTCGCCTTCGTGGGAGCGCTCGCCGTCAGCCACCGCGGGCTCACCGGCAGCATCTCCCATGGCTTCCATACGCTCACCAACACCCACGCGCCGGTCCCCGCCGAGACGCCCGGGCGCCTGACCGCGATCGGCAGCGTGCGCGCGATCTACTGGAACGAGGCGCTGAAGATCTTCCAGGACCACCCCGCCCTCGGCGCGGGCGCGCGCAGCTACGGAACCGCGAGCCTGCGCTACCGCAGCGAGGACCTGGAAGCGAACGACGCCCACGGCTTCGTCGTCCAGACGCTCGCCGACCTCGGCCTCGCCGGGCTGGCGATCGTGCTCGCGCTGCTGCTCACATGGATGGCGGCCGCGGGGCGCGTCACGCACCCCTTCAACCGGCGCTGGACGAGCTGGCGCGAGCTCAAACAGGGCGGCTGGCAGAACATCGGCTGGCGCCCCGTGGAAGATCGAGCCGAGCTGGGTGAACGGCGCGCCTACAGCCACGAGCGAATCGGAATGCTGAGCATGCTCTGCCTCGTGGTCGTCTTCGGCGTCCACTCGACCGTCGACTGGACCTGGTTCGTGCCCGGCGACGCCTGCGTGGCGCTCGTCTGCGCAGGCTGGCTCGCCGGCAGAGGCCCGCTCACGGGAGCCACCGGAGCCGATCGCTCGACCGCGGGGCGGCGCTGGGTGACGGGCGGGGCGGGTGGGTCCCCATTCGACGAGATTGGACCGCTGCTAGCCGATCTTCGATCGGTCGGTGTGGCCGCCGCCGTCGTGATCGCAGCGCTGCTCGCCGCCTGGGCACAGTGGCAGCCGCAGCGCTCGGCCGACGCCTCCCAGGAAGCCCTGTCGCTGAGCGCCACCAATCCCAGGGCGGCGCTCACGGCCGCGCAGAACGCGGTCGACTACGACCCGGTCTCCGCGGAAGCGCTGTTCACGCTCTCCACGATCCAACAGCACGCCGGCCAGAGCGCGCTGGCGCGCGCGACGCTCGTGCGGGCGGTGCACCTGCAGCCCTCGAACCCGCAGACGTGGAAGGCGCTGGGCGAATACGACCTGCAGAACGGGAGGCCGGCGGATGCGCTGAACGAGCTGCGCGCGACCGTCTACCTGAACCCCCTGGCGGTCGCGCCGCTGTCGGAGATCCAGTACGACCCCGAACTGCTCGCGATCCAGAACGCCTACATCGAAGCGCTGCGCGAGAGCATGGCGGCCCCGACGGCCGTCAAACACGTGACGATCGTGCGCTCGCCGACCGCCGTCAAAGGCGTCGTGCGCTCGCGCTCGGGCGTCAAAAGCGTGACCGTCGTGCGCTCGCCAGCAGCTGCCGCCGCGCGCCGGGCAGCCCTCCTGCGCGCCGCACGACGACGTCGTGAAAGCCGAGTTCTTCGAGCAACTCACTGAGGACGCGGCGGCTGTAGAAGCGCAGATGGTCGGAGCGCGGGTCGAAGTGGGCGGCGAACGCGCGTGGCGCGAGCGCCCAACCGAGCATCCGCAGGCGCCCATGGTCGGGCGTGCTCAGCAAGAGGACGCCACCGGAGCGCAGCACGCGGCGCAGCTCGGACAGCCAGCCGGCCGTGTCGGCGACGTGCTCGATCGTCTCGCCCGCCCAAACCGCGTCGAAGCTCGCATCCGGTAGCGGCCAGGCGCCCGCGGCCGGCACCTGCAGCAAGTCGAGCTCCGGGTGACGCTCCCGCGCGCGGCGCAACGGCTCGGCCGCGACGTCGATCCCCACCACCTCCGCGCCCGCCCGGGCGAGCTCGGCGGCGAAACGTCCCTCGCCACAGCCAACGTCGAGCACCCGCTCGCCCGCGCGGATGTGGCCGAGGAGGAAGTCGCTGCGCCGCGCGAAGTCGACCGGCTCCAGGCCCTCTGGAACCGCCTCCCAGAGGGCCTCGTTGTAGTTATCGCTCGCGCCCATCGCCCGGCCAAGGCTAGACCGCGGCGACCCTAACGGCGCAAAATGCGACCTCCCGCCGCGAAAAAGTGCAGCGCGGCCGTCATCTCTACACATGCCTGCGCGAAAGGACTATCTTGCCCAGCGTGCGCTCCCCGGAGGTAAAGTGACCCACAGCATCGAGTCGAGGAGCCGCTCGTGAGGGTCGCCTTCGACAGCCGTCCGGCCTCCGATCCACGCGGCATCGGACGCTACTCCCGCCATCTGCTCGACGCGCTGCGCGCCACAATTGGCACGCGCGGAGAGATCGTCGAGACGCATCGCCCGCGCCAGGCATACGACGTGTTTCACGCGCCCTCGATGCAGGGCGCGATGCTGCACAGCCCGTGCCCGATGGTCGTGACGATCCACGCGCTCGGCGCGCGCACCCGCCTCAGCGAGCGCTTGCGCGGTGGCGGCATCCACCTGCGCCTGCGCCATCTCGCGGTGCAGCGCGCGACCCACGTGATCGTTCCCACCGAGGCCCTCGCCCAAGAAGCCGTCGCCGAACTCGGTTTCGAGCGCGAGCGTGTGGTCGTGATCCCGGAGGCGCCGGATCCCATAGCCGACACGGCTAGCCAGCCCTCGCCGGCTGCGCCCGCGTGGACCTGGCAGGACGTCGGGCGCGAGACCTGGCGCGTCTACGAAAGCGCCCTCGCGCAGCCGGAGCGCCCGTGTGTCGGCAGGCTCAGTAGGCGCCGCGTTGGCACGGGAGGGGGACAGGTCCCCCTCCCGACCTCCCCCGGCAAGGAACAAACGAATCAATAAGCCCCGCGTTGCAGGATCACCGCGGGGATTGTCTTCAGGATGATCGTGAGATCGAGCGCCAGCGACCAGCGCTCGAGGTAGATGAAGTCGAGGTTGACGAGGTCGTCGAAGTCGAGTTCGGAACGGCCCGAGACCTGCCACAGGCCGGTGATCCCGGGGAGCACGAGGTAGCGCTTGCGGTGCCAGTCCTCGAGCATCTCGTAGTCGCGCTCGGGCAAAGGACGCGGCCCGACGAGCGACATCTCGCCGCGGATCACGTTCACGAGCTGCGGCAGCTCGTCCAGCGAGTAGCGGCGCAGGGTGCGCCCGACGCGCGTCATCCGCGGGTCCTCGCGGATCTTGAACAGCGCCCCCGAGGCCTCGTTCAGCTCTTCCAGGTCCGCCTGGCGCTGCTCGGCGTCGGTGTGCATCGTGCGGAACTTCAGGCACGCGAACGGTCGCTGCCCGATCCCCCGGCGCGTCGAGCGGAACACGACCGGACCGCGCGATGACAACCTGACCGCGAGCGTGATCGCGAGGAGCAGCGGGCTGAGCAGCACCAGCAGCAACGTCGCCCCGACCACGTCGAAGGTGCGCTTGAGCGCGAAGTCGATGCCCTCGAACACCGGCGAGCCGAGCTCGAACAGCGGCACCGACTGGCCTGGCACGAACTCGGCGCGGTGAATCAGGATCTCCATCGTCGACGGCGCCAGCCGCACGCGCACGCCGCGGCGGTGGCAGTGATCGACCAGCTCGACCGCCTCGAGTTGCGGGAAGTCCGGGTCGGCGATGATCACCTCGTCGATCTGTTCGGTGTCGAGCACGCTCTCCAGCTGCTCGAGCGAGCCCAGCGAGCGCAGGCCGTTCGCGGGCAGCTCCGTCGGCGAGAGGAAGCCGACGACCTCGATCGGCGAGTGCTGCGCGTCGGAGAGCGCGTGGGCGACGTCGCGGATGTGTTTGCCCGTGCCCACCAGCACCGCGCGGCGGCGGTAGCCGGCGGCGCGCAGCAGCACTCCCGTCAGCCACTCGTAGGCCCCCCGCAGCGAGGACACGTACAGCAGCGCGAAGCCCAGCGAGCCCCAGAAGATGTAGAAGCTCGAGAAGTGTTCTCCGCTGACGACGGCGAACAGCAGCGCGACGAACGCCACCTGGAACAGCGCCGCCACGATCCGCGACAGGCCCGGGCGCTGCGCGCGCTCGGCGTACAGCCCCGAGCGCGCGAACAGCAGCGCGGTCACGAGGTAGGCGAAGGCGAGGATCCGTCTGGTTTCTTCGAGCGCCTGGCTCGCGTCGACGTGGCCGAGCACGGCGGCCTTCAGCACGAGCGCCGTGAAGATCGCGAGCGCCACGCCGACGAAGTCGAGCGCGAGCAGCGAGAGCACGCGCGCCAGGCGCCTGGCCGTCGCCATCCGCAGCAGGAACGACATCGCCGGGGGGCGCTTCTGGCGCATGTCGCGGTCGGAGGGCTCCTTGCGCGCCGTGGCTTCCGACAGCACCTCACGCTCGCGCGGAGGCGAAGGTTCACGCCGCACTAGCCGATCTTCGATCGGTGGGGTGGGCGGAGCGGACGTTCCCGAAGAACGTTGCATCTCGCCTTTCACAACGCCTCAGACTCGCAGATGTAGCGGTCGGTGGCGATTTGCAAGCTCAGCCGATCAGGACCTTCGCGCCGGAGGCGTCGATCGTGCGCTGCAGGCCCTCGCGCAGGGAGACCTCCGGGGACCAGCCGAGCAGGTCCCGCGCGAGCGTGATGTCGGGCTTGCGCTGTTTCGGGTCGTCCTCCGGGAGCGCCTCGTAGACGAACTCCGAGCTCGAACCCGTCAGCTCCTTGATCATCTCGCCCAGCTCCAGCAGCGTGAACTCGTCGGGGTTGCCGATGTTCACCGGGTCGTGGTGCCCGGACTCGGCCAGCGCGATCAGCCCGCGGATCAGGTCTGAGACGTAACAGAACGAGCGCGTCTGGGTCCCGTCGCCGAACACCGTCAGCGGCCTGTTCGCGAGCGCCTGGCGCAGGAACGTCGGGATCACGCGACCGTCGTGCGGGCGCATGCGGTTGCCGTAGGTGTTGAAGATCCGCACGATCGCCGTGTCGACGCCCTGCTGGCGGTGGTAGGCCATCGTCAGCGCCTCCGCGTAGCGCTTCGCCTCGTCGTACACGCCGCGCGGCCCGATCGGGTTGACGTGCCCCCAGTAGGACTCCACCTGCGGATGCACCTGGGGGTCGCCGTAGACCTCGCTCGTGGAGGCGATCAGGAAGCGCGCGCGCTTGGCCTTCGCGAGCCCGAGCGTGTGGTGCGTGCCATAGGAGCCGACCTTCAGCGTGTGCAGCGGCAGCCGCAGGTAGTCGATCGGCGAGGCCGGCGAGGCGAGGTGGTAGATGAAGTCGATCGGCTCGTCGACGTAGTAGGGCTCGATGATGTCCGTGCCGAGGTGCACGAACCGCTCCGGCTCGCGGATGTGCTCGATGTTCGCCAGCGAGCCCGTCTCCAGGTTGTCCACGCAGATCACCCGGTGCCCGCGCTTCAGCAGCTCGTCGCAGAGGTGCGAGCCGAGGAACCCGGCGCCGCCGGTGACCAGGCAGGTGGACATTGGGGCAGGATACCCTGCGGGAATGACTCAGACAGACGAGCACCTCACGGTCGCCCCGATCGTCGGGCCCGAGGACCCGCGCCGCTTCACCGACTCGGGGATCGAGATCGCCGAGCTCTACACCGAGGCGGACCTGCCCGAGCAGCTCGAGCTCGGCGAGCCGGGCGACTTCCCATACACGCGCGGCGTGCATCGCGAGATGTACCGCAAGCAGACCTGGACGATGCGTCAGTACGCGGGCTATGCCTCCGCGAAGGAGTCGAACGAGCGCTACCGCTACCTGCTCTCGAAGGGCTCGACGGGGCTGTCGATGGCGTTCGACCTGCCGACCCAGCTCGGCCTCGACTCCGACAACCAGCGCTGCCTCGGCGAGGTCGGCCGCACCGGCGTGGCGATCGACACGATCGACGACATGCGCACCGCCTTCGACGGGATCCCGCTCGATCAGGTCTCGACGTCGATGACGATCAACGCGCCCGCCGCCTGTCTCTTGCTGCTGTACGAGCTCGTCGGCGAGGAGCAGGGCGTGCCCTCGGAGCAGCTCCGCGGCACCACCCAGAACGACGTTCTCAAGGAGTACATCGCGCGCGGCAACTACATCTACCCGCCCGCGTCGACGATGCGCCTGACGACCGACCTCTTCCAGTACTGCCACGAACGCGTGCCCCGCTGGAACACGATCTCGATCTCCGGCTACCACTTCCGCGAGAAGGGCTGCTCGGCCGTCCAGGAGGTCGCCTTCACGCTCTCCTCGGGCATCGCCTACGTGCAGGCGGCGATCGACGCGGGCCTCTCGGTCGACGGGTTCGCGCCGCGACTGGCGTTCTTCTTCAACGGGCACAACAACGTCTTCCAGGAGGTCGCGAAGTTCAGAGCCGCGCGGCGGATGTGGGCGCAGATCATGAAAGAGCGCTTCGGCGCGACGAACCCGAAGGCGACGATGCTGCGCTTCCACACGCAGACCGGCGGCGTCACCTTGACGGCCCAGCAGCCGGAGAACAACATCGTGCGCGTCGCCCTCCAGGGCTTCGCCGCGGTCTGCGGCGGCACCCAGTCGCTGCACACCAACGGCTTCGACGAGGCTTTGGCGCTGCCCACCGAGCGCGCCGCCAAAATCGCGCTGCGCACCCAGCAGATCCTCGCGCACGAGTCCGGCGCCGCCGACACCGTCGACCCGTTCGCCGGCTCCTTCTACGTCGAGTCGCTCACCGACGAGATCGAACTGCGCGCGAACGAGCTGATCGAGAAGGTCGACGCGCTCGGCGGCTCGGTCAACGCGATCCAGTTCATCACCGGCGAGATCGACGAGTCCGCCTGGGGCTACCAAGAGCGCTACCGGGTCGGCCAGGACATCGTCGTCGGCGTCAACAAGTACGAGGAAGAGGGCATCGAGGTCCCCGACCTGCTGCGCGTCGACCCCGAGTCCGAGCGCGAACAGGTGGGCCGCCTGATGGAGTTCAAGGCCAACCGCGATGTTGCGCTCGTCGAGCGGCGCTTGGAGGAGCTGCGCGGGGTCGCACGCGGATCTGAGAACCTGCTGCCCGCGATCCGCCAGGCGCTGAAGGACCGCTGCTCGCTCGGCGAGGTCTGCGGGGCGATGCAGGACGTCTTCGGCAAGTACGCGCCGACGTTCTAATAGGCTTCGCTCGTGGTCGTTGCCGTCCAGTTCTACGAAGTCGTCCTCGCGCTCCACATCATCGCGGTCGTCTTCGCGTTCGGCGCCACCTTCGCCTATCCGATCCTGCTCGGCACCATCACCAAGGCCGACGCGCGCGCTCTGCCCGCGCTCTACCGGGCTCTGCACGCGATCAGCCAGCGGGTGATCATGCCGGGCCTCGCGCTGATCGTGGTCTTCGGCATCTACCTCGCCTCCGAACTCCATGCCTGGAGCTCCTTCTATGTGCAGTGGGGTTTCGGTGTCGCGATCGTGATCGGCGCCGTCGAGGGCGCCTACCTGGGTCCGCGGGAGAAGCGCCTGATCGAGGTCGCCGACCAGGACCTGGCCGCAGCAGGGGATGGCTCGGTGACACCCAGCGCCGAGCACGACGCACTCGTCCGCCGCATCGGCGGTATCGGCGCGCTCATGGACCTGCTCGTCGTGATCACGATCATATTCATGGTCATCAAGCCGTAGAGCACCCCGCGATACCCTGATCAGGTGACAGATCCGGGCTATCGAGTCGCCGTCGTCGGCGCCACCGGCCAGGTCGGCACTTTGATGCTGGAGCTTCTGCGCGAGCGCTCGTTCCCGGCGCGCGAGATCGTGCCGTTCGCCTCGGAGCGCTCGGTCGGGCGCGAACTCGAGGGCGGCCTCGTCGTGCGTGGCCTCGACGGCGAGTCGATCGCGGGCTTCGACCTCGCGCTGTTCTCCGCCGGCGGCTCGACCTCGGGCGAGTGGGCGCCGCGCTTCGCCGACGCGGGCGCGGTGGTCGTCGACAACTCCTCGCGCTGGCGCATGCAGGATGACGTCCCGCTCGTCGTCAGCGAGGTCAACCCCGACGCGCTCGACTCCCATCGGGGGATCGTCGCCAACCCGAACTGCTCGACGATGCAGCTCGTCGTGGCGCTCAAGCCGCTGCACGACGCGGCCGGGATCGAGCGCCTCGTGGTCTCCACCTACCAGGCGGTCTCCGGCACCGGCAAGGCCGCCGTCGACGAGCTGCTCGATCAGGCACACGCGCTGCTCCACGAGCGCCCGATCGTCCCGCCGCGGTCCTACGCCCACCAGATCGCCTTCAACGCGCTGCCCCACGCCGGCTCGTTCGCGCCCGGCGACGATCACACCGACGAGGAGCGCAAGCTGATCGACGAGACGCGCAAGATCCTCGGCGACCCCGCGATCCGCGTCTCCGCGACCTGCGTGCGCGTGCCGGTGCTCAACGGCCACTCCGAGGCGGTCAACGTGCAGACACGCGAGCCGCTCTCCCCCGAGCGCGCGCGCGAGCTGCTGGCCGCTGCGCCGGGCGTGACCGTGCTCGACGACCCCGCCGCCGCGCTCTACCCGCTCGCGATCGACGCCTCCGGCCAGGACGACGTGTTCGTCGGGCGCATCCGCCGCGACCCCGGCCACGAGCGTGCGCTCGACCTCTGGATCGCCGCCGACAACCTGCGCAAGGGGGCGGCGCTGAATGCCGTGCAGCTGGCCGAGCTTTTGCACGAGCGTGGGCTCATCGGCTCGCGTGAGACACGCTCGGCGGCGTAGGCTACGGCTCAGGCCAGGCTTGCAGGAGTTCGTCGGGCGAAATCCCCACATCCAGTCCGGCGTCGGCCACGAAGCCACGCCGCGAGACGCCCACCAGACGCGCCCTCCCAGCCCCCGGGACCTGGCCGCGCTGCACGATCAGATCCTCGGTGTCACGGCGGGTGAAGTGAGCATTCTCGCGCCACTTGATCGAGCCGACAAACGAGACGTCGGTAGGTCTTTGATCGGCCGCGCCGACGAGATCTACCTCCGGCACGTTCGTGCGCGTCCAGTAGCCGCCGACATAGCGAGCGTCGCCGAAGCGCTCGTCCGGCAGCAGCCGCTCGAGCGAGCGCCTGACGACGGGCTCGATCGCCCGCCCGCGGAAGCTCGTCCAGTCGCGCTCGACGCGCTCCAGCAGCAGATCCCCGCGGCCCCGGTCGATCTCCTCGATCCGGGGACCGACGAAACGCAGCCAAAAACGCAGATAGGGGTCAGCCACCACGTAGCGCCTGCTCTTCGAGCCGGGCGGCGCGGCGTATGGGAGGGCGGACTCGACCATTCCCTTGCTCACGAGCGTCTTCAGTGCCGCGGACAGACCGGCACCATTGGCCACGCCGCTGCGTCGGCCGATCGCGGTGAAGTTCCGCTCGCCGTGACCGATCGCGCCGAGCACGTCCCTGACCTGCAGTTCTCCTGGGAACTCGGCGTCGAGGATGCGCAGGCCGTCTACGACCAGCGAGCTGGTCGGGTCGGCGAGCTCCCGGGCGAGGAACTGGTGTCGCGTCAAGCTCGGCGCCCAGGAATGGGCCAGCATCGGCAGACCGCCCACGATCAGGAAGCGGTCAAACGCGTGCGCGCTGTCTGCGCCGCTGAGCGCAGCGAGGTCCCGCGGGCTGAACGGCTGAACGACCATCTCCCGGGTGGGCCTGCCATACAGCTCGGCCGGGTACTCGGTCAGAGCCCTCATCATCCGCATGTCGCTGCCGATGCACACGAGCATCACGGACCGATGCTGCAGCTCGCGGTCCCACGCCTCCTGAATGTCGGCGGCGATACCCGGGTCCGCTTCCACCAGATACGGCAGCTCGTCGATCACGACGATCGCCGGCCGCTCGCGCGTGGCGCCCTGCTGTGCCAGCCTCAGAGCCGCCGGCCAGGTGTCGAACCCGGCGCCCGCGCGGACCGCCTCTGCCACAGGCAGCGTCGAAGTGGCGAGGGCCGTCCTGAATCGCTCCAGCGCGTCCGCACTCGCTCTGCGGGGAGCCTGGTAGAAGACGTACGGCAACTTCGCCGCCTCGACAAACTCCTGCACAAGCCGCGACTTGCCCACGCGCCGCCTGCCCCGCATCCACACGAAGCGCCCCTCGCCGGTCTGACGTAACTGCTCGAGCTCGCCTGCGAGCAGTTCGAGCTCGTGCTTGCGTCCGACGAAGATTGCCATGGGAAAACTATACCGTATGAAACTTTCTTTTTCTAAACTTTAGTTTTTTATAGTTTACAAACACACCGATTGCCCTTCCTTGGTCAGCAGGAGTCGGGGCGGCGCGCTCGAAATGGTCCTCCGATGATCTCCTCGGAGGTGCAGCGCACTTTGGTCAAGTCCCCGCCCGAGCTGTGGGCGGAGCTCAGCGACCCGGCTGCCCTGGCCCGCCATCTCGGCGAGCTCGGCGAGATCCGCATCACCCGCACCGAGCCGGAGAGGACCGTGGAATGGGAGGCCGCGGACACCACCGGCAAGGTGCTGCTGAAGGCGTCGGGCTGGGGTACGAAGGTCACGCTCACCGCCGCCCGCGAGCTCGCGGCGCCGGAGTCGGTCGCGGAGCCCGAGCCCGAGCCCGAGCCGGAGCCGGAGCCGGTCGTTGAGCCCACACCTGAGCCGCGACGGGGATTCTTCGCCCGCGTCTTCGGTCGCCGTCCCAAGGTCGAGCCGGTACCCGAGCCCGAGCCTGAGCCACCGGTTCAGGAGGAGGCTCAGCCGGACCTCGCAGCCGAGTTGGCGACGCTCGAAGAGTCGCTGGCCGCGGAGACCCAGGCCGTGCTCACCGCCGTGCTCGACCGCCTCGGCGCCGCGCACCACCGGCCGTTCTCGCGCGCCTGAGGCGCGCCTGAGAATCGCCCCGGCGCGACCCCCGGATAAGATCCCGCGCCGGATGGCCTCCAGCGCTCACGACCGCCAGAACGACGCCGCGCTGCTCGCGGCTTCCCGCAGCGGACATCGCAAACCCCCGCGCCAGAAGGCGCCGGAGACCTACGAGGAGAAGCTCGCCCAGCTGCAGGAGCTGCGCGAGGCGGCGGTCCACTCATCCCCCGAGGCGGAGGAGAAGCAGCACGCGCGCGGCAAGTACACGGCCCGCGAGCGCGTGGAGAAGCTGCTCGACGAGGGCTCCTTCCAGGAGCTCGACACGTTCGTGCGCCACCGCACGCATGACTTCGACATGCAGAAGAACCGGCCCTGGGGCGACGCGGTCGTGACCGGACACGGCACGATCGACGGGCGCACCGTGTGCGTGTTCAGCCAGGACTTCACCGTCTTCGGCGGCTCGCTCGGCGAGGTGATGGGCGAGAAGATGTGCAAGATCATGGACCTGGCGGCGAAGATCGGCTGTCCGGTGATCGGCATCAACGACTCCGGCGGCGCGCGGATCCAGGAGGGCGTCGTCTCGCTCGGCTCCTACGGGGACGTGTTCCTGCGCAACGTCCGCTCCTCGGGCGTGATCCCGCAGATCAGCCTCGTGATGGGCCCCTGCGCCGGCGGCGCGGTCTACTCGCCGGCGATCACCGACTTCATCTTCATGGTCAAGGAGACCTCGCACATGTTCATCACCGGGCCCGACGTGATCAAGACGGTGACCGGCGAGGAAGTCGGCTTCGAGGAGCTGGGCGGGGCGATGTCGCACAACACGAAGTCCGGCGTCGCGCAGTTCGCCTCCGAGGACGAGGACGCCTGCCTGGAGGATTGCCGCTACCTGCTGAGCTTCCTCCCCCAGAACAACCTCCAGACGACGCCCCGCGTGCAGCCGACGGATGACCCGCAGCGGATGGACCCCGAGCTCGACCACGTCGTCCCGGACAACCCGAACAAGCCGTATGACATGCGCGACGTGGTCAAGCTGATCGTCGACGACGGGGAGTTCTTCGAGGTCCACGAGCACCACGCGAAGAACATCGTCTGCGGGTTCTCTCGCCTCGACGGCCACACGATCGGGATCGTCGGCAACCAGCCGGCGCAGCTGGCGGGCGTGCTCGACATCGACGCCTCCGCGAAGGCCGCGCGCTTCGTGCGCACGTGCGACGCCTTCAACATCCCGCTGCTGACGTTCTGCGACGTCCCCGGCTTCCTGCCCGGCACCGCCCAGGAGTGGGGCGGGATCATCAGACACGGCGCGAAGCTGCTGTACGCGTTCGCCGAGGCGACCGTGCCAAAGGTCACGATCATCACGCGCAAGGCCTACGGCGGCGCCTACGACGTGATGTCCTCGAAGCACCTCGGCGCGGACTTCAACTTCGCCTGGCCGACCGCCGAGGTCGCGGTGATGGGCCCGGAGGGCGCCGTGAACATCATCTACCGGCGCGACCTCGCGCAGAGCCCCACCCCGGACGAGCGCCGGCAGAAGCTGATGGACGACTACAAGGCGCGCTTCGCGAACCCCTACACCGCCGCCGAGCGCGGGTACATCGACGACGTGATCGTCCCACACGAGACGCGCCCGCGGCTGATCGCAGCGCTCCAGACGCTGCGCTCCAAGCGCGAGCCGGGCCCGAAGCGCAAGCACGGCAACATCCCGCTGTGACGATCCGGCCGAGGACCTTCTGGATGGGACCGAGATCGCGCCCAGCGACAAGGCAGCGCACATGAACCCCTCCCGCCAGATCTCCCCACCCCCCGCCTCACCCCAGCAGGCGGCGGCGATCGCCACCGCGATCGAGCGCTTCACGCGCGCGACGGCGCCGGCGACGAGCTCGAGCGAGGAGCTCCCCGACCCCTGGATCCACGCGGCTATCCTCGAAGGCGTCGCGCGCGATCCAGAGCCCACGTTCCCGGCGCCTGGATAAATACCCGAAAGCCGCTAGGCTTTAGGGTAATCTATAGGTAGCTCCAGTTCCCCCACCGTACAATCGGATCCCGGACCCGAACCAGGAACCGCAGGAGGTCTCACGCAGATGGAGTCAGCTTCAGCGCCCGCCGCCCAGGACTCGGCCCCCGCCCAGCGCGGCACGCTCGCGGACCCCGAGGTCCTGCAGAACGTTCCCGGGCACGTGATCCCGATCCTGCAGCGGGAGTACGACGATTTCAAGACCGAGGCGACGAAATACCTGGCGGGCGAAACGCCCGAAGACGAGTTCATCAAGTTCCGCCTCAAACAGGGCGTCTACGGACAGCGCCAGCCCGACGTGCAGATGATTCGCACGAAGCTGCCGTTCGGCGGGGTCACCCCCGAGCAGATGGAGAAGTTCGCCGACGTCGTCGAGCGATACGCGCCGCTGAACAAGGGCCACATCACGACGCGGCAGAACATCCAGATGCACCACGTCCCGCTGCCCGAGGCCGAGAAGGCGATCCGCGAGCTGGGCGACGCCGGACTCTCGAGCCGCGAGGGCTGCGGAAACACGATGCGCAACGTCACCGGCGACCCGTGGGCGGGCGTGGCCGCCGACGAGCTGTTCGACCTGACGCCGTACGCGGGGGCGTACGTGCGCTACTTCGTCAGACATCCGACGACGCAGACGATGCCGCGCAAGGTGAAGACCTCGTTCGACGGCTCACCGCGCGACCGCGCGATCAGCGGCATCCACGACATCGCCTTCAGGGCGAGGATCAAGCAGCCCACCAATCCCGACGATTCCGGACAGCCGCGACAGATCCGCGGCGTGGAAATGCTCGTCGGCGGCGGCACCGCGATCATGCCGCGCGTGGCGCAGCTGCTGTACGACTTCGTCGAGCTCGACAACGGCGACTACCTCAAGTACACCGAGGCCGTGATGCGGATCTTCGATCGCCAGGAGTGGCTGCGAGCCAACCGCGCGCGCGCGCGGATCAAGGTGTTCGTCGACAAGTACGGAATCGACGAGCTGCGTAACCAGGTCGAGGAGGAGCTGCGCGGCGAGTGGGTGGCGGAACGCGATTTCTCGCTCGGACAGCGCCTGTTCTGCGACGACGAGCGCGAGAGCGCAGCGGCGCCGCCACAGACATACGGCAGCCCGAACGGCGACCTGTCCGCGTTCGAGCGCTTCCGCGAGGCGAACGTTCGAGCCCAGAAGCAGGAGGGCTATGTGACGGTCGAGGTGAGGGTGATCCGCGGCGATCTGACACCGGCGCAGTTCAGAGGCCTGGCGGAGATCATGCGCCGGTACGCGGGTGGCTACGCGCGCACGACCGTGCAGCAGAACATCGTGCTGCGCTGGGTGCGCAAGGAGAGCTCCTACGACGTGTGGAAGGCGCTGGGCGAGCTGGGCCTCGGCGACGCCGGGTCGAGGGAGATCGGCGACGTCGTGTCGTGCCCCGGCACGGATTCGTGCAAGCTCGGCATCACGAGCTCGATGGGCCTCAACGAGGCCGTGCAGCAGCGGGTCGAAGCGCTCGAGATCACCGATCCGCTGACGCGGAAGATCGATATCAAGATCAGCGGCTGCCCGAACGGCTGCGGTCAGCACCACGTCGGCAACATCGGCTTCACGGGCGCGTCGATCAAAGTCGGCGAGCACACGATCCCCGCCTACATCCCGCACGTCGGCGGTGTGTGGGAAGGTGGCGAGGTCAAGTTCGGCACGCGCCTGAAGCTGCGCCTGCCGTCGAAGCGCGTGCCCGACGCGATCGAGCGCTGGATCGGCTACTACGAGGCCAATCGCATCGAGGACGAGGAGTGGAACGACTTCGCCGCGCGCGTCGGCACGAGCGAGCTGGAGACGCTCGTGAAGGACCTGTCGATGCCCGTGGACTTCGGGCTGGAGACGATGAGCCAGTTCATCGACTGGAACCGCGACGTTCCCTTCGAAGTGATTCGCGGCGAGGGCGAGTGTGCGGTATAGCTGTCTAGGACCGACGCGAACGAGACGACGAGAACACATGCACGCACAAGACAGCCAAATAACGGAGATCGACCCGGCGCTGAGCCTGACCCACACGCTGCGCGAGGCCGCGCGCCACGGCGAGCGGGCGGTGCTGCTGTGCTCCTTCCAGAAGGAGGAGTCGGTGCTGATCGACGAGCTGCTGCGGCTGGGAGAGGAAATGAACCCCTCCCGCCCGGAAGCGACCGTGAGGATCGTCACGATCGACACCGGCGTGCTCTTCGCGGAGACGATGCAGACCTGGCGCTCCTTCGAGGAGCGCTTCGGCGTGAAGATCGAGGTGCACGACGCGAGCTCTCAGGGCGAGCCGTGGAGCGGACCCGAGCATTGCTGCTCGGTCGCGAAGGTCGTGGCGCTGGAAAGCTCGCTCGCCGGCGCACAGGGCTGGATCACCGGCATTCGCCGCGAGCAGAGTCCGACGCGGGCACAGACGGAGCTGATCGAACGCGACCAGGCACGCGGCCTGTGGAAGTACAACCCGCTTGCGCACTGGACCGATAAGGACCTGTGGCGTCGGATCCACGAGCGCGACCTTCCGTACAACCCGCTGCACGACCAGGGCTACGAGTCGATCGGCTGCGCGCCCTGCACGCAGCCCGGCTCCGGCCGCGAGGGTCGTTGGGCGGGGACCGAGAAGACGGAGTGCGGCCTCCATGTGCACGTATAGCTGCGCTGGATCGGCGTCCTCGGTCGCTCGTGTGCGGTGCACACTTCGCTTCCTGCGTCCTTGCCCAGCTTGCTCTACGTGACCTGGAGGAGCGTTGCATGCGTTCGATGGGGAAGGAGTTGAGATGAGCGTCGCCGCCCGTCCTCAGCTCAGTCATCTGCGCGCGCTCGAGAGCGAGGCGATCCACGTGATGCGCGAGGTCGCCGCGGAACTGGAGAAACCGGTGCTGCTGTTCAGCGGCGGCAAGGACTCGATCGTGCTGTTGCGCCTGGCGGAGAAGGCGTTCCGTCCGGCGCCGTTCCCGTTCCCGCTGATGCACGTCGACACCGAGCACAACTTCCCCGAGGTGATCGAGTTCCGCGACCGCCGCGTGGCAGAGCTGGGAGAGCGGCTGATCGTGGCGAGCGTGCAGGACTCGATCGACAGCGGCAGGGCGGTCGAGGAGACGGGGCCGCGGGCCTCGCGCAACCGCCTGCAGACCGTGACGCTGCTCGACGCGCTCGCCGAGCACGGCTTCGACGCGGCCTTCGGCGGCGCGCGTCGCGACGAGGAGCGCGCACGGGCGAAGGAGCGGATGTTCTCCTTCCGCGATGACTTCGGGCAGTGGGACCCGAAGAATCAGCGCCCGGAGCTATGGAATCTCTACAACGGCCGGGTCAAGCACGGCGAGAACGTACGTGTGTTCCCGCTGTCGAACTGGACCGAGCTCGACGTGTGGGAGTACATCGACCAGGAGGAGCTGGAGGTGCCGTCGATCTACTTCGCGCACGAGCGCGAGGTGTTCGGGCGCGACGGGATGCTGTACGCGTGGCGCGAGGGGGCGGAGCTGATCGAGGGCGAGCAGATCACGCGCGAGACCGTGCGCTACCGGACGGTCGGCGACATGACCTGCACGGGCGGCGTGCGCTCGCGGGCGGCGACGCTCGAAGAGGTCGTCAGCGAGATCGCCGCGACGCGGATCACCGAGCGCGGGGAGACGAGGGCCGACGACCGGGTGACGGAGGCCGCGATGGAGGACCGCAAGAAGGCCGGCTACTTCTAATGACCCTAGATCTGTTGCGCTTCACGACGGCGGGATCTGTCGACGACGGCAAGAGCACGCTGATCGGACGGCTGTTGTACGACACGAAGCAGGTGTTCGAGGACCAGCTCGAGCACGTCGCGCAGGCGAGCGAGCGGCGCGGCGGCGAGGGCGCGCTGGACCTGGCCTTGCTGACCGACGGGCTGCGGGCCGAGCGCGAGCAGGGGATCACGATCGACGTCGCCTACCGCTACTTCGCAACCCCGAAGCGGCGCTTCATCATCGCCGACTGCCCCGGGCACCGGCAGTACACGCGCAACATGGTCACGGGCGCCTCGACCGCGGACCTCGCCGTGATCTTGATCGACGCGCGCAACGGCGTGCTCGAGCAGAGCAAGCGTCACGCGTTCATCAGCGCGCTTCTGGGCATCCCGCACCTGGTCGTGGCGGTGAACAAGATGGACCTCGTCGAGCACTCGCAGGCGCGGTTCGAGGAGCTGGTACAGGAGTTCGAGGGCTTTGCGGGGAAGCTGACCGGGATCGGCACGGGAACTGGCATGGGCCGCGACATCGCCTATATCCCGATCTCGGCGCTGGAGGGTGACAACGTGGTCGAGCGCGCCGAGCGGATGGCCTGGTATGACGGCCCGACGCTGCTGGAGTTGCTGGAGCAGGTTGAGGTCGCCTACGACCATCCATACGACAGGCCGGCGCGATTCCCCGTGCAGTGGGTGATCCGCCCCGGCGGCACGATCGCGGCGAGCGACGGCGCGGCCGTGAACGGCAGCGCCGCGAACGGTCCCATGGGGACGAGTGGCGGCGCTGAGACGAGCGACTACCGCGGCTACGCCGGCCAGCTCGCGAGCGGCGCGCTGAGAAAGGGCGACGAGGTGACAGTGCTGCCGAGCGGCCGGACGACGAAGATCGCCGCGATCGACACCTACGACGGCGAGCTGGAGGAGGCGATGGCGCCGATGTCGCTGACGCTGCGGCTCGAGGACGAGCTGGACGTCTCCCGCGGCGAGACGATCTGCCGCCCCGACGAGGCGCCGACGGTCGCGCGCGAGCTGGAGGCCGACGTCTGCTGGATGGCCGAGCGCCCGCTGCGCCCCGGCGGCCGCTACGTGATCAAGCAGACCACGCGCAACGCGACCGCGGTCGTCGACGAGATCTCAGACCACGTCGACGTCGACACGCTCGAACGCGGCGCGCCGCCCGCGGAGCTGGGATTGAACGACATCGGCCGCGTGCGCCTGCGCACCAGCGCCCCGCTCGTATTCGACCCCTACGCGAGCAACCGCAGGACGGGCAGCTTCATCCTGATCGACGAGGCCTCGAACGAGACCGTCGGCGCGGGGATGATCGCCTAAGCTTCCGCGGCCGATGTTCAGCAAGGTCCTCATAGCCAATCGCGGGGAGATCGCCGTCCGCATCGCGCGCGCGCTCGAAGAGCTCGGCGTCGCCTCGGTCGCGGTCTACTCCGAGCTCGACCGCGACGCGCTGCACGCAAAGCGCGCCGACGAGGCCTACAACCTCGGCGAGGGCCCGGCGGCGGAGAACTACCTGAGCGTCGGGAAGATCCTCGACGTCGCCAAGCGCTCGGGCGCCGAGGCGATCCACCCCGGCTATGGGTTCCTCGCCGAGAACGCTCCCTTCGCACAGGCCTGCGAGGACGCCGGGATCGTGTTCATCGGGCCGCCGGCGAGCGCGATCGAGGCGATGGGCTCGAAGACGCGGGCGCGCGAGCTGATGCAGGCCGCGGGCGTGCCGATCGTGCCCGGGACGACCGAGGCGGTCGCCACCGTGGCGGACGCGATGCGGATCGCGAAGGACGAGATCGGCTTCCCCGTCGCCGTGAAGGCAGCCGGTGGTGGCGGCGGCAAGGGCTTCCGCGTGGCCCTCACCGAGGACGAGCTGGAGGGCGCGTTCGAGGGCTCGAGCCGCGAAGGCGAGAAGTTCTTCTCCGACGGGACCGTCTATCTGGAGCGCTACCTGCACGACCCGCGCCATGTCGAGGTCCAGGTGCTCGCCGACCGCCACGGCAACGTGATCCACCTGGGCGAGCGCGACTGCTCGATCCAGCGCCGTCATCAGAAGGTGATCGAGGAGTCTCCCGCGCCGGAGTGGGTCGTCGACCCGGAGATGCGCGCGCGGATCGGGGAGATCGGCGTGAACGCGGCGAAGGCCGTCGACTATGTCGGCGCCGGCACGATCGAGGGGCTCTTCTCGGCGGCCGAGGGCAAGGAGCCCGAGTACTTCTTTCTGGAGATGAACACGAGAGTGCAGGTCGAGCACTGCGTCACGGAGATGACGACCGGCATCGACATCGTCAAGGAGGGCATCAAAGCCGCGGCGGGCGAGGAGCTCTCCTACGCGCAGGACGACATCGAGCTGCGCGGGCACGCGATCGAGTGCCGGATCAACGCCGAGGACGCCTCGAAGAACTTCGCCCCGGCGCCGGGCAAGATCGGCGCCTACCTGGAGCCGAGCGGCCCCGGTGTGCGCGTCGACTCGGGCGTCGGCGCGGGCGGGGAAGTCTCGCCGATGTATGACCCGATGGTGGCGAAGCTGATCGTTTGGGACGCCGACCGCGAGCAGGCGACCAGGCGAATGCTGAGGGCGCTGGGCGAATACGAGATCGAGGGGCTGAAGACGCTGATCCCCTTCCACCAGGCGCTGCTCGCGACCGAGCAGTGGGCGAGGGGCGAGACCTGCAGGGATCTGCTGGAGGACAAGGCGTGGCTGAAGACGCTTGCCTTCCCCGCTCCGCCGCCCCCGGGCGAGGACACGGGCGCGGAGGAGAAGGTCGAGCAGAGCTACGAGGTCGAGGTCTCCGGCCAGCGCTTCGACGTCAGGGTCATCGGTCCCCCGTTCGCCGGTGGAGGTGGTGGTGGTGGCGGCGGCGGTTCCGCAAACGGCTCGACGGCAGGCGGCCGCGCGGCGCCGAAGCGCAAGCGGCGCGAGAGCTCGAGCGGTGGGGGTCCGGACACGCTGCCTTCGCCCCTGCAGGGAAACATGTGGAAGGTGCTCGTCAAACAGGGCGACACCGTCGAGGAGGGTCAGCTCTTGTGCATCATCGAGGCGATGAAGATGGAGAACGAGATCACCGCCCACAAGGCTGGCACGATCGCCGCGCTGCCGATCTCAGAGGGCGCCCCAATCGCGGCGGGCGCCCCAATCGCGACGATCACCTCGCCCGACGCCGCGTGAGGTTTTTCTAAATAAAGACGTTGGGGAAGTTATTGCACTTTAGAGACTGCGTGACACCATAGTTACACGCACTCTCTTAAGTGGATACCCCCTCGCCCGGTCTTTATCTTCCTGTCACACCCTGGGCACACTTTGGTGCCATCCTTGTCACAAGTCGGTCGTTTGGCGTACATAGAGAGGCCGCAGATGTTGTTGTACTTTCAATACTGCGTAGAACCATAGTTGTACGCGGTATTGAAAGACAATCAAAACACCCAGCCTCTTTAGGTGAGCGCGGCGACGTTCTCCTCCAGGATCGCAATAGCGCGCGCGGAGTCCAGCACCGGGCCGTGACCGGGGACGACGTGCTCGGCTGCGGCGACCAGTGGGCGCAGGCGCTCCAGGGTGGCGAGGTATGCGTCACGATCCCCGCCGTCGTTCAGCGTCGGGGGCTCGACCGTCGAGAGGTAGTCGCCGGCGACGAGCACGCGCGCCCAGGGAATCACGATCGCCATACCGTCCGGGGTGTGGCCCGGCGCCGGGTGCAGCTCCAGCTCGTGATCGCCGACCCCGCAGCGCCCTGGAACCGGCAGCGCCTGGATCGAGCCGAGCGCCAGCGGACGGGGCCGTTCAATCAACAGATCCCTGTCGAACGCGCGCAGCTCGCGCTGTGCTTCACCGGGCGATGCCTGTAGACGCGCGGCGGTGCTCTCGGCGCAGCCGAGCGCGACACCGGGAAAGGCGAGCCGCCCCAGCAAGTGGTCCCAGTCGCCGTGGGTGGCCAGCAGCCCGCTGGGCTCGGGGAAATGGGCCTGCGCGAGCAGCGCGGGCAGCGTTTCGAGCTCCTCGGGGAGCACGGGCGAGTCGATCACAAAGGTCTCCCCCTCGTCCTCGACCGGCCCGCGGACGATCACGCAGTTGACCTGCAGGACAGCGCTGGTGGCGACGAGCACGTCGCGATGGAGAGAGACGGCTCTCACCGCGGCAGTCTCCGATCTCAGGTAATGCCGAGTAGCTTGGCGGCCTCTTTGAGGTTGTGCACTTCGGCCGTCGGCTTTTTCTGGGAGGAGTCGAGCGTCTCTTTGTTGCGGTTGACCCAGATCACGGGCACCCGCTGTTTGACGCAGGGCGTGATGTCGTGGTAGTGGCTGGCGGCCACATGCACCCAGCCCCGCTTGCCCCCCATGCGTCGCGCGCACTCGGTGAAATGGGCGAGGTCGGGCTTGTAGGAGCGCACCTGCTGCGCGGTGACGACGAGGTCGAAGTCGGTCGGGATGTGACGGCGGGTCTGGCCGAGCAGCTTGTCGTCGATGTTCGAGAGCAGGCCCAGTTTGTACTTCTTCGCGAGCTTCCCCAGCTGGATGTTCGTCTCCTTGAAGGGCTTCCAGCGCTGCACCGAGTCGGGCAGGAAGCCTGAGCGCGAGGGCTCCAGCGGCCACTCCATACGCTTGGCGACCTCGATCGCGGTACGCCGGAGCACCTCCGCGTAGAGCTCGTAGGAGCCGCCCTCGATCTCGCGCGAGACCTCGTTGAAGAGCGGAATCAGCACGTTGCGGTCGATCTCGAAGCCGTCGCGCTCGGCCTCCTTCGCAAAGGCTTCGTAGATCCCCGTATCGCGGTCGATCAGCGTGCCGTAGACATCGAAGGTGACGAAGGTGATGTTTTTGGGAATCGGCATCGGATCGGCATTATGCCCTGTGCGGGCTGCGCCTGCCTTGCGCCGCGCTTGCCTCAGTGGTCTGTCTCGCAAGTTCGCGCACGTATCTGGTGGCGGGACACGCTCGCTCTTCCGCGAAAAGCAGACGCGAGCTCGAAGTTTCGCTGCTACCCACAGCGCAGGTCGCGAGTCGGGATCAGCGGCGGCAGCTTCCCGGCAGTGATCCGTCGCCGGGGGCAGGGGTGGGCGACGCGCATGACGCTGTCCTCGCAGATCTTTCCGGCGAGTCGGTACGTGACCGCGGTCAGCGCTCCACTGGGAATCGGTCGGGCGCCGTCAACCCCGGAGTCCCCACCGTTGGGTCCGAGCTGCTTGCCACGCTCCCCATGCAAGCATGGGCCCTCGCTATCGATACGGCGCGGGCGCTGGCGTTCGCTCCCTTGCTGGTTCGGCGTCGAGGTTTGTCGTTTGCACATTGTGGGGAGCGGTTGGCTCGTCGCGGTGCGTGTACAGGAGCCCGCTCGCCAGGTCGAGCCGCGGGAGAGCCTCGGGCGGGTCGGCCGGCT
>DATCFG010000006.1:0-4122 GCA_036509655.1 Solirubrobacteraceae bacterium | reverse complement strand
CTGTGCCGCGCACACTGCATACCCCTCTCCTGCCACTGCGGGCCGGCCATCCACGTCCATCCCGCGTGCGCGATCGACGGACTGATTCACCTGGAGTATTTCCATGACCACGTCCGTATCGAGGAGATGCTCCTCGATGGGCTCCCCGAGCTACGCGACGGCGCGCTATGGCCAGACCTCAGCCGGCCCGGCAACGGGCTGTCCCTACGACACTCAAACGCCGCCCAATACTCCGTTTGACATGCCGGGTCAACGTGGCCGGAGCAGTCAGGATCCCACCGTGCACGAATTGCAGCTGGTCATCTTCGACTGCGATGGGGTCTTGGTCGACAGTGAGCGGATCTCAAACCGCGTGCTGGCCGAGATGCTCACCACGGAGGGCTTGCCCACCACCCTCCAGGAGGCGCTCGCGGAGTACAAGGGACTGCTGCTGAGCGACACGATCGCCCGTGCGGAAGCAAAGCTGGGACGTTCGCTGCCCGAGGGCTGGGTGGCGGAATACGAGCGTGACCGGATCGAGGCGTTTCGCAAGGAACTCGAGCCGATACCGGGGGCGGCTGCAGCGGTACAGGCGATCACCGCCGCCGGAATACCTGTCTGCGTCGCCTCACAGGGCAAGCTCTCAAAGACGCGACTCACGCTCGGGTTGACGGGCCTGCGGCCTCTCTTCCCTGGCGGGACGCTGTTCTCAGCGTGGTCTGTCCCTCGAGGCAAGCCACACCCCGACCTGTTCCTGCACGCAGCCGCTGTAATGGGATCGAAGCCCGCTCACTGCGTCGTCGTGGAGGACATGCCCTCCGGGGTGAGCGCCGCGGTGTCAGCGGGTATGCGCGTCCTGGGCTACACGGCCGACAGCGAGGAGGCGGCACTCCGGCAGGCCGGCGCGGAGGTCTTCAGGTCGCTGGACGAGCTGCCGTCGCTGCTGGGACTCGCCTGACGTCCGGGTCGCCCGCGAGGATTGACCGATGCTGCTTGGAGTGCTGGGGTCTGCTGCCCGCGAGGTTCGTGACGTTCTCCGAGCGGCGACTGCCACGCACCGTCGGCTACGAGACCACCTCGTAGCGATCGTCGCGGCGACCCTCGGTGTCGACCTGCTCTGTGCGATCGCGGCATTCCTGCTCGAGCGCCATTCGCCGGAAACCGAGATCAAGACCTTCGGTAGCGCTTTCTTCTGGACGAGCACGCAGCTACTGACCGTCTCCTCGCAAATCAAGAACCCGATCTCAGTTGGTGGGCGGATCCTCGATGTCTTCATGGAGATCTGGGCGATCACCGTGATCGCGGCGCTCGCCGGCGCGTTCGGCAGCTTCCTTCAAAAGCGCGGCGAGGAGATCGAGAGCAAGCGCTGACGGGCGGGCTCAGCACTCACCTACTACCCAAGTATCGCGCGACCAATCGTCCTTGGGCAAGTCGCGCTTGTGCCCCTCGGTGACGCGCAGGATCTTGCCGGCGTACCGATCGGTGCGCGCGTACCAGCACTCGCTGCCCCAGGGCTTGGTCACCTCGCGCGGCAGATCCTCATTCATCACTGAGCAGAGGCGTACAGGCCCGTCTCGAAGTGGCTCACGCCCGCTTGTTGTCTCCCTTGCGGCCGGTAAGGGTGTCGGCGACCTTGTCCACGGTTTTCTTTGCGGAGCCCTTGGCTTGATCGACGCGTCCTTCGTTCTTCAGACGCTTGTCTCCGCTCAGCGCGCCGGCTGCCTCCTTCGCGCGGCCCTTTGCTTTGTCGACATTCTTGTTTGTCATGCGATCTCCTCATTTGAATAGGACGAGCGCCTACCTGGGCGGTCGCGGTAGGTCCTGCCGAGTAGCCGCACGATCAGCCCGCCCACGATCAGGTAGACGACCGCCGCGATGCCCCAGTTGACAGCGATGGCCGTGTTGGCGCTGTGGAAGCTGAAGATGCCGTCAAACGGGCCGGCGAGCCAGTGCGCCCAGCTGTGGACTTCAGAGACAATGCTGTTCGCTGGGTTGGCCTTGAGCACGACCAGCAGAATGCCGGCGACGATGATCAACACGACGATGCTGAGGACGAGCTGAACGACGCGCGCCAAGAAGCTCCCCACGTCCACCGCGAACTCGCGGGCCCCAGGCTGATGCGGCAGAAGCACGCGATACCTGTTCGCGTCAACCTGTTTCCAGCGCGCTCAGCACTATCTGTACCCATCTGGAGGTACGGTCAAACATGCTCGGTCTATGAGGTGAGCATGAATAGCTCGATCTCGATGTCGGGCCCGACGTGGCTGTTGGAGATGAACGCCAGGACGCCGCGGCCGGAGAGGCGCTGCACCTTCTCGATGAACTTGTGTTGCATTGCGGTTTGGAACGCGCTGCGGGTTTCCTGCACGACGGTTGAGCGCTGTAGCTCGATCATCGTCTGCTCGACGTCGGTGTAGACCCCACCGAGTACACAGGCGAGGAGATCGTCACCGAGCATCTGGGTCTTGGCGGAAACAGGCGTGCGATGGTAGTAGCGCTCGTGCAACGCGACCATCGCTTCGGTAACGGCCGCGAGCAGGTCATCTCCGCTCAGCGAAGGGTCGGCGACCATCATGGTGGCCTTCTCTCTCGTCCTCCGGTTGGGTTCGCACGCGAGGCGAAGGGCGAGGACCCAACGAACGATCCACCCACCGTAGCGCTATTCGGTTAGGATTGCGATGACGTCCCGTAGCACATATTGGTCAGCCATGACCCAACAGGACATTCAGAGCACCGAACACCGCCACGGTGATGTGCTTACGGCCGTCTCCGACGGGATGGTCGCGCTGCTGAAGGAGTTCTACGGGCGCGGTCCGACGCGCGCGAAGTCCTACTACTCCGACGACCTGGTCGTGTGCGTGCTGCGCGGCGGCTTCTCACGCGTAGAGCAGACCCTGCTCGATGGCGGGCGCGGCCAGGCGGTGATCCAGCAGCGCATGGAGTTCCAGGAGGTCATGCGCGAACGGTTCGCCAAGGTCATCGAGGATGCGACAGAGCGTAGGGTGATCGGGTTCATGAGCGGCAACCAGCAAGAGCCCGACATGATGTGCGAGGTGTTCATCCTCGCTCCTACCGATCTCCTCGACGAGCACGAGATCCTGGCGCACGGGACGCCTCCGGCTCGCGGCTGACGCAACTCTGCGCAGGACGGGTTGCATCTGCGCCTGATGGGCGTTATCGTTGTGGACTGAGGGCATCACTGTGGTCGGTCCCTGCGGGGATGGGCAACACGAACTGACTTCCCCGGCGTCCGTCCCTGCAAGCCGCGAGGAAGCCCATATGCCCCAAGCCTCGATCCTTACCAGCCCCACAGCAACAAGCCGTTACGCAGCGCCAAAGCCGTTCGCCTGCAAGTGGCAAAAGGGCGGTTCCGGTGCGGCCTGGGTTTACGTGGCCGGTGAGCTGGACCTCGCGACCGCGTCGCAGCTCAGGCAGACGTTGCGAGATGCCCAGGCCTACGCGCGTCTGGTCGTGCTCGACCTGCGCGAGCTCGCCTTCATCGACAGCGCCGGCATTCACGTCATCCTCGATGCCTCCCTTGACGCTCGGCAGGCCGAGCGGAGGCTGATCCTGGTGCGCGGCCCGGCCCAGGTCGACCGCGTGGTCACGCTCACCGGTGTCCCCGGCCAGGTATTGATCGTTGACCTCGCCCCAAGCGAGGCGCCCGCCCGAGCGCTGCTGCATCTCGCCCAAAGACGTGCTGCTGCATGAGCGCCAGTGCCACCCATGTGGAGGACCGGGAGCTGACCGAGGCGATCTGCGCCGCGATGGTGGAGTTCTCGTGTTCTTGGGTCCCTACCGTGGTCGGCGAGGCCGCATCTAGAAGGAGGAGATCGGAATGGCTGAACAATCTGTCGGCAGTGCGAAGCTGATCCAGTATCTCAACGAGGCGTACGGTGTCGAGAAGCGTCTGGAGACGGCTTTGCAGGCGCATTTCGCGATGACCACCAAGGCGACCTACAAGAAGCGCCTGAAGGAGCATCTCGTTGAGACCAAGCGGCACGGACGCGAGGTCAAGCAGCGCATCAAACAGCTCGGCGGAACCGCCGAGACCGTATCGGCGCCTGGACCCGAGCCGATCGCCGAGGCGGCCCAGGCTGTCCTCAGCGGCGCCCAGAAAGCGGTGGCGTTGGCCCAGGGCTC
>DATCFG010000005.1:0-10580 GCA_036509655.1 Solirubrobacteraceae bacterium | reverse complement strand
CTCCCTGGCCGACAACCCCTTCTTATCGGCCAGCAATTCATCCATACGCCCAACAGTGCCCTCTGAAAACGGAATTGAAGTAGCCATACACCACAATTCGACACCGACTACAAATCACCTACCTTGACTTCCAAATGGTATCATACATGCCGACTCCGCCACCTTCGGTCAGCGGGACCTCGGAGTAAAGCACGATGTGACGCGCGTCGGGAGAGGCACCCAGAAACTGTGGGCCGCACAGTATCCCTGGGGGGCATTCGCCTTCTTCCCCTACACCGAACCGGGTGCCCGCCGAAACGTTTGCGAAGCCCGGCATGCCTGTGACCAGCGGGCGGAAACAGGACGTCGCACAGGGACTCGCAAGGTCACCGCTGGCATAATCTGTGCGCAGAAACGCGGTCTGTTCAGATGCTTCCTGTGGCGCCAACGCCTGCGGCGAGGACGCCGGAATGAAGCCGCCGAGCGGCTGTACCACCGCAGACGCAAGGTCTTCGGAGAAGAAAGGGTATTCCGCGATTGTTCCGACCGCTTGACTGCTCGACGTTTCGTTTGGGATCGCAATGTCGCGTGAAACCCAGCCGGAGGAGGTGCGCGTGGACAGGGTCTGCGAGTTCGTCAGGTTCGTGTAACCCTGCGGCCTCACCTCTCCTGGAGCACATCGTGCACGCATGGGGAGCTGATTGCTAGTGGAAACTCCAATACTTGATCGGCCAGTGATTCGCGTCATGTTCAGACGTTTTGGCCAACCGCGTTGGGAGCAGCAAACGGTCATTGAAAACTAAAGAGACGGGCGAGGCGCTCAGCCGAGCGCCCACAGCAGCGTGTGCGTTGGGCGCCAGCAGGCTCAGGTCCCGAGCAGCCAGGCGACGATGCAGGCGGGCACGGCCCAGACGTCGCCGTCGGTGTCGAGCAGATTACGCGTGGCCAGTATTCCCTGGCCGTGAGCGGCAGCGACGGTACGCGCCTCGCTTTTCCAGTTGCGCTCCACGTACTTGCTCTCGATCGGAACCTGGTGGGCGCCCACGAAGTCGATCTCCTTACCCGTCTTGGTGCGCTCGTACATGACCGCGTCGCCGGCGACGAACCGGTCGGCGCGAGCATCGGCCGCGGCGAGCGCCAGCGCGAGACCGATCTGCTGCTCGCTGAGCTTCGTCACGTCGGGCGTGTTGTAAGCGGCGTGACGGCGACTCGGAAGGCGAGCGATCAGCGGGTCGACGAAGTACACCTTGCGCTGGGCGCCCGTGCTGGGCCGGCCGTGCCGATCGGACTGGTGGCATCGCCAGGTCTGGAAGGCGAAGGCGAGGTCGTTGATGCGGTCGTTGACCGAGTGGTGGCTCCCAAGGCCGACGTCCCGGCCGATCGCGCTCGCGTTCAATGGGCTCGAGATCCCATCCGCGATGCGAGCCAGGAGGTTGAGCAGATCGACGTCGCCGAGGCTGGTGGCGCGAATCGCGTCGCCTCGAATCACATCCCAGAGATCCTGCACAAACCCGTCCGTCACGTCGCCCGTCCGCAGCAGATCGCCGATCGCGCGTGGAAAGCCACCGGACCGCAGGTACAGCTCCCAGGCGTCGACGAGCTCGTTGACCCAGAAGGACAGCTCGGCGACCGCGGCGCGCGCGCCTTCAGAGAGCATCTCCCCCGGGTGCAGGGGCCCGATCTCGGGCAGGCCCACCACGCCGATCAGCCGGCAGTAGTCACGAAAGGGCACGGGCATCAGCAGCCGGTCGGAGTGCTCGGCGTCCTCACCGCGGCGCCCGGCGAAGTTCTTGGTCGCCTCCCGCAGCTCGCGCGAGCTCGACCCCGTCAGGACAACGCAGTCGGTGCGCAGCGGCGTATCGTCGCGCAGATCCTTCACGACGCTCGACCATCCCGGCCCGACGGCTGTGATCTCGTCGAGGAACCACCATCGCGTGCCCTCGATCCCACGCGTGAGGTTCTCACCGGCCCGGAACAGGCGACGCAGATCCTGCAGCGAGAAACCGTCACACGAGCTGTAGAGGATGTTGCGCCCGTGCACGCCGCTGTCGATCAAGCCCTCGATCGCGCGACGTACCTCCAAGCTCTTACCGACCCGGCGTGGGCCGCTGAGCGTGTACAGACCGCCCGCCCGGAGGTCGTCGAGCACCCCTGGGCGATACTCGAACGGCGCCGCGGCGGCCTCGCGGAGGTTCTGGTCCTGCTCCTGCCATCCGCGCTCGTGCCGCCACCAGGGGTTGCGATCCCGCAACCGGTCTGCGATCTCAGCGTCTCTCACACCCCCACCCTACCAATCCCATTCCAAAAGTCTAGGGTCTTTTGGAGGCGGACTTCCGAAAGTCTAGGGTATTTGGTGGCGCTCAATCCGCCACGGCCGCCTTGGGTGAGACGCTGGCCGACGCCATCCCCGGCAGCGCGATCACCAGCAGCGTTATCCCCCCGACCAGCGCGAGCGTCACCAGAACCTGCGCGGCGCCGACGGAGAACGGCGCGGGAAAGCCGGTCGTCCGTTCCAGAAAGCGGCTCGCCAGCGCATGACCGCCAACGCCGATGATCGAGCCGACAACAGCTCCCACCCCGACCGTCACCGCGCTCTCCAGCACCACCGCCCGCCACAGCTGCCACGTGTCATAGCCTTGCATCGGTCGGACGCGCTGGCATTGGACGCTGGACGCTCGCGTCGTTCGTCAATGACGGGTTGCGATGTCTGCCCCTCAGCGAGCTTACGAGCTTATGATCCGACGCGTGGGGGAACCGGCCTTCTACCCAGTTGTTGTCTTCGACCTTGACGGGACATTGCTGCGCGGCACGACCGTATCGCTGCTGCTCGCGCAATGGCTCGGGCAGACGGAGGAGATCGCGGAGCTTGAGCGGGCGTTCCATGCGCATGAGATATCCAATAGCGTCGTGGCCGACACGTCCGCAGGATGGCTGGCGGGCCAGAGCACGGCCGACGCTTGGCTCCTCTCCGGCAAAGTGACCCGCTACTTCGATGAGCATGACAAGGCGCGTTTCGTGGAGGACTGGTGCGCGCAGAACGGGTTTTCAATGAGCCAAGTCGCCGCAGTCGGCGACTCTCGTTCGGACGTTCCGCTCTTTCGCCGTGCCGGCACATCCATCGCGCTGAACGCCACGCCTGATGCGCGGGAAGCAGCCACCCATACCCTCGACACCGACGATCTCTGTGATGTTCTGGCACTCCTCCAGCCGGTGAGCGACGATCGAACGGCCGAGTGAGTTCGAGTGAGTTCAGTACCGTTTTCTGCTGTGATTGCTGCGTACGCTGCGTAGATTGCGTTGTCCGCGTCTCCTGCTAGCCTGTCTTTATGTCCGCGATAGCCGCCCATCCACGCGCCGATCGAGTTCGCTCGCTCCCAACGCTCTCCCAGGCCGCAGAGTTCATCGGCTTGGACACAGGCGGCATGAGCCGCACCGTCCGCGCGCTCGGGGTCGAGCCGCAGCGGTGGGGCCGCCGGGACAAGCACCTGGAGGTCGCCCAGGTGCTCCAGATCGCCAGGGTCGCGCAGCGCGCGTCGCTGGAGGAGGTCGCCGGCAGCATCCTGGAATGGACGGAGCAGAACCACCCGGACGCGTTGAAGCAGACGACCGCCGAGATCGACGCGTTCTTCGCCGAGCTTCCTCCACCGACCGCGACACCAGCCGATGAGTTCGTTGCCGAGCTCCGCGCAGCGCTACCGCCGCGGTGGGCGGACAAGGCCGAGAAGATCTGGCGCGCTCACGCCGGCAGCGTGTAGTAGTCGCCGCGATAACCCTCGCGCTTGCGACCGCGCTTGAAGTCGAAGTGGGCCAGCTCCGCTGCACTCAACGCGATGCCGCCGTCGAGGACGAGACCGACCTGTCCGGAGCGGATGGTCCGGCGATCGATTGCGGCCATAACGCACGTGAGCAGCCAGAGGGCGACGAGATACTCAGCCCGCACCGCAGGATCACTGACATCCCCGCGCACCGCAGCCGCCGTGATCAGATGGGGCCGGTGCGCGCCGCCGCGCGGTCCCGGCTCGAAGTGCCACGCCAACACGGCCGCGACGCGATTGTCTTCGCGAAGATCGCCGGCGAGTAGTCGACGCCCCTTCTGCCCCTCCGCCATATGCCAAGCCTTCATGGGCTCGCTCTCCACCGGAGGCGGATAAAGGCGCGCGGTTGTCGTCGCCAGGCGCCAGCGCGCTGGCGCGTTCATTCCGCTGGCCGGAGACGGCAGCAGATGGTCCAGCTCGATTCGAGTCTCGGGCTCACCGCCGCGCCGTCCGTGATGCACCGTCAGCGCGCGCTCCAGGCGCCCAATCTGAACCGCCCCGGGAATGTTGGAGGCCTGATCGCTTGAGAGGATTGGGCGATGGCCAAGAACAAGAGGTATCCAGCAGGGGTGCGTGAGCGGGCGGTTCGCCTGGTCGTTGAGCATCGTGGTGAGTCCGCGACTGAATGGGCGGCGATGGTGTCTGTCGCTGAGAAGTGCGGGATGACGGCGGAGACGCTGCGGAAGTGGGTGCGCCAGTCCGAAATCGATGGTGGCCGCCGGCACGGGGTCAGCAGCGAGGAGGCGCAGCGGATCAAGGAGCTCGAGCGTGAGAACAAGGAGCTGCGTTGCGCCCACCGGTTGACACCGCCCAGTTCACTGGCATCGGAGCGCTAGGGGCCCCCGGGGTGTGCGCCTGCGGGAGCGGATGTCGTGAAGGACTGGCCCGAGCGGTCGCGTACCGTGAAGCTTCGTAGAAGCCGATCCCCGGTGATCGAGAAGGCGTTGCCCGCCCTGTGGACACGCCCGGCCGAGCCGTCGGTGTCGACGGCGGTTACCTGCGCCTGGTCGGGCGCAACACCGAGGATGCTGGCTGCACCGCCGCCGACTGGGACGAGGGCGACGAACAGCCCTTCGGTCGCGATCGAGCCGTTCGGGCCACAGGCTGCCCCCCCTCCGGGGCCATAGATGCAGCTGCCAGTTCGCCCAGGGACCAGCCAAACCTGCGTCCCCTCGACCGTGCCCGCCAGGCGGGCAAGTCGTGGGTTGACCCCGTAGTGGCCGCCGAAGCCTCCCTTGGCCTGCATCGCATCGACGCCTGCTTGCGGGAGCAGGTCGCTGCTCTGCTGTGGCCGCCCCAGCCGCGCGAACGAGGACCTCATGAGAGCCGGCGCTGTGCCCGCGGGACCGTTGGGATCTGGGGAGCTGAGGTCGGGCAGCACCCCCGCCGCGGCGGCAATGCCGACCGCCGCCAACGGGACCGCCGCGAGCGCGAGCCAAGCGCTGCGTGGTCGCGCTCGGTGTCGGCGGGCACCTTTCGCTTTGATTGGGCGCGCGCGGCGAGCTTCCGGTAGCGGGATCTGTCTGACTCGCTCGGCGCTGATGGCTCGGTCGAGGGCAGCGCGAGCTGATACCCAGGCGTGCTCGTCTGGCGCGGATACCTCTTGGCGAAGGCGACGAACTTGCTCGAATGCGGTCGTCATCTGGTCCTCTTGTGTGTTGGGTTGCCGATACTGATCGAGGCGACTGATCTCTCGGAGCTCCCCATGCGAGACCGGGCGCGTGCCAGGCGTGAGCGCACGGTGCCGATCGGTATCGAGAGCGCCTGGGAGATCTCCTCGTAGGAGAGTTCTGCCCACGCGTGCAGGAGCAGGACATCGCGCTGGTCGCTGTCGAGCGCGAGAATCAGGCCCGCGAGGCGGCGCGCTTCGGCTGAGGCTTCCACCCGCGCGAGGGTTCGCTCGGACTCTTCGTCGAGCTCGCCCGAGCCGCGAGGGTCTATGCCGGCGAGCGCGGCGAGCAGCCGTCGCTCAGAGCGTGCGTCATTGCGCATCAGGTTGGACGCGATCCCAAATAGCCAGGGTCGCGCGCTGTGATAGGACGGGTCGAAACTGGCACGGCGTTCGAATGCGACAACGAACGACTGCGAGGCCAGGTCATCGGCCCGGGAGGAGCCAACGCGTCTCGCGAGATAGCGGTGGATCGCCCCGAAGTGACGGTCGAAGATCCCCGCGAACACCTCTGGCTGGGCCTGTGAGGCGACGATCAGGGACACGTCAGAGCCGGATCCCGGGCCGCTGAATGCGGTGTCCATACAGCTCATTGTCCGCCGTGGCCGAACCGGTTCCCGATCGGTGGCGGCGGGCCCCAGCTGCACGCCTGTGCCTCGGCTCGGCCGTAACTGTCGAGTCAGGCGCCCGCGAGTTGACCTAGGCCCTCGAAGTGGTCGAGGCCGAGCGCGTCCCGGTCGGCGCGTCGACGTAGACGTCGTCGAGGGCCGCCCGCCCAAGACCGTTGACGTGCGGGCCGACGACGGGAGCAGCTGTCGCTACTGCCTCGCGGACTGGGTCCAGAGCGGTCCGTCCGCGAGATACACGTTCTTGTACCGCGTATAGCCGGCGAAGAGCCCGTCGCGATTTCAGAGCGGCTGACATAGCCGCCCGCGCCCGGTGCGACAGAGCGCCGGCCAGTCGCAGTCGCTCAGGCCGGGGGCGCCGGGGAACAGGTCGACCCGGATCGGCTCTCTGCCTTGCGGGAGCGCGAGCGCTCGTCCTGCCGGCATCGCTCTGAGATCGGCCGGCTGCACGACTCGCTCGCGCTGCTGGGCGTAGGAGTGACTGTCGCCGCCGGTGTAGGTTCTGCCGGCGCGCTCGACCTGGTGGGAGGTCGAGGTGTTCTCGCTGATCTGTGGGCGCCACACGAGCTGCTCGCCGCAGGCGTCTGAGACGAGCTGCGCGGTGTAGGGGTCCGCCACCCCGGCGAGCACGAGGCGCAGCGCCGGGGTGGACCACATCGTCGCGGTCTCGTGCTCACCCCACCGCGCGCGGGCCTGGCTCATGTCCTGCACCCCCAGGACGGGCACGATGCCCTGCTGGATGCCCTCGCTCAACAAGCGGGGGAGCGAGCGTATCGGTGCGATGTTCGCCACCTCATCCAGTGCGAGCAGCAACGGACGCTCAAGGCGCCCGGCGGGGGAGGTGATCGCGGTGTCGATCGCCTGCGCACACAGGCCATCCAAGAGGGCCGCGATCAGTGGCGCGAGCTCCTCCTGGATACGCGACGGCGAGACCACGTACAGCGTGCCGTTCTTGGCGATCAGCTCCCGCAGATCGACCTGCGGTGTCAGCGCAGGGTTGGTGGATGCCCGGACGGCTGCGCGGGACGCCCACGCGAGCGCTACCTGTGCGGTGCCGAGCACGGAGGTGCGGTAGTCACCGACCGCCTGTGCGGCAACACCGGATAGCTCCTCAAGCGTGATCGTCGCGCCGTGGCCGCGGAGGATCTCGGCGGGCTGGGAGAACTCCGAGCGGCCAAGCCACCCCCGCGCACAGTCGATCCCGCCGTCTGAGAGCGCAGCGGCGTGAAACAGCGGCGCCAGCAGCGCCCGTGCCGCGATCGCGAAATGCTCGCCGTGGCGGACCGTCTCATCCGCGGAGGCCGGAGAGAGCAGCGCGGCGGCGACCTCGACCGCGCCGTCCCACGTGTCACAACGCGAAAGTGGGGAGAAGCCGACGCTCACCTCCGGGCATCCGAGCGAGCCTGTCGGGTCATACACCGCGACCGGTCCCCGCCGCGCGCGGTGCGCCGCACTCTGCAGAATGTCGCCCTTGGTCGAGGTGACAAGCGCCGGCCCCGCCCAGCACGCCAGCGTCGGCGCGATCACCTTGCGCGTCTTCCCCGACTTCGGCGGCCCGACGACGATCGCGGCACAGTCGGGCGGGGTGCGCTGCTGTCCGGGCCGCAATCGTCGGCGTCGCCGCCGACGTCCCAGATCACCGAGGGGTGCGCGTGCTACGTCTCGATCGGCGCCTGTGAGCGGTTGACTTCAGTATCACGACCTTCGGTGTGAGTGACGAAACGGCGGAGACCACCAACCGCGACGGACGCTTACGGCCCGCTCCTTACACGTGTGCCAGGTCGCGCTGCTTGCGCGGAACTACTCCGACGCGAGCACCCAGCGGCGCCAGCAGCGCGGCAAGCGTGCTGGCGGTCGGGTTGGTCTGACCGCGCTCGATCCGCGAGATCTCGGCCTGGTTGATGCCGGAGGCGGCGGCGAGCTGCTTCTGCGTGAGCTTGCGCTCCTTGCGCAGCTCGCGCACCTCACGCGCCATCGCGTAGTGAGCGTTGAAGGCATCCCAGCGTGCGAGCGCCTCCGGGCCGCCGGCCTTCGCCTTCTTCTCAACCTCGCTGATGTAGTCGTCGAACTTCGTGGCCATGGTGGAACTCCAGTGGTAGGCTCCGGCAGTGATTATGCAGCATACCACATATTTGGTCAGGACCTCCGCCTGCCGCGCCTTCGCCCACCCCTGCCCGACGGTTTGGTGATCGTCTCCTGCTGGGCCTTCCAGCGCGTCAAGCGCGCCTTGGCGCGCCTGATCTCCGCGTTCTGGCGCCTGGCGCTCGGCTCCTTGCCCTTGTCATAGCCCGCCAGCAGCAGGATCACCTTCTTGCCGTGGGCATGGCAGAACACGCGCAGCAGGATGCCGGTATGGGTCTGCTCCAGCTGCTCGGGGACCGGCAAGCCGCGCTCGCGCAATATGGTCGCAGCGTCATGGCGCACCCGGAACTCGAAGATGCCTGGAGCGCCCTGGACCCACTTGCCCCAGGAGGAGCCGCAGACCCCGATGCCCTCATGGGCGAGCACGTTGCGCAACGCGGCGGCCAACGCCTGCTCCTTGAACTCGTCCAATCCTCGCAGGAAGTCAAGCACCGGCTCCCGGCCGGCCTCCTCGTAGAACTCAAGCGTCCACGCCGGGTCGCCCATCAGGACTCAACGCTCCCCGGCACAGCCCCTCCCGACATCAGCGTCGTTGCCTGTCGCGCGCACATCGCGCGCACGATGGCAGCGACCACCCTCCAGGGCGTCTCGGCGCGCACTCGTGGGCGCCACTACACCGACGGCCTCGGGATACGTGCCGCCCAGTTTCGGGAGGAAATTCCGGGAGGAAGCTCTGCCGAGCATCATCCCTAGAAACACGAAAACCCTGGGATTTCCAGGGCTTTCGTTAGATAGCGGGGGCGGGATTCGAACCCGCGACCTTCGGGTTATGAGCCGGGATCAGAGCGCCGCGCTTTGCGGCTCTCTCGCGTTTGCCCCGCTAGTCCGCCATTTTCGCGGATGCGGCAACTGCCGCGCTTGCGGGGTTTTCCGGTCCTTGGCCTGGTTTTTTCTTGACCCGAAGCGACTCGAGGGGGCGCCCGAGATCCTCGTCGAGCAGGTGGACGTAGGTGTCGAGCGTAAAGCTCGGCGAGTGGTGTCCGAGCCAGCGCTGGACCTGGATGATGTTGCGCCCTTCGGCGAAGAGTCGCGACGCGACGGTGTGGCGGAAGGTGTGGAAGCCGGCCCACTCAACGGCGGCCTTCTCGCACGCCGGCGCCAGCACCCGGTTAGCGAGGTTGTTGGGGTCAAGCGGCGTCCCGGTCGCAGACGCGAACACCCAGTCGTTCCGGGAGCGCCCAGCAATGTGGGCCCTGAGCCGGTCGGCCACCTCGATCGGAATCGGCAGGTCGCGCTTGGCGTAGCGGGACTTCAACGCGCCCACGACGAGCCCCGCCCCACTTCGACGGCGGATGCGGCGACGGATCTTCACGTATGGCTCCTTGCCATTGAGACTCAGATCATGGACCTTGAACGCGATTAGCTCGGAACGGCGGACCCCTGTCGCCGCGAGCAGTTCGAACATCAGCTGGTGCTTTGGATTGATGAGCGAGACGACGAGCTCCATGCTCTCGACGATCTCGATCTCGCCGTCTGCGTCCTTGAGTTCGAGGCGGGGGAACGGGCGTGGATTCTCCTCGTCCTCCTCGATCCTCGGCCGGTGAGGCAGGACGGCATCGTCACATGGGTTGTGCTCAATCAGACCCTCGCGCCGAGCGGTCGCGAGGCATGAGGAGATGGGCTGCAGCGCGTTCTTCACGGACTTGTCCGAGAGCGTGGCGCCCCGTTGGCTCGGCTGCTTGACCAGCCAGCCGATGAACTCGGAGACCAGGCGGGGTCCCACCTGACCGACGCGCAGGTCGGCAGCGAAGAACTTCAGCGCGTAGCGCTTCAGCAGGCGGCGATCTTCGTCGCGCGTTTCCTCCCGATAGCCGCGTCGGCCGGTGCCCTGATAGCGCTCGACCCATTCCAACGCGTAGGCGGGGAAGAACGGGGCGACCTGCTGACGCGCAGCAAGTTCGCGCTCGCAGTCGGGGCATCCCTCGCGAGGCTCGTCTCGATGCAGCCCGGCAGCATGCCCACTCGTTAGTTTCGCCTCACGCTCCATGGCCGCCTTACCCTCGCGGGCTTCCATGAGACGGAGAAATGTGCGTGTCTTCCCGCGATAGACGACCACGTAGGGGCCTGTTCATCCGCGAGTGGTTACGGTTGCGGCATGTCGCGGCTGCGGGGTTGGTACCGCGCAATGCCTCCTGTGTGTCCAGCGACGAACTTGCTTGCCGCGCGGAGCAGGTCCAGGCGTCGGACGGTACAACATGAGCGTACAACATTTGACAATTGCTCGTAGATCGTGTCACGGCCGCGCAGGAGCGCGGCGTTGCCGGCGAGCCCGTGCGTGTGCTCGAGCACGAGCGCGAGCGGCAGCACCGGCACGAGCGTGCGAAACGGGTGTGTCGTCCCGCCCGCGGC
>DATCFG010000004.1:0-25205 GCA_036509655.1 Solirubrobacteraceae bacterium | reverse complement strand
TGCCCCCGCCAGGAGTCGAACCTGGATCTACCGCTTAGGAGGCGGTCGTCTTATCCATTGGACTACGAGGGCGCGACCCGCCTGGTCGAGGGGTCAGTCGAGAAGGCTACCGGCGTCCCTCGGCCGCTACGCGGGCGAGGGCCTCGCCGTCGAGGCGGTGGGTGATCCACTCATTCATCGTCGCCGCGCCGATCCTCCGGTAGAAGCCGAGCGCCGGCTCGTTCCAGTCGAGCGCCGCCCATTCCAGCCGCTCGCCGCCGCGCTCGCTTGCGCGCGCCGCGACCGCGCCGAGCAGCGCCCTGCCGACGCCCTCGCCACGGTGCTCTGCGCGGACGAACAGGTCCTCCAGCCACACGCCCGTGCTCGCCAGAAAGCTCGAGAAGGTCGGGAAGAACAGGGCGTAGCCGAGCGCCTCGGCCTTGGGCTCATGGTCGCCGTCGCGCGCCAGGCGCTCGGCGATCAGCGCCTCGGCCGCCGGGCGCTCCCCGAACAGCGCCTCGCGCAACTGTGCCTCGGTGGCCTTCAGCTCGTGCTCGAGGTGCTCGTACGCGGCCAGCTCGCCGAACAGGCCGAGCAGCAGCGCCGCGTCCTCCGGGTGGGCAGGGCGGACCGTCAGCATTACCACCGGCGGGGGGCGCTGTCCATCAAGCGGTCGTCCGGTCGGGGCGGTCCGGATAAACCTCGTCGATCGTGCTCAGCGCCACGTACGGCGCGCCGGCCTCACGCTCAATCGCCGCGCCGCCGCCGGCGAGCCGGTCGAGCACGCTGATCACGCCGCAGATCTCCTGGCCGTCCTGTTGCAGGGCCGCGATCGCAGCGAGCGCCGAGCCGCCGGTCGTGACGACGTCCTCGACCACCACGCAGCGGTCCTCCGGGCCGAGCGGCGGGCCCTCGATGCGCCGCTGCAGGCCGTGCGCCTTCGCGTCCTTTCTCACGAAGAACGCCTTCGCTTCGCTCCCGCCCGCCAGCGCCGCGCAGGCGACCGGGTCGGCGCCCATCGTCATCCCCCCCACCGCCGTCCCCTCCCAGCTCGCGACCTGCGCCGCCACCAGCCTGCCGAGCGCCGTGAAGCCCGCCGGGCGCAGGATCGCGCGCTTGGCGTCGACGTAGTACTCGGCCCGCTCCCCGCTCGTCAACGTCACCGCCCCGATCACGAGTGCGTGCTCGCGCAACTCCTCCACCAGGAGCGCGCGGGCGCGCTCCAGATCGCTCGTATGTTCGTCCTGAGCATCCACCGCTGGGTCTAATCTAGTCCGATGGCGAGTTCCGGCGTATCCTCCTCGCTCGCCTCGCTGCTCCGCCTCGCTTCCTGGATCATCTGCCTGATCGTCGTCGCCTCGTTCCTCGTCTTCGTCGTCGAACAGACCTCCTCGGCCTCCACCCATCAGCAGGAAGTGGTCAACGAGCACCCCTCCTCCACCGGCCCACCGGCGCCCAAACACGAAAGCACCGTCCACAAGAAGATCGACGAAGCCTCCGATTTCTTCACCTCGCCCTTCGCCGGCATCGTCTCCGGCTCCTCCAGCCAGTGGGCGATCCACCTCGTCAAGACGGCGCTCGCGCTGCTCGTCTACGGCTTCGTGCTGAGCTATCTGGCGAGGGTCATCCGCGTCCGCGTGTGATTCTGTTCTCGGCTCAGTTGTAGACGTCGACCGGCGTGCCCACCTCTACCCAGCTGTAGATCGCGGGGGCATCCGGAATCGGCGCGCGCAGGCAGCCGTGGCTGGCGGCGTAGGTCGGGACTTCGGCGTAGCCGTGGATCGCATAGCCGCGGATGAAGTAGTTGGAGTCGACCATCCCCTCGCTGTTCTCCCCCGGGGTCTTCTCGTAGACTTGGAAGCGGCCGAGCACGGTCGGCGTCGAGGGCTTGCCCGAGCTGATCGTGTAGACCGTCTTCACGCGACCGCCCGGTTCGATCTCGGCGAGCACCTGCTTGGTCAGGTCCGCCTCGACGTGGCGGCCATCGCTCCGGTAGCGCACGTGGAAGGCGCCGGCGCCCCGTACCCGCGTGCGCGACACGCGCCTTCAGCAGCCCGGCCGTGCGGCTGGAGAAGCCGACCTGGAACTTTCCGGCGCCGCCACTTGCGGGGAGCACGTTCGCGCTCTCCGCCCCCACCCCGCGCCCGTCGATCGAGAAGCTCACCCACACCGTCTGCCCGGCGACATACGGCGTGACGGTCCCAATTCAATGTACCCGTCAGACGACGGCCGGGGCGGGCGCGAGCAACGCCGGCGGCGTCGTGATCAGACCGACGCGCTTCGCCGCCAGCACGATCGCGCCGATCAGCAGCAGCGAGCCGGCGATCAGCGCGATCACCTGCAGGAACGTCCAGCTCTCGAGGCTGCCGTACGCGATCGAGTTGTTCAGCGAGTGCGCGGCGATGCACGGATACAGCGAGCCCGTGGCCCGATACAGCAGACACAACCCAAACCCGAGGAAGGCGAGCGGCACGAGGTCGACCACCGGCGCCGAGCCGGCGTGCACGCCCCCGAACAGCAAGCCCGTGACGATCGCCGCCGGCCACGTTCCCTTCCAGTTGCGCAGCGCCGTGAAGATGAAGCCCCTGAACAGGAACTCCTCGCAGATCGGCGCGATCACGCACGTCAGCGCGGCGCTCAACAGCAGCAGCGAGGTGCCTTCGTTGGCGCCGAGCCGTTCGAGGATCTTCTCTTTCGTGCTCTCGTCCAGGATGCCCGCCCAGATCACGCTGAAGATCACGAACGCCACGAACAGGCCGAGCGGCAGCAGCACCGTCCACAGCATTCTCAGCCGCGGCGGGCGCAGCCCGAACTGCCAGGAGCGCACCTTCCGGCCGCCGATCCGCGCAAACAGGACGGCGGTGAGGATGAAGATCAGATCCTGCACGGCCGTATCCGCGATCTCCAACCCCCCGGGGATGTGCGAGGAGGTGATGTTCACCCCGAACGCGGCCGCGGGCAGGTCGACGATCAGCCCCCCGACCGCCGCCAGCACCAGCGCGCCGAGCAGCGCCGCCGGCGCCATCCACGGCGGCCAGTCGGGCGTCTGGTCCTCACGCGAGCGCCGCTCCGCCGCCAGCGCCCGCTCGAACGAGTCGACCGCGGGCGGGGTCCCTGCGCCGGGCGGTGTGGGCTCGCCGGGTGCGGAGGGAGGAGTCTGGAGGCTCGACATCTGACTCCGCCCAGCTTACGTGGCCACGATCCTCGCGCGGGCCATACAGGTAGAGCATCGCCGCTCCCAGCAGCAGCAGCAGCACGCCCGTGCCGTTCGCGGCCGTGGCCAGCGCGCCGAGCACGCCGACCAACGCCCGGACCAAATCACCCTTGGCCTCCGCGATCGACGGGCGCACGGCCTGGATCGTTGGGTCGGCGGTGTCGGGGGTCATATATCGAGGGCGCGACGGGCGCCGCGCGTGTGCACGCGCAGTCGCAGGCGGTGGCAAACGGCAGGAAATCACAATCCGAGCGGTAATCTCGGCGGTGTATGTCCCGCCAAGCTCGCAAGCGCCGGCGCCGCCACCACCGCGCGGGTCCCGCCCGAATCTTCCTGATCGGCGGCGGCGTGCTCGCGACGATGCTCGTGCTCGGCGCGATCGCGGCGGTCGGCTACGTCCTCCACGTCGCCTCCACCGCGCCCGCGCTCGCGTCGCTGCACCCGATCCTCTCCGGCGGCTCCTCGCAGGTATTCGCCGCCGACGGCACGCGGCTCGGCTTCATCCAGTCCGACGACCTGCGCAGCCCGATCGGCTGGAGTGAAATCCCCGCCAATCTGAAGAACGCGACGATCGCGATCGAGGACCAGCGCTTCTACAAGAACGACGGCGTCGACCTCACCGGCATCTTCCGCTCGGCGATCAAGGACATCACCACCGGCGCCCCCCTGCAGGGCGGCTCGACGATCACGATGCAGCTGATTCGCAACCTCTACCTCGGCGGCGACCTGCACACGCTCAAGCAGAAGATCGTCGAGGCGAAGCTCGCGATCGACTACACCGAACATCACTCCAAGCGCTCGATCCTCACCAGCTATCTCAACAGCGTCCCCTACGGGACCCTCGGCGGGCAGACCGCGACGGGCGTGCAGGCCGCGGCGCGGATCTTCTTCGACAAGCCCGCGTCCGAGCTCGACCTCGAGCAGTCGGCGGTGCTCGCCGGGCTGCCGCAGGCGCCGTCGCAGTACAACCCGTTCCTCTATCCCGCCGCGGCCCGGGAACGGCGCAACGAGGTGCTCGCGAAGATGGCCGAACTGCATTACATCACCGCCGCGCAGGCCGCCGCGACCGAGCGCGCGCCGCTGGAGGTGCACCTCGGCACGTTCTACTCCAAGCGCAGCGAACCGTTCTTCTTCGAATACGTGCGCGAACAGCTGATCCACCGCTACGGCGCGAAGACCGTCGAACAGGGCGGGCTGAAGGTGTACACGACGATCGACCTGCGTAAGCAGAGCCTCGCGCGCAAAGCGATCGCCGAAGTGCTCGACGAACCCGAAGACCCAGCTTCGGCGATCGTCACGATCGACCCCCACAACGGCGACATCGAAGCGATGGCCGAGTCCGAGTCATACGAGCAGTCCCAGTACAACCTCGCCGCCGACGGCCATCGCCAGCCCGGCTCGACGTTCAAGGCGATCGACCTCGCCGACGCGCTCGCGCGCGGGATCGACCCGAACAGCACCTACTACCTCTCGCACACGCTCGAGCCCGGCTGGCTGACCGGCTACCCGACCTACGAAGTGAAGACGTTCGAGGGCACCTCGCTGAACAAATCGATCAACCTCGTCAACGCCACCCTCGCCTCCGACAACACCGTCTACGCCCAGCTCGCGGCCGACCTCGGTGAGAACACGATCACGGAAACGGCCTACAAGATGGGCGTCAAAACCCACCTCTCCAGCTACCCCGCGGAAGCGCTCGGCGGGCTCACGCTCGGGGTCACGCCGCTGGAAATGGCCGACGTCTACGCGACGCTCGCCGACGGTGGCTACCGCAACAGGCCGATCGCGATCTCCAAGGTCGTGTTCGGAGACGGCCACGTCGACTCGAGCTGGGGCGTGCCCCATCGCACGAAGGTGCTCTCCGAAGGGGTCACCGCCGAGGAGACGAGCATCCTCCACCAGAACGTCCAGAGCGGCACCGCTACGCGCTCGGCGATCGACTGCCCGACCGCCGCCAAGACCGGCACGACCAGCGAACTGGTCGACGCCTGGCTCGACGGCTACACGCCCCGCTACGCGACGGTCGTGTGGATGGGCTACCCGAACAGGCGCGTCTCGATGACCGATGTCCACGGCGAGCCCCAGCAGGGCGGCTACCTGCCCGCGGAAATCTGGCACGACTACATGGCGAGCGTCACCGAAGGCCAGTCCTGCATCGAATTCCCCCAGCCCAAGGAACCGATCTCCTACCAGCCGTTCTTCGGTAAGTACGCGAGCACGGGGCGCACGACCCAGGGCAACGAATACAGCCGGGAAAACTTCGAAGCGAAGGAAAAGAAGCCCGGCAAAAAGGTCAAACTCCCGCACACCAACAGTCCCGGGCAGGGCGCCGGCGGCGGCGCGGGCACGGGGACAGGCGGTGGTGGCAACGGCGCGGGCGGTGGCAATCAAGGCGCTGGTGGCGGTGGTGGCGGCGCCAATCCCACCCCGCCCGAACCGAATGCGAACGCGCCGTCAGAACCGACCGCGGCAGCGCCCGGTGGCGGTGGCGGCGCGGCGAACGGCAACGGCGGAAACACGGGCGGAGCCGGAGCCGGCCAGTAGCGCGGGCCCCCTCGCGGCTCCCACGCTGGTAGTTTGGGTCAGGAAATTCCGAGACAAGGGATCGTGCGCACACATCGTGCGGCGGCCAGATGGGACAGAAACTCGTGGCAAAGGAGGACAAGGTTGAATTCGAGGGCGAGGTGATCGAGGCCCTGCCGAACGCGATGTTTCGCGTGAAGCTCGACAACGATCACGTCGTACTTGGACACGTCGCGGGCAAGATGCGCCGCTTCCGGATTCGCATCCTCCCGGGCGATCGCGTCCGCTGCGAGCTCTCGCCGTACGACCTCGACCGCGCGAGAATCGTCTACCGCCACCGCTAGAGGCGGTCGTTCCGCGGCGATCTGCGCCACCCTCGGTGCTCGACGTGCTGGCCGATCTCGGACGATCGGTGGCACGCCTGCGCTCGAGTGCGTCGCATCTCCTCACGCCGTCGAACGACGGGGTGAGACCAACCGCCTTTAGGCTCCTGAGCTGAGATGGAGCGTTCATTGATCGACTCGATCGCGGCCGCGCTGCCGCGAGACGACGGGTCGCGGATCGTGCGTGGCGTCGGCGACGACGCCGCGGTCGTGCGCTCCGGGGGAGCGCTGTGCGTGACCTCCGTCGACGCGATCGTCGAGGGCGTGCACTTCCGGCTCGGCGGCGGCGGCTCCTCCAGCCCGCGCGACGTCGGCTGGCGCGCGCTCGCGGGGGCGCTCTCGGATCTCGCCGCGATGGGCGCGCGGACGGGCGAGGCGTACATCGCGCTCGGGGTCTCGGCCGCGGTCGGCGAGCAGCGGGCGCTCGAGCTCGTGCGCGGGGCCTTGGAGGTCGCCGCGGCGACGGAGACCGTGCTCGCGGGCGGCGACGTGGTCGCCGCGCCGGTGCTCACGGCCTGCGTGACGGTCATCGGCTGGGCGGACTCCGCCTCCGAACTGGTGGGGCGAGACGGCGCGCGGGCCGGGGACCTCGTGGGGGTGACGGGCCACCTCGGCGGACGGCCGCGCCGCCCCGTCCCACGCCTCGGCGAGGGCCGGGCGCTCGCGCGGGCGGGGGCGAGCGCGATGATCGACATCTCCGACGGCCTCGCCGCCGACGCGCGCCATGTCGGCGAGCGCAGCGGGGTCTCGGTCGAGCTGCACCTCGAGCGGCTGCCCCTCGACGGGGGCGTCTCCGATCGGGAGTGGGCGGCGAGCGCGGGCGAAGACTACGAGCTGTGCTTCACCGTGCCCGCCGCCGCGCGCGCCCGCGTCGAGGGCGCCCTGCGCGAGGCCGGCGGCGCCCAGCCCACCTGGATCGGCTGCGTAAAGGACGGGCCGCCGGGGGCGAGGTTCCTGGACGAGCACGGCGAGGAGCGCCGGCTGGAGGGCTACGAGCACCGCTGGTGAGCGCGGCGGTGCTCGTAGCCCTACAGGGCGGCCGGTATCTTCGGCTGGGTGGACCCGGGCACCATCGGCGGTCTCGCGGAGAACTCGAGCCCGTCCGCCCGTCTGCGCGGCCGTGTGCTCTGCGTGGGGACGATCGGCCGGATCAGCGAGGGTTGGTAGACCCGCCCACCCAGCACGCGGGCGGCACCGACGGGCACTGTCTTCGTCAGGCGCGCGTAGACGAGCAGCCGTTTTTCGGCGCTGAAGAGGGGCGTGCAGGCGGACAGCACCAGGCGTGTGTAGCCGACGTTCGACACCGCCGCGGAGACGTCTGTCGGCAGCACCACGCGCTGGCCGATCACCGTGTAGGTGAAGTGCGCGTAGGGCATCTCGAGCAGGATGTGGTTGCCTGGGCTCAGTTCGTTGATATGGCGAAACGGCGCCAGGTAGGTGGTCCTGTGCCCGGCGATCGCGGTCGTGCCGGCGATCCCGGGGAAGTTCGTTTCCGAGTAGATCCCCGGCCCACCCTCCAGATCGGAGGTTTCGGTGCCCTTCACGATCACGTAGCTCGCGTCGATCTTCGGGATCGCGATCCGGCCCACCGCGCTGCCGTTGGGAGCATGGCGCTGCAACTCGCCGGCGAGGAACGCGACCCGGCGGCGCTCATCGGGCAGGCTCGCCAGCGCCCGCCGTTCGACCTGCGTGGGGGCCACCCGTTCGGCCGCGCGCAACGTCCCGCTGAGATGGTCCTGCCTGAATTTCGCGTACAGCGCCGAGAACGGCTCCTGCCACACGAGTGTCACGCCGGCGTCGACGAGCGCGAGAGCGCCCACCGCGATCAGCACAATCGACAGCGCACGCCACGCGCTGCGCGAGGCACGGCCACGGCGGCGGCGGCGGCGGCGGCGGCGGGATCTCGTCGTGAATAGGGCTTCGGACATGACCTCGCGCTCGATTATGGCGGCTCGTGCTTCGATTCCCCGTCCTTCGCGCAACCCCTGCCCGCCGCGCGATCTCCGAACAGCGGACTTCGGCGCGGCGCTCAGCGCTCAGCGTCGCAGCGCCGACTCCGTCCCACCGAGCGATCCCGGACCGGCGTAGGACAGCGGCCCCCTGATCCGCAGCGGCGTGCCGCCGTCGATGCCGCCGTCCCCGAGCTCCGCTTCGGGCGCCGTCGCGAGCAGCGCGGCGGCCACCACACAGCCGAAGCCGAGGCTCCACAGGACCGTCGCCGCGATCCCGACGTGCCCGCCCGCGAGCAGCAGCACCGCGTCCCACGCGATCCCGCCCGGCCCCACCCCGAGCTCGCGCGCGTAGAAGACGATCAGCAGCGCGAGCGGCACGAGCGCGACCACGACCAGTGCGAGCGCCGCCGGCCGCGGCGGGCGGGTCCGCGGGGAGACGAGCAGCAGCCACAGGTGCAGCGCTCCCAGCACCAGCAGCGCCGCGTACGGATTGCTCAGCCACACCACGATCGCCACCGCGAGCAGCACCGTCAGCAACGCCAGCCCGGCCCCGTCGTCGTCCGGGCGCCCTCTCAGCCCCAGCCGTCGCACTCCCCACGCCCACATCAGCCAGGCGAGTCCCAGCGCGAGCGCCACCGCCAGCACCCCCCTCACAGCGAAGCCTCCGAGCGACAGCGCACTCGCCGGGAGGGGCATCGTCGGCGCGGACAGCGCGCCGAGCCGGCCCAGCGCCTTCGCGAACACGGCCGCCGCGAAGAACGGCAGGGCGCAGAGGCCCGTCCACGCGAGGCCCCGGAGCATCGCGCGGTCGCCGCTCGCGCCGCGGCGACGGCGCAGGCGCGCGTAGCCGTCGGCGAGCAGCAGCAGCGGCGGGATCAGCAGCGTCGCGAGCAGCAGGCGCAGCACCCACTCTCCCAGCACCTGCCGTCCGATCACGAGGCCCGTCTGCGGGGCCGATTCGATCTCGGGCGCCGTGTCCAGCGCGTCCACGGCGCTCAGCGTCGCGCGCCCGAAACCTTCCAACCGTTCCGCGCTCACCGCTTCCCCCGCCGGCGGGGTCGCTTCGCCCATCACCTGCACGAGCACCGCGGGCAGTCCGCTCGCGTTCAGCGCCCCCTGCTCGCCCGTCGCGAGCGGAAACGCCAGGTGGGCGAGTTGGCCGAACGTGCTCGGCACGCCGGGGTTGCCCCCGACGTTCTGCGCGATCGCGCTCGTAACCGTGCGCTGGAGCTCTTCGGGTGCGCTGCCGAAAGCGTCCGAGTAGGGCACCACGAACGGCTTCCGCCGGCTCCCCCCGGCGACATCGCCGAGCACGAGCGCCGCGTCGATCCCGGTGGACGGGCTCGTCTGGGCGAACGGGCTCGCTTCCGTGGCGAAGTTCAGCGCGCCGGCGTCGCCGCCGCTGCCGCCGCTGGTCGAGACGAGCACGATCGTCCGCTGCGTCTCGCGCGCCGCGAACACGCGCGCGAGCTCGATCAGCGCGGCGGTCCCCGACAGCTCGGCCACAGAAGAGGACCCACCCGCCCCGCGCGCGTCGCGGTGAGCGAGAATCACGATCGGCGTGCCGCCGCTCGACCCCGCACGCTGCGCGATCACCGTGCTCAGCGTCCGTTCCCCTTCGATCGCCTGCGCCTGGAACCTGTGCGTGGTCACCTCGAAGCCCCCGTGGCCGGGCGCGCCGAGCCCTTTCAGCGTCTGCGCGATCTTCGTGGCGAGCGCTTCGTCGCCGGGGCTGCCCGGGCGCCGGCTTGGAAACTCGGCCGCCATGCTCTTCAGTTCGGCGAGCGCCGGGGCGCCTTCGAACGCGTCCGGGGCGAGCGCCGAGGTCAGTGGCCCCGGACGCGCGGTCAGCGAGAACGCCGCCACCGCGAGCGCCAGCGCGAACGGCGCGAAGGCCACCCTGTAGAGGCGTCCGTTGAGCATTCACAAGACCTTAGGGCCTATCTCGATCGGAGTGTGCGGCTGGGGTGCTCGGGGGTCGAGTGGGGGTAGGACGCAAGGGCGAAGACATGGCGGGCCACGTCGAGCCCGAGGACGACGCCCCGCGAAGGGCCCCGGCCGGCACAGGCGTGCGATCCGATCGAGATCGGCCCGTGAGCCCCGTGCGGGCTCGTCATGTCCGTGCACCCCTTTAGGTATCGTCCTGCCGCGTGCTCCAACCTGTCGCCGTCGGCCACAAGACCCTCTCCGACTACACGCACATCTGCGGCAAGGAGCTGATCGAGGAGATCCGCGAGCTCGCCGAGCCGCTCAAGGGCCAGCGCGTGGTCCACATCTCGGCGACCGCGTTCGGCGGCGGGGTCTCGGAGATCCTCTACACGCTCGTCGGCCTGATGCGCGATGTCGGCCTCGACTGCGAGTGGCAGGTGATCTACGGGCGCGAGGAGTTCTTCAACGCGACCAAGCTGATGCACAACGCGCTCCAGGGCGCTCCCCAGGACCTCGACTCCGAGCAGTGGGAGACCTGGCGGCGCTACAACGAGATGAACGCGCGCGAGCTCTCCGGCGGCTGGGACGTGTGCCTCGTGCACGACCCCCAGCCCGCGGCGCTGCACACGCTCGTGCCGGAGAAGGCCGCCGGCTGGGTCTGGCGCTGCCACATCGACCTCTCCACGCCGAACCCGGACACGATCGCCCAGCTGCTCCCCTACATCTCCGAGTACCCCCAGTCGCTCTTCCACATGGCCGGCTACGTGCCCGAGGGGATGCGCGGCAAAGTCAACGTCGTGCCCCCCGCGATCGATCCGCTGACGCCGAAGAACATGGCGTTGCTGCCGGAGGACGCCTCGTACGTCTGCGAGCAGTTCGGGATCGACATCGACCGGCCTTTGATGTGCCAGGTCTCGCGCTTTGACCCCTGGAAGGACCCGCTCGGGGTGATCGACTCCTACCGCGCGGTCAAGGCCGAGATGCCGGGCATGCAGCTCGCGCTGGTCGGTTCGATGGCCTCCGACGACCCCGAGGGCTGGGACTTCTTCAACGCCACGATCGCCCACGCCGACGGCGACCCCGACGTGCACATCCTCAACAACTTCAACAACGTCGGCGCGATCGAGGTCAACGCCTTCCAGTCCCACGCCGACGTGCTGATCCAGAAGTCCACACGCGAGGGCTTCGGGCTGACCGTCTCGGAGGCGATCTGGAAGGCGCGCCCCTTCATCGGCGGCGACGTCGGCGGGATCCCGCTGCAGATCGAGGACGGCGTCACCGGCTATCTCGTCTCCTCCGCCGAGCAGTGCGCGGAACGCACCCTGGAGATCGTCCGGGACCCGGCGCTCGGCAAGTTCCTCGGGCGCCGCGGCAAGGAGCACGTACGCGCGCACTTCCTCACGCCGCGCTACCTGCGGGACTATCTAAAGATCTTCAACGAGCTGCGCGAATCATGAACGAGACACCGGCCCAGCGGACCCAACCGCTGGTGCTGGTGTCTAATCGGGGGCCCGTCACCTTCCACGCCGACGGTGAGGTGCAGCGCGGCTCGGGCGGGCTGGTGACGGCGCTCACGGGGCTGGCCTCGCACCGCGAAGCGATCTGGATCGCCTCGGCGATGAACGAGTACGACGCCGAGGTCTCGCGCGCGAACGACGGCCGCTCGTTCCCAGTGCGCTCTCCGGCGGGCGGCGAGTTCCAGGTCAGGCTCGTCGTCTCCGACGCGGAGGCCTACGACCGCTTCTACAACGTCTTCGCCAACCCGATGCTCTGGTTCATCCAGCACTACCTCTGGGATCTATCGAACGCGCCGGACATCCGCCGCGAGGAGATCGAGGCCTTCGAGTTTGGCTACAACGTCGTCAACGAGGACCTCGCCCGCGCGGTCGTCGAGGAGCTCGAGGGCGTCTCCGAGCCGGTCGTGATGGTCCACGACTACCACCTCTACACGCTCCCTGACCTCGTCCGCAAAGCCCGCCCGGACGTGTTCCTGCACCACTTCATCCACATCCCCTGGACGCAGTCCGACGCCTGGCGGGTACTGCCTTCGCGAATCCGCGAGGAGATCTTCACGGGCCTGCTCGCGAACGACATCATCGGCTTCCACACCCGCTCCTACCGGCGCAACTTCCTGCAGTGCTGCCGCGACCTGATGGACCTCGAGGTCGACTTCGACCGCGGCCTCGTCGAGTTCGGCGAGCGCGAGGTCTGGGTGCGCGCCTACCCGCTCCCGATCGACCATCGCGCCACGCTCCAGGTCGCCCAGAGCGAGCGGGTCGGCGAGTTCGAGGACGAGCTCCTGCGCCGCCGCCGCGACTTCCTGATCCTGCGCGTCGACCGCGCCGATTTGAGTAAGAACGTGCTCCGCGGCTTCTCCGCCTTCGACCTGTTCCTCGAGCAGCACCCCGAGTTCACCGAGCGCGTGACGTTCATCGCGCAGATGATGCCCTCGCGCACCGACGTGCCCCAGTACGCCGAGTACCTCGAGCGGATCGAGGCTTTGGTGGCGGTCGTCAACCACCGCCACGGCACCCCCGACTGGATGCCGATCCAGCTGAAGCTGCGCGACGACCTCGAGGAGGCGATGGCCGCCTACAAGCACTACGACGTGCTGCTCGTCAACGCGATGTTCGACGGCATGAACCTCGTCGCCAAGGAGGGACCGATCGTGAACGAGCGCGAGGGCGTCTCGATCCTCTCCGAGAACACCGGCGCGCACGAGGAGCTCGGCGAGTTCGCGCTCTCGGTCAACCCCTTCGACATCCAGGAGCTCGCCAACTCGATCTACGCCGCGCTCACGATGTCCGCCGCCGAGCGCCGCCGCCGCGCGGAGGGGCTCGTCGCGATCGTCACCTCGCGCGACCCGGGCGATTGGATCGACGAGCAGCTCGCGGACATCCGCGCGAAGGCGCAGGGCCAGACCCGCTAACCTTTCCGTCGCCCGTGACTCTTCCCGCGCCGACATACGATCTCGTGATCCTGCTCGACCCCCAGGTCGAGGAGCCGGCGCGCATGAAGATCGTCGCCGACGCACGCGCGGCGATCGAGGCCCAGGGCGAGTTCCTGCGCCACGACGCGTGGGGCGTGCGCGCGCTGACGTACCAGATCGACCACAAGACGAGCGCCGAGTACCACCTGCTGCAGTTCCACGCCACGCCGGAGCTGCTCGAGACGCTCAACCGCACGCTGCGGATCGCCGACGAGGTCGTGCGCTTCCGGATCGTCAAGCTCGCACCCGGCACCCCGGACGCTCCGGAGACGCTTGCCACCGTCGGCACGGTCGGGACGCCCCGGCGCGAGGCGGAGCCCGCCGGCGGCGAGCCCGCGGCGGAGGCCGAGTTCTCGGTCGGCGAGCCGGCGTAGCATCAGCCGTCGCGGCCGCTGCTCGGCGCTCCCGTCGGTTGGGAGATCGCCGCGCGGAGGAGATAATTCGCTGCGCAACGGTTATGCGATCGGCGATCGGGTAATAAAATCATCGAGATGGCCTGGGTCGAAGACATGAGCGAGGGGACGGGGGCGACGAGCAAGACCGACGTGTTGCGGGCCTCCCCGCCGATGTTCGACTCGCGCGTGCTCGACCTCCTCTCGCGCGTGCATCCCGTCGTGCCGGTGCTGATCTTCACGCCCGCGATCTTCGTGCTGGCCGCGTGGGAGCTCTCGAGCGCGAGCGTCGCGAGCACCGTCGCGCTGGTGATCGGCGGCTACGCGCTGTGGACGCTGTTCGAGTACTGGCTGCACCGGATCGTGTTCCACTTCGAGCCGCGGGACGGCCTCGGCGCGCGGATGCACTGGATCATCCACGGAGTCCACCACGACCACCCGAACGACCCCCTGCGCCTGGTGATGCCGCCCGCGGTGAGCGTGCCGTTGGGGGCGATCGTGTTCGGGATCCTCTACCTGATCTTCGGCGCCGGCTACGCCCCCGGGATCGGCGCCGGGTTCTTCGCCGGCTACCTCGCGTACGACATGGTCCACTACTACATCCACCACTTCCGCGCGCGCGGGCCGCTCGGGCGGATACTGCGCGAGCGGCACATGCGCCACCACTTCCAGGACGATACCCGCGGCTTCGGGATCAGCGCCCCCTACTGGGACGAGGTGTTCCGGACCTCCTCGCGAGGGCTATCGACCGCCCCGCACCGAGCACCGACACCGCCGGCCGCGCCCGAGCAGAGCAATCCTCGCAACTAGCGGCTTCCGCGGGGGCGGGCGGGGCCGAATCGGAGATTGCGCCCGGAGGCGGGTCTAGACTCGACTCTCGGCCTCCCGCGACCGCGGGGACCGAGAGCAGACCGACGAGCTCCCGCGAGCGGGAGAACCAGCCCGAAAGGAAGTCCCACCATGGCCGCAACCAACATCAACCGTGTCGTGATGACCGGCAACCTGACCGCCGACCCGGAGCTGCGCTCGCTGCCGAGCGGCATGTCCGTGTGCAGCCTGCGGATCGCGTGCAACACCCGCCGCAAGGACGGAGCCTCCGGGGAATGGGTCGATAAGCCCAACTACTTCAACGTCACCGTGTGGGGCGCGCAGGGCGAAAACGCCGCCAAGTACCTCTCCAAGGGACGCCCCGTGGCGATCGACGGACGCCTCGAGTGGCGCGAGTGGGAAAGCCAGGACGGGACAAAGCGCCAGGCAACCGATATCATTGCCGATTCGGTGCAGTTCCTCGGCTCCCGCGATGAGGCCTCAGGTGGCGGATTCGCGGCGGGCAACGGAGCTCCACAGGGCAGCGATGTCCCCGTCGATCAGGGGGACTTCCAGCCCGCACCTGTCGCCGCTGGATCCGGCGACGACGACATTCCGTTCTAGCAAGCAAGGGAGCAACCAGTGGCAAAAGCGCGCGGTCGCGGCAAGCCTGTTCGCCGCCGAGACAAGAAGGGTGGGCCCGGGAGCGGCCGGCGCAAGCCATGCCAGCATTGCCGTGACAAGATCGAACAGGTCGACTACAAGGACATCTCCTCGCTCTCGAAGTTCATCTCCGAGAAGGGCAAGATCCGCTCGCGGCGGATCACCGGCTCGTGCCGGCGCCACCAGAGCCAGATCGCCCGCGCGGTCAAGCGCGCGCGCGAGCTGGCGCTTTTGCCGTACGTGAACGAGGGCGGCCGCGAGGACTCGCCGCGCGGCGGTCGCGGCGACCGCGACCGCGACCGCGAAAGGTAGGGACGGCCGATGCCCGAAGCGATTCTCCTGGAGGACGTCGAGCAGCTCGGTGAGCAGGGCGCGGCGATCGACGTCTCGAAGGGCTACCTGCGCAACTATCTGATCCCGCGCAAGCTCGCCCAGCCGGCCACGAAAGGCGCGATCGAAGCGATCCGCGAGCGCAAGGCGGCGGCCGAACGGGCCGAGCGCAACGCGATCGAGAGAGCCCAGGAAAACGTCAACCTGCTCAACCGCACCGTGCTCACGATCCCCCAGCAGGCCGGCGCCGACGGCCGCCTGTTCGGGTCGGTGACCGCCCAGGACATCGCCACGGCGGTGCGCGAAGCGCGCGGGCTGAAACTCGACAAACGGGGCGTGCACATGCCCGAGCCGATCAAGAGCGTCGGCACCTACATGGTCGTCGTCGAGGTCGTCGAGGGAGTCACAGCGACGATCAAGACCATGGTCGTCGCTAAGAAATAAACGGGAGGGGTTTTGAAGGCCCCACCCTCCCGGGCCTGCCCTCCCCGTGCTGAGCGATGGTCGTGGCGAAGAAATAAAGTCGCGCCGCTGCTGCTGCGAACATGTGTTCGTGGGGAGTGATTTAGTCCGAGATAGCGGGATGAGCGCCGAGGCTCAGGGCGGCGCCAACTTAGACTCGCCCGAGACATGAGCGCGGTCTCGGTAACCAACGGCAACGGCACGGCCACCGCCCCACCGGCGGGCGGGGTCGCGCCTCCGCACAACCTCGAGGCCGAGCAGTCGGTGCTGGGCTCGATCCTGCTGTCGGACCGGTCGCTGTACGCGCTGGTGATCGAAGAGGGGCTGCGCGCCGAGGACTTCTACCGCGAGCGCCACGGCACGATCTACGAGGCAATGCTCGCGCTCTACAACGAGTCCGAGCCGGTCGACGTGCTCACCGTCACCGACCGTCTGCGCTCCAGCGGCAAGCTCGAGGCGGTCGGCGGGGTCGCGACGGTCGACGGGCTGACCGGGGTGGTGCCGGCTGCCGGGCACGCCCGCCGCTACGCCCAGATCGTGCGCGAGAACGCGCTGCTGCGGCGGCTGCTGGGGGCGTCGTACGAGATCCAGGAGAGCGTGCTCGACCATCGCGCCGCGCCGCGCGAGCTCGTCGAGCAGGCCGAGAAGGCGATGCTCGAGGTCGCCCGCGACGATCGCCAGCAGGACTTCCGCGCGATCGAAGAGGTCCTCCATGAGGAGCTCGACAAGCTGCACCGCCTCTCGATCGAAGGCACCTCCCTGACCGGGACGCCGTCCGGCTTCAAGGACCTCGACGAGATCACCGGCGGCTTTCAGCCGGGGAACCTGATCATCATCGCCGCCCGCCCCGCGATGGGCAAGAGCGCGCTCGTCTGCAACATCGCCGAGAACGCCGCCGTCGAGCACGGCAAGCCCGTCGCGCTGTTCAGCCTCGAGATGGCCGAGGCCGAGCTGGCTCAGCGCTTCGTCGCCTCGCAGGCGCGAATCAAGGGCGAGGAGCTGCGCAAGGGACGCGTGGCCGAGCAGCGCTGGCCGAAGATCCTCAAGGCCTCGCAGCGCCTGGCGGCCGCGCCGCTGTGGGTCGACGACTCGAGCGACGTCGGCATGCTCGAGATCCGCGCGAAGGCACGGCGCCTGCACTCGCAATGCGAGAACGGGCTTGGGTTGATCATCATCGACTACCTGCAGCTGATGCGCACCGACAGCCGCTACGACTCGCGCGTGACCGCCGTCGGCGAGCTCAGCCGCGGCCTGAAGATCCTCGCGCGCGAGCTCGGCGTGCCGGTGATCGCGCTCTCGCAGCTGAGCCGCGCGGTCGAGTCGCGCCCGGACAAGAAACCGCAGCTCTCGGACCTGCGCGAGTCGGGGAACCTCGAGCAGGACTCCGACCTGGTGATGTTCATCTACCGCGACGAGTACTACGACGAGGACTCCGAGCGCCCCGGCGAGGCCGACCTGATCATCGCCAAGCACCGCAACGGCGCCGTCGGCAAAGTCACGCTGACGTTCCAGAAGGAGTACCCGAAGTTCCTCAACTATGCCGGCGAGCGCTACACGCAGTAGAGCCTCGTAGACTCCAGTCGACATGCCAGGAATAGTCATCGTCGGCGCCCAGTGGGGCGATGAGGGGAAGGGCAAGATCACCGATCTGCTCGCCGAGCGCGCGGGCGCGGTCGTGCGCTTCCAGGGCGGCAACAACGCCGGCCACACGATCGTCCGCGGGGACGTCGAGTGGAAGCTGCACCTGATCCCGTCGGGCATCCTCTACCCGGGCAAGCGCTGCGTAATCGGCAACGGCGTGGTGATCGACCCGAAGGTGCTGATCGAGGAGCTCGACGCGCTGCGGGCACGGCGCGTGGACGTGAGCGGGCTGCGGATCTCGGCGAACGCCCACCTGATCATGCCCTACCACCTGCTGCTCGATTCCGCCGGCGAGGCCAAGCTCGGCAGCCGCCAGATCGGCACGACCCGTCGCGGTATCGGCCCGTGCTACGCGGACAAGGCCGCACGGCTGGGCATCCGCGTGCAGGACCTGCTCGACGAGAAGATCCTGAAGAAGAAGATCGTCGCCGCGATGGAGCCCAAGCGCCTGTCGCTGCGGCCCTTCGAGAAGGACCCCGCGCTCGATCTACACGCGATGACCGAGGAGTACCTGACCTACGGTCACCGCCTCGAGCAGCACATCGCCGACACGGCGAAACTGATGTGGGAGCTGCTCGACGACGGCGAGAAGGTGATCTTCGAGGGCGCGCAGGGCGCGATGCTCGACATCGACCACGGCACCTATCCGTTCGTCACCTCCTCCAACCCGCTCTCGGGCGCCGCGTGCGTCGGCACGGGCGTGGGCCCGAAGGACATCGACGAGATCTGGGGCGTGTCGAAGGCCTACACCACGCGCGTCGGCGCCGGGCCGTTCCCGAGCGAGCTGCACGACGAGATGGGCGAGCTGATCCGTAAGCGCGGGGGCGAGTTCGGCACGACCACCGGGCGTCCGCGTCGCACCGGCTGGCTGGACCTCGTCGCGCTGCGCTACGCCGCGCGCCTGAACACGCTGACAGCGCTCGTGATCACCAAGCTCGACGTACTCTCGGGCCTCGACCGGGTCCAGGTGTGCACGAGCTACCGCGGCGCCGAGGGCGCGGAGTTCGAGGACTTCCCCTACCACCAGACCGTCCTACACCACACCACCGCCGAGCTGACCGAGCTGCGCGGCTGGCAGGAGGACCTCGGCGAGTGCCGCACCTACTCCGACCTGCCCGAGGCCGCGCGCGAGTACCTCCAGTTCATCGCCGAGCAGATCGGCGCGCCCGTCACCCTGATCGGCGTGGGCCCCGGGCGCGAGCAGATCATCTGGACCGACGCCGGCGAGCGCACGCGGCTGGGGGACGGGGCGCCGCCTATCCTCTGAGGCCATGTCCACGCAGACCTCCGACCCCCTCGCCGGCGCCTCGCTCTCGGAAGCCGAGCGCCGTGTCGTGGAGCGCCTGGTCGAGCGCCTGCACGACGAGCTCGGCTCCGATCTACACGCGATCTGGCTCTACGGCTCGCGGGCGCGCGGGGAGACACCGCACCAGGAGTCCGACATCGACCTGATGGTGCTTGTCGACGGCAGCGAGCACCGCCACGGGATCAAGGCGATCGAACTGGTCTATGAGATCGCCGCCGCCGAGGGGGTCAGCCCGGTGTGGTACTCGGTCTTCGTCAAAACCCCCGAGTGGCTGCGTGGCCGGCGCGAGATCCGCTCGTTCTTCATCGCCGAGGTGGACCGCGACAAGCGCGTGCTCTACGGGAGCGGCCTTGAGTGAGCCCGCGTTCGGTGGAGTTCATGGAGCAGGCACGCGACCGCGTCGGGCTTGCGCGAATGGCCCTTGCCTCCGGGCATCTCGAGGGGGCCGTCAGCGCCGCCTACTACGCGATGCTCTACGCCGCCCGCGCGGCGCTGTCCGAGCGCGACGAGTACGCCCGCACCCACGGGGGCACGTGGCACCTCTTCCACGAGCGCTACGTGACCACCGGCGCGTTCGACCAGCACCTCCATACGCTGGCCGGGCGCGCCCAGCGCGCCCGTGAGGGCGGCGACTACGAAGCGATCACGCCCAGCCGCGCCGACGCGGAGGAGCTCGTCGCCGGAGCCGCGGACTACATAGCCGCCGTCGAGCACATGCTGGACGCCGAAGCGCAGGAGCGCGAGAACCCCGGTCAATAATCCTACGGCTGAGTCGGGCTCTCGCGGCCAGCGAAGCGGTCACCTCGCTCACAGCTGCCAGGGGTCGACTCCCCACCGGACCGCTCCATGGTTACATCGGATGTCGGTTACACCCGATGTCGGTTACACTGGACGTCGTGTTCGTCAATCGGTCGATGGAGCTCGAGGCGCTGGCGGAGTGGTGGGAGGGCTCGCCACGCGCGGGTGCCGTCGCACTCGTGTGGGGGCGACGACGGGTGGGCAAGACCGCGTTGCTGAGCGCGTTTGCCAAAGACCGTCGCACGGTGTTCCACACCGGCGCGGGACGACCCGCGCGCGATGAGCTGGGCATCCTGAGCCGAGCCGCTGCCGACGTGTTGGCAGCGGGAGTGCGCGATCTCGGCGGGAGACCGTTTGTTGACTGGGACGATGCGCTGGAGAGCATCGCGATCGCCGCCGTCGATGAGCCGTTGCTGCTTGTGCTCGACGAGTTCCCCGAGCTGCTGCGGATCTCTCCCGAGCTGCCGGGGGTGTTGCGCGCCTTCTGGGATCGTACCCGGGAGAGGACACGCTTACGGATCCTGCTGTGCGGCTCGGCGGTGCGCACAATGCACGCGATCCAAGAGGAGCGCGCGCCGCTGTACGGACGCATCGACCTGACGCTTGCGCTGCATCCGTTCGCGCCGCACGAGACGGCGCTGATGCTGCGCAAGCTCGCGCCCTCCGATCGCGCCCTCATCTGGGGCATCCTCGGCGGCGTGCCGCTCTATCTGACCTGGTGGGATCAGGGACGCAGCGTGCGCGAGAACCTCGCGCGCCTGGTCTGCCGTCCCGGTGGCCGGCTCCTGGACGAGGGCCGGTTGGTGCTCGCGACCGAGGGCGATACGGGTGAGCTGGGCCAGCTGGTGCTGCGCGCAATTGCCGCCGGCGCCACCAAGCACGGCGAGATCGAGCAGGCCGTGCGAGCCGAGCCGGCCCGCACGCTCGAGCGGCTGATCGAGCTGCGGCTCGTCGAGCGGATCGTTCCCGTCACGGAGGCGGGCTCGCGCACACGGCGTCGCAGCTACCGCATCGCCGATAACTTCCTCGCGTTCTGGTTGGGCATCGTCGAGCCCTACAAAGCCGAGATTGAACGTGGACTCGGCCCGAGCATCCTCTCGCCGATGATCGAGCGTCTCGACGATCACATGGGCGCCCGCTGGGAGGAGGCATTCCGCTCCCATCTGCGTCGCCTGGCCGCCGAGGAAACGCTCGCGCCCGAGATCGTCAGGATCGGCGCGTTCTGGTCCGAGCGCCCGGCGGCCGAGATCGACGCAGTCGCGCTCGCCGGCCGACGCGAACAGGCCGTCCTGCTCGGCGAGGCAAAGTGGGCGCGCACCGCCAACGGCGCGCGCCTCGTGCGCGAGCTCGAACGCAAGGCGAGCGCACTCCCGCTACTCGCCCCCAACCCCACCTACGCGATCTGCGCCCGCGAGCGCATCACAAACCTGCCAGCCACAGCGAGCGCCTTCACCGCCGCCGATATCTTTGCCTGAACCAATCCTGCGACGCCTACTTCGCGAACTTCACCCGCAGCGACTTCGATGATCCAGACCCTCCGGGAGGTGTGCTGCCCTTCGACGGCTTGAAGGCGATCTTCAGCTTCGTCGAGAGCTTGCCGGCCTTCTTCTGGGTCAGTTTGAATGTCAGCGTTTCACGGCCCTTGGCCGACTTCGAGCTCCTCGACAAGCCCTTGCCCGAAGCCCTGAGGGTGCCGGCCGCGGGGACCGACACAGAAACGGTCAGCGTACGACCCTTGATCTTGTGGGAGACGATTGAAATGGCGTTAGAGCAGCCTGTGACGCTGATCTTCGTGCTCTCGTTGATCTTGGCGCCGTTCTGGGCGACGAATTCGGTCGGCATCGCCAGCGATTCCGCGACCCGCTTGGTCGTCTTCTTGACGACGCGCCTGGTCTTGCCGTGGACCTTCTCCTTGACCGTCTTCTTCGTCGTGACCGTGTGCGTCAGCGCGCAGAGGTTCTTGTTGGTTCCGAGGGCCGAGTAGGGGCCCTCCGGCAATGTCAGTTCGAAGCTGCCGACGGGCGCGTCGGGGACCGTCTTGAACGTCGTGCTCGTGATCCCGGCTTTGCTGATGAACGTCGTGCCGACGAGGTCAATCGTCACGCCGTAGCCCTGCAACACGACGATCAGGCTCGGGAACGCTTCCCCACCATGGCTGACGAAGTACGCGGGGCCTTCCAACGGGACGGGGACCAGCGGCGTGATCGCCTTCGCGTGACCGATCACCGACGCCGCGGGGCACCCGGCCGGGTTGGCGTTGAACTGCGCGGCCGTGCACGCCTTCTGCAGCGTCGTCAGGCGCGAGGGGAGTTGCTTGGGGAGGTCGACCTTGACCTTGGCGATGTTCGCCTGGCTGCCGAACGGCGCTTTCGGGTAGGTGAGCTTCACCGACAGGCTCGCGCCCTTGGCTTTCGATGTTTTCCCGGATGTGGATGCCGCGAATTTCGGGGCGAAGCCCAGCGTCGCGCAGTTCGTCGCCTGGAACGGCAGCGACAACGTATCGGTGGCGCCTTCGGTGCTGTCCAGGCTCCCTGTGATCGCCGTCTTGTTGCAGTTCGTAGGGTTGAACGTGAACCCGGAGCGGTTGATCGTGACGTTCACGTGCTTTATCTGCAGCGGGATCCCGTCGATGTACTGCGGGATCTTGTACGGACCTTCGTCATCGCTCGTGATCGTCAGCGCCGCGGTGATCGGGTTGACTTCGATCTTCGCGCGCACGATCACTTTCCCGAGGTTGAACGGGCCGGCGACCGCGGGGTTGACGATCGACAGGCCGAACGGGGCGCCCTTATACGGGCCGGTGATGTAGACCTTGCCGCCCTTGACCGTGAACGGGTCGCTGCCGACGCCGACCGACACCGTCGTTTCGCCGATCAGGCTGTTGGGGCCGCAGGTTCCCTCGTCCGCCTGTGGTTCGGGGCATAGTTCCACACCCGCGAGTAGACCCGACAGACCGGGCGGCATGTTCAACGAGATCGCCTGCAGGTTCTGCTGGCCGTCGTCACGGCTCATCGTCATTGCAAACGGGCTGAAGCCCCCGGCCTGGTTGTTGACCGTCCCCGCAGCCAGTTCCGGCTTGAACGGCAGGCTCACACCCGGACACGCAGTCCCGTCCGGACCGGAGGTGATCTGGAAGGACGAGGAGGTGTTGACCTGCCCATTGCCGTCCCACGGCGTGAACGACGCCTGCGTCGTGTACGTCCCGCAGCGCGAGGGCGTCGTCAACGGCGCGCGTTCCCCACCGAAGAAGTGCAGTTCGAGTTCTTCAAATGGCAGGTCGGGGGTGTTCTTGAACGTCGTCACGATCTGCCCCACGGCCTGACAGGACACGCCGTTGATAGCCTGTCCCACGCTTTCGCACAGCCGCACTTCGCCCGTGAGCTTGACGGTGCTGCCCGAGATGGGGTCTTCGATGAACAGGTACATCGCGACGAGACTCCCGAACGGGTTCGCTTCCTGCGCCGCCAGATACACCGAGCCTTCCAGTTCGTGTTCGAGCAGCGGCGTCTTGAGTTTCACCGTCCCGATCTTCGACCCGTCCGGGCAGAGGCTCACGCCCGGCTGCAGCGATTCGAGTGGGTCGGAGATGAAGGTTGCTGTCTCGTCGCCCGGTTCGAATTCTGTATTGAATTCCGTGAAGCCCGTGAAGCTGGCCAGACCCTCAGAGCACGCTTCCAGCCCGTTCGCGCCCGCCGGGTTGATCGCGACGCCCGGGGGTAGCGCCACCGTCGTGTCGCGCAGCGAGGACTCGGCCAGGCCTTCGGGGTTCAGCGCCGCCTTCTGGGAGACGTGCACGCCGACGGTCAGCCCCGTCGAAGTGCTCGTGTCGGGAACGTCCGGTTTCACTTCGATCGTCGGCGGAAACTCCAGCTGCGAGCAGCCGGTCAACGCCACCGGCTGGCCGGCCGCATCGTGCGTGATGCTCGGCGGTGGTTCGACGAAATGGCCAGGTTCCTGATAGGAGTCGACTTTGATCGTCGACTTCAGCGGCCCGTTGCAGCCGGTCGGCAGCGTCAGGAATGGCTTCAACGGAGAATCCGGCGAACACCCGCTTTCGCAGCCCGGCCCTTGACGCTGAGCGTTATGGCCGGCAGCCTGTGGCACGCCCCACACGGTCAACCTGGTGGCTATCACCGGCAAGTTCGTCGGGAGATCGAGCGATGCCGCCTGCAACGGGTAGTCGCCGCCCGCCAGGACGCCGGCGTTGATGAACAGGTTGGGTTCGACGAAGTTCGCACCGATCTGCGCCGCGACGCCACGGGGAGCCACCATGTTGTAGAGCGGCTCGGCGATCGGCGTGAAGGCGTCGTTTTCCAGGTCGGGTTCCACGCTCTCGGCGCCAAATTCCGCTTCCAGCCAGCCGATCTGCGATTCAGCCGGGCAGTGCCCACCTCCTTGGGTTTCGCCATTGGTCAACGATGCCAGCTCCTGGAGCGTGCACTTCGTCGCCGTCGCGTTGGGATCGCCGACCAGACCTGGCGGCAGGTCCACGATCACGTCCCTGGAAGTGCCGTCGGGTAGGATCATGTACCGCGAGTCGGCAGTTGCCTGTCTGCGCAGAACGGTCGTGTTGAAAGCGATGTTCGTGACCATCTCGTACGGGTGCGAGCCAGCTTGGGGGTCAGGAGTTCCGTCCTGATTCAAGAACGAGACTTCGAAATCCTTGACGCCGAAGCCCGGACCAGTAGTCGCGAAAAGGCCGCTACTGGGACTGGCGCCACTGGCGTTGCTCGCGACGAGGCGGAAGTGGTAGAGGATTCCTGTCTGCAGACCGCCGATATCGGCCGACACCGCCACCGGGCCCGTGCCAGACCCGATCTGCAAAGGCGTCAGGTCGCACGGCACTTCCTGTCCGTACGAGGCGCTGGTCCCATATTCGAACTTGCAGAAGCTCAAGGGCGCGCCGCGCGGATCGACGGTGCCATTCAGCGTCGCCGCCGTCTGGTTAACGCCCGTCGCCGCGTCGACGGCGACGGCAGGAACGACGGTCGAGAAGATATCGACTTTGCCTTCGACGGGATTTGAGACATATATGTCTCCGCTAACGCCGTTCACGGCGATCCCGCCCTGCTGCCTCGTGGAGTTGCTCGACAGCTGTTCGGTGCCGAAGCTCGACACTTCTGTACCCGAGTTCGTTTCTATCATCGGCTGAGTCGATTTGTTATACGTCTGCCCGTTCATCCCCCCTGTGTCCCACTCGCCGACGGAGACCCCGTCGTCAACGTAGAGGTGGCCCGTGGCCGGGTCGACGGCTGCCGCGACATCGGCGGCTCCGCTGTCCACCCGGCCAAGCACTTCCTCATCGCCGCCGAGCTTCTCCACGCAGCCGCATGAGAGAAGCATATAGTCATCCCCCGGTCGCCCAGTCGCAAAACCGTGTTCCGGCTGCGGTTCCAGCACAGTGTCCCCTTCACCGCCGTGTTCGTGGAGCGCGACAAAGTCGTTTGTGACGGCATCGTTGAATATGTCTAGGTCGGGTTGTTTTGTGGATGAGTCTTCCACGTACACCCGAACGCTGCCGTTCGCGTCGACACCCAGCCCGAAGAGTTCGCTTGGGAACGGACCGGCGATCTGGTTGAGGTATGCACCGTTGGAATTGAACTTGTCGATCGCTTTGTGGCCGGCGTCCATCACGTACAGGTCGCCGCGAGACGGGTCGGACGGGCTGGTCGAGTTATCGACCGCGATCGCGGCGGGATTGCCGGACACTCCCGTTGGGAATGAAAACGGTTCGGCCGGTTTACCGGAATGTTCGGGTATCCCGATGAGCTTATTGCCTTCGACGTATGTCGAGCATATTGCTCCACACGTGAAGTTGACCGGATTTCCGCTGGCAT
>DATCFG010000003.1:0-45712 GCA_036509655.1 Solirubrobacteraceae bacterium | reverse complement strand
CCACCTTCGGCGACAGGCTCGCCTCCACCGTGTACGACGGCTGATTCCTGCAGAGCCGCGCAGTCGCCGCAGCCCGGTGTGTTTGGCTCTCCGGCGAGCCAGACTTTCTCCGGGACCGGGAATCCCACGACTGTGCCCACGACGCCTGTGCAACCGACGACGAAGCCGCTGACCCGCGCGCAGAAGCTCGCTGCGGCGCTCGCGGCGTGCCGGAAGGACAGGGCAAAGACAAAACGCGCCAAGTGCGAAAAGCGGGCCCTGCGACAGTACGGCCGAGCCAAAGCCAAGCACGTTGACACAAAGCGGAGGGCAAAATCATGAGAATGCCCGCTCGCTTGAAGTCGGTGGCCGCGACCGTCACATTGCTTGCGGCGCTCTTGGGCATCGCGGGTGCGGTGCCCGCGCTCGCGGCGGTTCCGGCGCTGAAGGTCAACGTATTCAGGAGTCCGGCGAGCTTGCCGCCCGGCGGCGAAGGCATGCTCACGCTCGAAGTCGTCAACCTCGGTGACGCTCCCGCGGCGGGCGAAGTGACGCCGATCACGATCCTCGACAGACTGCCGGCGGGCTTGACCGCCACCGGGATTTCTGAAGAAGGCGCAGGATGTACATTGGAAACTCCTGAAAGCGTGCGCTGTGAATATCATGCAGGGGTACCCCCCTACGGGAGGATCAGGGCTGCGACGCTCACGGTGAAAGCCTCGGGAAACGCAGCTCCGACGCTCATCAACGAAACGAGCGTCGCCGGCGGCGGTGCCGCTGTCACGCACGCGCGGGAAGCGCTGCCGGTCAGCGCGACGCCGGCGGGCTTCGATGTCGAAAAACTGCAACTCCAGGCAACCAATGAGGACGGCTCGCTCGACACTCAGGCGGGCTCCCACCCGTTCCAGGTGACGAGCACCGTCAATATGAGCACAGACAACGTGAAGGATCTGCGCTTCGATCTGCCTCCGGGTCTGATCGGCAACCCGCAGGTGATACCGCAGTGCACCAGCAAACAGTTCGAAACGCTGCTTGAAGACAACTTCAACGCGTGCCACCCAGAAACGGCGATCGGGGTGGCCATGGTGCTTGAGGGCAACGGGTCCTTCAGAGTGCCCTTGTTCAATCTGGTGCCCTCGCGGGGAGAGCCGGCGCGGTTCGGGTTCAGCGTCGAGGGTGTTCCCGTGACCCTGGGCACCGCGGTTCGCACTGGCGGCGACTACGGCGTGGTTGTAAGCGCTGACAACATCTCGCAGGATTTGCCGATCACCGGCAGTCAGGTGACGTTCTGGGGCGTGCCGGGGGATCCCAGCCACGACTCCGTACGCGGCTGGGACTGCCTCTATAACGATTTCGGCGAATACAATGAATTGGGAGAAATCTTTCCGTGCCCAGCGCACGAACCGCTGAAACAGACCCCGTTCCTGACGCTGCCGACGTCGTGCAGCGGCCCGGCGGGAATGCGCACGGCCATGGAAGGGGACTCATGGCTTCAACCCGGGGTTTTCGAGTACGGTGGATATACGCCCCAAAACGGTGTGGGCGAAGCGATCGGTCTGAATGGCTGCAACGGCGAGCGGTTTGCCCCCTCGATCGACGTCGCCCCCGACGGCCTGGAAGCGAGCACGCCGACCGGCTTGACGGTTGATGTGCACCAGTCTCAGGGAGGTGCCCTGAACCCGACCGGCCTCGCGCCCGCGGATGTGAAGGACATCACCGTGGCGCTGCCCGAAGGTGTCGCGCTGAACCCTGCCGGCGCAGATGGTCTGCAGGCGTGTTCGGAGGGGCTGATCGGCTACCTCCCGGAATCGTCCTCGGCGCAGGCACGGCTGTTCTCGCCGGGAGAACAGTCGTGTCCGGATGCGTCGAAGATCGGTGAAGCGACGATCAAGACGCCGCTGCTGCCGAACCCGCTGAAGGGCGCGGTGTACCTGGCGTCGCAGAACGAAAACCCGTTCGGGTCGCTCGTGGCGATGTACATTGTCGCGAAGGACCCGGTGTCGGGCGTGCTGGTGAAGCTTCCCGGGGAAGTATCGTTGAATGGGGACACGGGGCAGATCACCGCCACGTTCAAGAACAACCCGCAGCTGCCGTTCGAAGACGCCGAACTGCATTTCTATGGAGGCGCCAGGGCGCCGCTCGCATCGCCCGCGCACTGCGGAACGTACACGACCCAGGCGTCGTTCACGCCGTGGTCGGGGACAGAAGCGGTTAGCGGCTCGTCTTACTTCGACATCACGTCGGGTCCAAATCATGGTGCGTGCCCCGGCGCAAGCCTCCCGTTCGCACCGACCCTGGCGTCTGGCAGCCCGAACATCAACGCGGGCGCGTTCAGCGCGCTGACGACGACGATCACTCGGGAAGACGGCAACCAGAACATCTCCTCGGTGCAGCTGCACTACCCGCCGGGCCTGTCTGGCCTGCTCTCCGGTGTGAAGCTGTGCGGCGAAGCCGAAGCCAACGCCGGTACGTGCGGCCCGGAAAGCCAGATCGGCGAAACGATCGTCTCGGTCGGGTTGGGTGGGGATCCGTTCAGCGTCACCGGCGGCAAGGTGTACATCACCGGCCCTTACCGGGGCGCCCCGTTCGGCCTGTCGATCGTCAACCCGGCGAAGGCGGGCCCGTTCGATCTCGGGAAAGTGATCGTCAGGGCGAAGATCGAAGTGGACCCGCACACGGCGGCGCTGACGATCACGACGGACAGCGAAGGCCCGTACAAGATCCCCACGATCATCGACGGCATCCCCTTGCAGATCAAGCACGTGAACGTCGTGGTCAACCGGCCGGGCTTCACGTTCAACCCGACGAACTGCACCCCGATGCAGGTCACGGGGCGGATCAACAGCGCCGAAGGGGCGTCCGCACCGGTGTCGGTCCCGTTCCAGGTTACGAACTGCGCGGCGCTGAAGTTCGCCCCGAAGTTCGCGGTCTCCACCTCAGGCAAGACCTCAAGGGCGAAGGGGGCAAGCCTGAACGTGAAGCTGACGTACCCCAACGCCCCGTTCGGCAGCCAGGCGAACATCGCCCGCGTCAAGGTCGATCTCCCCAAGCAACTCCCGTCCCGCCTGACGACGTTGCAGAAGGCGTGCACCGCGGCGCAGTTCGAACTGAACCCGGCGAACTGCCCTAAAGCATCGTTCATCGGCCACGCCAAGGCCATAACCCCGCTGCTCCCCGTACCGTTGGAAGGCCCCGCGATCTTCGTCAGCCACGGCGGCGAAGCATTCCCCAGCCTGATCGTCGTCCTGCAGGGCTACGGCGTCACACTCGACCTCGTAGGAACGACGTTCATCAGCAAAACCGGGATCACCAGCAGCACGTTCAAGACCGTCCCCGACGCCCCCGTCGGCAGTTTCGAACTGAACCTCCCCGAGGGGAAGTACTCAGCCCTCGCGGCTAACGGCAACCTCTGCAAGTCAAGGCTCAAGATGCCGACCGAATTCGTCGCCCAAAACGGCGCGAAGATCAACGAGTCCACGCCGATCGCGGTGACCGGCTGCAAGCCCGCGATCACGGTGACGAGCCACAAAGTCAAGGGCAAGACCGCGACGATCAAGGTCCGCGTGCCGTCCGCCGGCAAGTTGGTCGCCACCGGGAAGGGCTTGAGTAAAGCCACCAAAACCTCCAAGGGTGCAACAACCCTGACCCTGAAATTGACGTTGAATAAGAAGGAAGTCGCGTTCCTAAAGAAGCACCACGCCAAACGCCTAAAAGCCAGGATTCACCTGACTTTCACCACCAAGAGTGCCAGCAAGCTGACAACCAGCACGACGGTCTACATCGGCTGACTTTTTGAAGACCGATGCCCCAGTTGGAGACCAGTCGACCGAGCTGCTTCTCGGTCTTTGGTTGACTCCTCGGCGGCGGCCCGGCGCTCATCGTGTCGGCGCTGTCGCGGGGTCGAAGTCGAGCTCGTGCATGAGCTTGGCGTAGGCACTGCGATTGAACAGTCCACGTTGCCTGGCTTGCTCGGAGGCTTGGCGCAGCAGGTCACGGCGCAGGTGCGCCTCGTGGCATTGACGGATGGCCTTCGTCGGTGTCACGATCGGCAGACCCTCGTGTCGCGTGATGTCGTGCGTGTCGAGGTCTTCGTGGTGGAAGCGATAGGCGGGCGGCGCCTCGCGGCGGCGCAGGCGGTAGTGCTTGGGGACCGTGATGTGGATCTTTGCCGGGTTGATGTCGCTGAGCTCGTAGAGGTCGAGCGCCGTTTCGTGGCTGAGGACACCATCGACGCCATACGGCCAGAGGGTTGCCTTGCGGTAGCTGTCCAGCGCATGGACGGGGAACGGGTCCAGGCGGTAGAGCCCGAGTCCCTCCCGCTGCAGCGATCCCCTGCGCGCCATCTCCGCGAGCCGTTGTGGGCGGATGTTCGCGCGCCGTGCGTCATCGACGGTCAGGAAGCCGTAGTTGTCCTCGGCGATCTCGTACAGCGTCTTGAAGTTACGACCAGGCATTAGGGACAGTCTAACGCATTTTGCGTTACTTCGTCCATCAGCAGATCACGAGGGCGCTTCGATCGGGAGGCCGAGAGTCATCCAGTCATGGATGCCGCCGCGGTAGTAGAGGATTGTCTCGGGCGGATAGCCGCTTGCGAGGAGGGTCCGGATCGCGTCCGGCGTGGCGGCGCACTGCGGGCCGTTGCAGAAGAAGACGGTCGCCACGTCGGGGTCGAGTGAGCAAATGGACTTCTCGAGCTGCTCGTGGGGAATATTGCGCGCGCCCGGGATCGTGCCTTCTCGGTAGAAATGCTCCAGCCGTGTGTCAACGAGTGGCAGTCCGGCGGCGATGTGGTCAATCAGTTCGAGCTCGCCCACGGTGCGCACGCGGGGGATTGTCGGTGATCCATGCGGCGAGGAGGGGGTCGGTGAGGCGAAAGCCGGTGCGCAGCTCGTCGCGGACCTGGTGCATCGCGCGCTCACGAGCTGTGAGCCAGGTCTCCTCGGTCGCGGTCTTTCCGGCGGGTGTGAGCTCCCAGGCGGTGTGGGCGAGCAGCATCGTGCGCTGGGGGTGACCCTGGGCGAGCTCGAGCAGTGGCTCGAGTGCCCGGCCGATGTCGCGTTTGGTCCGCTGGAAGCGGGTGGCGATGTAGTCGGCGACCTCTACGGGTGGGAGTGGTGGATTACGCGCCGCAACAGCGATGTCTTGCCGAAGCGCCGCGTCTGTCTCTTTGGCGGGCTTGCTACCCCTCGCTACGGCGTCTGCACGACCGCATCGGGTTGGGCGAGAACGATGCGCGGGGCTAGCCTGTCCGCTCGACCTCGAACGTCTGCCCGGCGCGACGCAGCCGCTCGATCAGCGCGTCCCCGATCGCGGTCGCGGGCGTGAGCACGCCGGCGCGTGGCGGCAGCCGTGCGTCGTCGAGCGCGAGACACAGGGCGCTCTCCCCGAACATGACCGATGTTGCCTTGTAGCCCGGGTCGCCTTGGGCGGAAACGCGGCAGAGGTAGCGCGCGCCGCCTGACGTTCGTGCGTGGATCTCGATGCGGAAGAAGCCGCGCTCGCGCCGGCTCTCGCTCGGCCCCTCGCCGGGAGCCGGCAGCACGCGGTCGAGCGCCGCGCGCACGGGGGAGATCGACAGGCCGGCTGCCAGCGCGCCGACGCCGCCCGCGATCGCTGCGGCCCGCAACGGGGCAACCGGGCCGGAGCCGAAGCCCATGACCTCGCGGTAGCGGAACCGGGGTCCGTAGGCCCAGTCCTGCAGCGCGTTGCTGCGTCGCACGGCACGCGTGTTGATCGAGCCCATGATGAACGGGCCGACCCACATCCCGAGCTCGTGGTCGTGTTGCACGCCGCGCAGGTCGCTCTCGGCGCCAAGGCTGGGCTCGGCGTCGCGGTCGGGGCTGAGGGCGTAGGGATCGGCGAGCACGCGCGCCAGCGAGGGGTCCGTGCGGGCGTCGTCGATCGTGCCCTTCATGGAGGCGATCGTGCCGCCGCTCGGACCGCCCTTCATCGCTAGCACGACGAGGGTGGTGTCCTCGAGCCGGCCGGTTTCGTCGGCTGTGGCCGCCTCGTGCAGAAGCAGCACGCCGAGGTCGGAGGGGATCGAGTCAAAGCCGCAGCTGTGCACGATACGCGCGCCGCTGTCCGCTGCGACAGCGTTGAAGCGGTCGATCGCCTCGCGCATGAACAGCACCTCGCCGGTGAGGTCCGCGTAATGCGTGCCCGCGCGGGCGCATGCCTCGACCACAGGCAGCCCGTAACGGCGGTAGGGGCCCACCGTGGTGGCCACGGTACGGGCCGTCGCCGCGAGATCGCTCAGCGAGCTGCTGTCGTCGGTATTGGCGAGGAGCAGCGGCCAGTCGGCGGCGCGCCCGCCGAGCGAGGCCTGTAGGTCGCGCAGGCGCTCGTGCGAACGTCCCGCGAGCCCGATTCGCACCTCCGGCGGCGCGGCGCGAACGAGATACTCGGCGCACAGGCGACCGACGAAGCTCGTGGCGCCGAACAGGACGACATCGAGCTCACGGTCGGTGCTCACCGAGGGGATACTACGTCCTCGTCGTTGGAGCCTCATCTTTAGTCCAGCGCTTGCAGGCTGGTGCGGAGCATCTGGTCGAATACGGCCGTCATCATTTGGTGGTCTGCGCGCATCGAGGCCATCGCGGCGGCTGCGTAGGGTTGGCCGGGGCGGGGCTTGATCGTCACGAATGGCGGTAGCTGGTAGCGCAGTGCCGCCCAGTTGGCCCACAGCCGCGCGGCGCGGCCGTTGCCGTTGGCGAAGGGGTGGATACGTATCCACTCGCCGTGCAGCACCGCGCACAGGGTCAGCACGCCGTGTAGCTGGCTTGGTGTGCGCGTCCAGGGATCGGCGGCGGGCGCGATCTCGGCGTCCAGTAGCGCGCAGGCTCGTTGTGCGGCCAGCTCGAAGTGCTCGAGCTCGGCGGGGACGATCGCGGAGGGCGCCCCGGGATTCCGGCCGACATGGACCTCGTAGCCGATCAGTTCGGGGAAACGCTGGTCGCTGTCGCGCACCTCACCCGCGTAGTAGTCAAACGGTCTGGGGATACCGTCATAGAGTTCCCTGTGCCACTGCTGTGCCTGCGCGACGGTCGGTGGCCGGCGCTCGCACGCAATGCTCGCGATCTCCACGAGGACGCGTTGGACGTTGGCTTCGATCAGCCGCTCCGAACCGGGCGCCTGGACCCAGGCCGTGGGCACGAGCTTTACGCGAAGGCGTCCGCGACGCCGTAGGCATCGAGCGTGCGCGTCGCGGTGAGCATCTTTGTCGGAAGTGGATCGTCCTCATCTGCCTCCGCGCGAGCCACCTCGGCGATCGCGCTCTGCAGATGCTCGTCCTTGCGATAGCGGCGCAGCAGCTCGAGCGTGCCGGTGAGATCGTGCTCCAACAGCAGCGCGGCGGCTTGCAGCTCGCGCTCGAGCATCTCTTCCGCCAGCTGATTCTTCGATATCCCGAAGCGTTCGGCGAGCAGGCCGAGGATCTCGTGGGTGCGGGTGTTGCGGAACCTGAGTGTGAACTTGGGTGCGGCGGCTATACCCATCGCGTGATCACGTCCTCCATCGTCGGTGCTCACTACGGTAGCTCACCCGATCCGTGCCGTCAAGTCGGCTATCTGCCGTCAGCCGAGGAGCCTGCCACAAATCCATTCCCGAGCGCACCACCCTCCCCCGAACCGGCGTATCGTAATCGGCAATGTTCGTCCAGGTAGAACGACCTCAGTCGAGCGGCTCCCGACCTGCGCACCCGGGAGCCGCGCCGGCAACGCCGATGTGATGCCCGCCAGGCGTCGATCCGGGCTGGGCCTACCCGGCTTGCTTGCGCGGTCGCGGGCGTCGCCCGACGCGTTTGGCGACTTCTACGAGCAGATGGGGCGCCAGGTGCTCTGCTTCTTTGCGACGCGCACGAGCGAACCCCAGCGGGCGGTTGACCTCACGGCCGAGACGTTCATGAAGGCTTTTGAGCACCGGCGGGAGTTTCGCGGCGCGAGCGACCTGCAGGGGGCCGCCTGGCTGTGGAAGATCGCGCACAACGAGCTGAAGCAGCACTTGCGCTCGCGGTCCAGCGAGCTCGCCGCCGTCCAGCGATACGGAGTTGAACGCACCCTCAGCCATGAGGAACTGCTGGAGGTCGAGCGGTTGATCGCAGGGGAAGAACTTCGCGAGCAGATACAACATGCGCTCGAGGGGCTGCCTGACGACCAGCGGGAGGTGGTCCGTATGCGCTTCATCGATGAGCTCAGCTACGACGAGATCGCCCAAAAGCTGAGAGTCTCAAATGACGTGGTGCGGACTCGCACATCGCGCGCTCTGCGTACTCTGAGGAGCAGCGCGCACCTCCACGAGGCGATCCAGAGGCTCGAGGCATGAGCCCAGACCGTTATGATCGCTGGCAGCTCCCGGTCCTCGACAGGATCGGCGCGCAGCTACGCGAGCTCGAGCGCGCCGAGGCGATCCGTCGGCGGCGGCGGCGAGTCTCGATCTCGGGCGGGCTCGTCGCTGCCCTGGTCGCGGTCTTCGCCTTCTTGGACATGGGTCAACTGGCCCGCGCGCTCTCCCCGGTCAATCGCGCTCCCGCGGCGGCCGCCGCGTCCGAATCCGTGCGCTTCCACTCCACGGTCACGATCACCGTCCACGGCGACCAGCAGCAGGCGCGGTTCACCGAAGACGGCGAAATCGACTTCGCGCGACGAAATTACCGCACGACGCTCCAGTTGGGCCCGGGCGGCGGCGCGATCGAGCAGCGTCGCGTCGACGGCGTTCTCTATGTCGCGCAACTACCGGGTCGACATAGTCAACACGCACCGATCCGGTGGCTCGGGTTCCCGCTCGCGCACGAAGCCTCGACCACGTTCGCGTCAGCTCCCGAAAGCGAGGAGTTCACGAGCCCTCTGGTGCTGCTCGACGAGCTCGGCGGCACCCGCGCTCCCGTCAAGGTCGTGGACACGGAAGACCTCGACGGCGTACCGACCACCCGCTATCGCCTGGAGACCAACCTCGCGTCGCTCCTGAGCGCCTCGCCGGGCGCAGCCGGCCCCCCTTTGTCTTACCGGGGCATCGGCGCGACGCTGACGGTCTGGCTCGACCGTCACGGACGCCCTCGGCGGGTCGACGAGACCGTCACGGGCACATCCACAGGCGGAGAGGTGAGGATCACCACCGTCACTGACTTCACCGGCTATGGACAGCCCGTCGCCGTGCGCGCGCCCACCAAACTGTCGGTCACGGCAGAACGCAGCATCCTGGCGCCCAGCCCGCTTGCCGCCTCGCCGAGCCGGTTCTTTGAGCATCTGCTGTACGCGGATCCCTAGGATGTCGGCTCGCAGAACTGGTCTCCGGCCACCGGGAGTCTTGCCGTCCCGACTCGGCTGGCGTCGCTGCCCACCCATTCGAGGCCCGTCGGATAGGGTCCGCCCGGCACGGGGTTCGTGCCGTCGAACTTGAAGGCCCCGCTGAGCACGGATGCGCTCCGTGCTGTTCCGTCGCTCGAGATCAGACGAACGCCGAGGACTCCTTCCGGCGCGAGCCCCGTGATCTCCATCAGATCGTTGCCCGTGGTGGCGCATTCGTCGGTGATCGAGATGCCATGCCCTTCGGCGATCTCGGCTGTCGTGGCGCACATTTCACCGGCGAAACGGCTGCCGAGGCTGAGCACGAGGCACTTCGTGACAGCGTTGGACACGAGGCCGACACGCTTGCCGTTGGCGAGGAAGAAGAGCGGCTGCGCTTCGGACGCGTTCAATCCGCCGGCGCGTAGTTGGCGTTCCGGGCCGGGGGCGACGGTTGCGGCCCGTTCACCGGGACCGGCATCGGTGCCGGAGTTTGCGGCGGCATAGGCGCCCGCACCGCTCACGGCGAGCGCGGTTGTGAGCGCACCGGCGACCAGCAGGCCTTTGCGGCTTCCGATTTTCATCATCTTTTACCTTCCTGAAGTAGTCGTGGCTTGCTGATTGGGGGCATTGTGTGGGCTCTCACGTTCCCGCGTTGCCACCGACAACGTGGGATGTGCCGCTTTGGTTGTAGACGCGGGCCCACACGTATTCGCCGCCGGCGTAGTAGACATCGCAGTAGCCGTACCCGTGACTCACTTCGTTCGCGTGTATGGAGTTGAAGAGTTGACACGCGAGATACGGCGAGCCTGTGGACCCGCCTTCGTTGAAGTAAAACGTGTGCGCCCCGCCTGACTGGATGTAGCAGTTGGAGCCGCAGATTTCATAATCGCCGTAGCTTTCGCTGAAAGCCGAGGCCGCGCCGGCCGTGGACAGAGCCAGCACGAACGCCGCCGCGATGCAGACGGCGAGGACGGCCAGGCGGACGTGGAGCATTTTCCTCATCGGTGGTCTCCCTTCCGAGCTTTAGTTCGTCAGCGGGTTGAGCCGAGCCCGAGGACCTCATCGCCATATAGATGCGCGAGGCCGAGATTTGTGACAGGCGGCTGCCGGATGCTGGGAGATGTCGTCGCGGCGCTCGTCACAGATCCAGCCTTGGCGCATCTATAGAGGGGACCATGACCGCCGATCGCGAAGAGCTGGGACTGGGCACGTTGCGGCTGCTCGCCGAGGACTGCATGCTCACCGTCGTTGCCGAGCTGAGCCGTGGTCCGGTCTGCGCGAGCGAGATCGAGACGCGCGCCGCGGGAATCCCCCGCTGGACGGCCCTTCGGCGCCTGCACTCCCTCGCTGACGCCGGGTTCGCGCGGGCGCTCGGCGATGGGGACAGACGTGGGCGCGGAAGAGCCGGCTCGTCACAGGCGCCCTACATCCTGACTCGCCTCGGCCGCGAGCACCTGCTGAAGGTCCCGGCCGCCGCGGCGCGCTGCGAGCAGGCCTGGTGCCCGCCGCCGCCGGAGCGGCCTGGCGCGCCCGGCCTGTGGGTCCTCGGGCTGGTCGCGGATCTTCCCACGCGTGCGCTCGCACGAGCGCTGGCCGACGCCCCGCTGCGGACCGCGGATCTCCGGGTCCGCCTACCCCACATCAGGCGCTCGACGCTCCTGCGCCGCCTGCGAACCCTGCCCGGCCTCGGCGTGCTCGTCCGCGAAGAGCACGGCGGGGAGGTTCGCTACGCACTGACGGACAGCGCTCGCCACCTGGTCGTCGTCCCCCTGCGCGCCGCCCAGTGCGAGTGGTGGCGGGCGACCCCAGCCGACAGAGCTCTCAGCGGCGATCTGCCGGGACTGCTGCACGTGCTGGCGCCCCTGGCTCGCACGCCGCAGAACGCAAGCGGCACCTGCAGGTGGCACATCGACGCCGGTGCGGGCCTGGAGACAGATATCCACCTGGCGGTCGCCTCCGGCAAGATCGCCGCTCTGAACGTCGCCCCCGTGACGGCCTCCCAGGCCGTCGGCCACGCCACTGTCGAAGTCTGGCGCGAAGCGCTGCTTCGCGGCGACCCGTCGGCGATCGCCACGACCGGCGACCGTACGTTCTTCAACCCGGTCTTCGGTGCTCTCAGCTCCGCTCTGCTCGCATAGAGCCAAACTACTTGTGGAACCATCTCCGAGGATCTCGCAACATTCCTCGTATGCAAATCGGCACGGTTAAGCGGTTTTCGGCGTGTTTGACCGACACACGCCGTGGAACCATCGAATAAAGCGACCTCCACACAATCGTCCGGTTGGGCCCAAAACGCCGCACGGAAGTGCTAAACCTCGCCCTGTCCAGTCGCCGGGGCTGCAGTTGGCCCGCCGGTCGGGCTCGTCGAAATCGAACACAAGGAGGGCAGCAACAGATCGCGATCACAACTTCTCAGGCAGGCCCGTCCCCACGGCGACGCCGCGGCGGGCTCCCGGCCACCAGCAGCACCGAGAGCGCCCTCGAGCGCGACCGGGCAGCTGCCGGATGCAGTCTCTCGTGCGCCAGACAGGGAGCGAGAGGGACCTAATCAGCCCGGACGGCGGCGTCCGTTGACGCAGAGCCACCGTACCGGGCCAACTACAGCACGAAGGAGTGTAGAGCCATGAAGAAGCTATACGCGTTGGTCCTGCCGGTCCTGGCGGTCGCGGCATTCGCCGTGGCCCCAGCGACCGCGCTGGGAACGACCGCATACGGCACGTGTGAAACTGCCACGAAAGCAGAAGAACAGCACCCGCCCTGTGGAACACTTGAAAAGAACTTCAAAGCGTTCCCCGAAGGAACCACAGTGAACATCACGACCAAAGGAACGACCCGCTTCAAACTTCAGACCTACGAAGAACCGAAACCGGGCGAAGTCGTGGTCAAGGAAGAAATCGAATGCGAAACCCTGACTGACACCGGTACCGTCGAAAACGTGTCCGGAGTCGGCAGGAGCAAAGAGAACCTTGTTTTCTCGAAATGCAAAGTCAACACCGGGGCGCTCAAAGGCTGCAAATTGAGCAACATCACCGGCAACGTGTCCAACCAAGTCACGAGCGCAACCACCGTCCTCATATCCATAGTTACCGAAACCCCACCGGGCTTCGGCGTCGTGATCGCCTCTGGGCAGGCAGCGCCCTGCACAGCCGGAATGTCGCTCGGGTCTGTCACCGGTACGGCCACCGGAACCCAGGCTGCGGGCTCGAATCTGATCGTGTTCAGCAACGCGATCGGACTCACGTTCCTAAGTGGAAAAGCAAGGATCACCGGTACGGACGCCATAACCGAAACGGCGTCTGGCAAAAAGATCTACATAAACTAGCCATCGGCTAGCGACGTGTGGGGAGCCGCCTGGCGGCTCCCCACGCCGCGTCGTAGGTCATTGCTGCTCCCCAGTCACGCGGGCGCCTACCGTATCTGCGCTCTGCTACCAGAGACCGGTCTCCTGGCCAACTCGTGTCGCCGTCCACCGCACATTCCGTAGCGGCGCAGACCACCCTACTTCTTCCGGTTCCCCTTCTTCTTCACTCCGTACCGGCGGTGCGCGGCGCGTTCGCACCCGCGCCGCCTTCCCCTCGCCTTGTCTCTGTGGCACCTCTGCAGCGCCTTCTTCAGCCTTTGTACGCGGGTGAGGGGATGTTTGTGAGTTGGTGTAGCTGTCGCCGCTTCCCCCGGGAGATGCAAATCGGACAGGGCCAAGTTGCCGTCGATCGCAACGCCGCTGCCCCCGTGGATTTCCGTGGCGGGTGCCACTATGAGATTCCCTTGGCAGGCTTCCCCTTCGCATTTCGGTTCAAGGGGAGCCGGAAAACCTCCGTCGATCCGAGCGTCGTAGACATCTACCGCTGTCCCTTCGTCACCAGCCACGAGTGGGTCCTGTGTTGTGAAGAAGATGTTGGTCGCGGCGGCATTCATGCCGATCAGCCCGGCCGCTTCGCTCGCGTCGGTTCCATCGGAGATCAGCCGGATGGCTCCGTTATGCCACAAGTAGGTGTTGTGTATGCCGCCATGTACCGACGGCGTAAGCGCGTCGTCGCTTTGGAACGCCACATACGAGCCGTCGGCGGATACGGTGAGGCGTCCGTAGGCGCCACGTGCGATGGTCGCGGGGTCGATTTCGGTGTTCCCGTCGGCGTTGAAGCCTTCTTGTCCGGTTGAGATCCGAACCAGTTCTTCGTTTGCGGCGTCGTAGCGAAATACCTGGGCGACGGTACTGGTGTCGTCGTTGGTCAGGTCTCCTTCCGTTTGAAGAACGAAATAGCGACCGTCGGGCGTCAGCTGTACGTGTTCGGTTTCTTCTTCGGGGAGGACGCCGATGAAGGACGTATGGCCATTCGGATAAGTTGCGGTTGGCGCCTCCCAGGCATAGAGGTTGTTGGCGCCCGGTTCCGCTGCATGACCCTGATCGTTAGGCGCAGTCGTCAGCACGCCGCCGGCGATGAAATACACGTCAGAGCCTTCTTGGGAGACCGCGACGACACTGCGCACTTCGGCTCCTTCGCTGGTTCCGGTTACGGATACCGCCTTTAGATCTGGGCAGGCGTTGACAACTTCGCTCGAGGCGGTGGGCGTGCGCCCACCGTCGCCGGGCAGTTCACACTCGTAGATGTCGTTACCGAAATCCGCGTCGGCCGGTAGCAGCGGCTGTTCCGTCGTGAAGAACACCCGTGAGCCGTTGCGGGAGGCACCCGAAAACGTCGGCCGGCTCGTCACGTTGCACGCGACCGAGACGTCGCATTCCGCGGTGCCGGCAACGTTCACGGTTACCTGTCCCGAGCCGGGAGTGCCAACCCTTGCGTAGAGCTGCGCAACCGGCGGCCCGGCTGCTTCCGGCGCACATTCGCCCGCTTCAGCATTGAAGAAGACAGTTGTGCCGGCGTCTGATACGGCACCTGGGACTTCGTTTTGAGTGGTCACTCCCCGGTGGGCGCCCAACGCGGTCCCGCATTGCGTGATCTGCGCCCCGCCGTTGTCAACGCCGACCAGCCCAGGTACATCACCGCCTTCGCCTGTGTGCCCGGTTCCGACGTACTCGTAGAGCGAGGAAAGGCCGAGTTCTTCTCCAACCGTTTGATCCCCCGGCCAGAGGGGGTCTGGTTCAGTTGAGTTGTTCGCCCCCGGGATCCGAAACAACACGCGCGAGCGGTCCTGTGACGCGCCCTCCACTTCGTCTAACGAGGCGGAGAGCTCTGTAGGAGCGATCGGCCCGATCTCATGGAAAGCTCCGTCGGCTTCGCGAAGGTAGAGGCCTGGGCGTTCGGCCTCCGGCGCCACCGGCCTAGCAACCCACACTCCGGTTTCGAGTTCGTCCGAGCTTCGTAGTTCCTCTTCGGCGTAGCCGAACTGTGAGGCGGGGGGCGTGAGCGAGGTGGTCGTCCAGGCTTCGGCACCGCGGGTCATCAGGTACGTGGTGTGCGGGCCTTCCGCAACGTCGGACCCGGCGCCGGCGAGCACGTTCAAGGAGCCCACGGCGAGGGATGCGCCTGACGGCGAGATGCTCGTGACTCCGGCGACGTTGAAGCCAGGGGGTTCGTTGGTGAGCGCCGCTCCGCCCTTGAAGGATGGCGTGACCTGTTCATATCCTCGGCATTCGAATAGCGCCATATCGTAGGGTTGCCCGGTCGCATCGTTGAGGGTTGATTCGGCTCGGACTTGTTCATTGGGGCATTCTGAAGCTGCAGCGATGCTTGGCGTAGCTGCGGCGATCAGGGAGACAGCGAGAGCTGGCGCTGCGAGTAGAGTGACGAGTCGCTTCGCCGAAAAGCTGCCACGGGCTCGACCGTCCGGGTCGCGTGCTGGGCGAAGGGCTGCAGTAACCAGGGTGCTCGGTCGTAGGCTCATCATCAGCTTTTCCTCCCGCTGTGTCGGCGCGTGTCGTGTCGGTGCTTCGTTAACCGGGGCTTCCGCATACCTTTGGTCAACGCGCAGCCGGTGATCGCTATGTTCGTGGTCTGGTTGACCACGGTGCCGTTCTGCCCTTCGATGCCGATCGGCATGATGAGGCTCCGCTTTACCGTCCGATGCACCGTCCTTGTCTCGTGTAGGACGTGCCCGGCGCGGCGGACCACATGGCCTTTGCGCCGAACAACGAACTCCCTGCGCTTCGTAAGGGTGCGATGGCAGAGGCTTCCGTCGGCGGCCGGCGCGGCCAGAGCGGAGTGCGGACCCTCGGGGAGATTCAGCTCAAAGCTCGAGATCGGCGCATCGGGCACCGTTTCAAAGCGCGAGTAGGTGATCCCCTTCTTGATCTGCGTGTGCCCCGTGAGGTCGATCGTCACGCCTTCGCCCTGCAGGACGAGGTCGAGGTCGGGGAAGGCCGCGCCACCGTGCGAGACGAAGATCGCGGGCCCAGTCAGCGGCACGTTCAACGCGGGCGTGACCGCGGTGGCCGTCCCGACGAATGCGTCCGCGGGACAGCCGGCCGGATTGGCGGCGAACTGCGCTTCGCCGCAAGCGTGATTCAACGTCGGCCGCAGCCGCGCCGGCAGGATCGTCGGCAACTGCACGTCGACTCCGCGCACGTTCGCTTCGCCGCGGCGCTGCGCGATCTTCACGTCCAGGCTCGCGCCGCCGGCTTTCGAGACCTTCGCGGACGTCGATGCCTGGAAGGACGGCTTGAACGGCAGGCTCCCGCAGCCGTCGGCGGCATAGGGCGTCGCGACCGTGCTCGTCTTGTCTCCTTCGCCTGAGCCGATCGGGTGTTCGCCGGTCAGCGTAGCGGCGATCGTCTGCGTGGAGCAGTCGGTCGCATTGAGCATGAACCCGGGGCGGTTGATTTCGACGTCCACCGTCCGCAGACGGATCGGCACGCCATCGATGATCTGCGGCAGCGGGTCGGAGGCCACGGTGAGGGCGGCCGTGCTCGGGTTGACCGCGATCGCGGCGCGTACGACCTCCACGCCCCTGCCGGTGTTCCCAGCCAGGTGGAAGGGGCCCGCTTCGGCGGGCACGGCGATCGCCAAGCCGAACGGCGCGCTCTTGTATGGGCCGGTCAGATAGACCTTGCCGCCGGCGATCGTGTAGGGGTCGCTCCCCGGGCCGGCGGAGACCGTCGTCGTACCGATCTGGCTCGCCGCGGGGCAGGTCCCGGCGTTCGCTTCGGCTTCGCCGCACTTGGCGACGCCTTCCATCCGCTCCAGCAGACCAGGCGGCGTTTGCACGGTCACTCCGCCGAGATCCTGTTCCCCATCCTGGCGGCCAAAGCTCACCGACAAAGCGCTCGACTGCGCCGCAACCGACGAGGTCATAGCGGCCGTGAAGCCGGGGGCAAACGGCAGCGAGGAACCGCAGCCCGTCACCGCAAACGAGGATTCCGATACGGCGGTCGGCGTTTGCGGCGCGCTCCAAGGTTCCAGATCGCTCACGGTCGTGAAGGCGCCGCAGGTCTGCGGGTTCGCGAGCGGCGCCCGCGGGCCGTTCTTGAAATGCAGTTCGAGGTCGTTGAACGGCAGCTCCGGGTTTTCGGCGAACTCAGCCATGAGCTGACCGTTGGTCGGGTTGGCGCCGACGGTGCCCGCCAGCTTGATCGTGACCCCCAGCTTGCTCGAATACATCTGGATGAAGAGTCGAAATGTCTTGCCTTCGCTCCCGTCGGCTTCGGTGCACAATCCGGAGGAGCCGCATTCGGGCGTGCCGAGGAAGACCTCGCCTTCGAGCGGTTCTTCGAGCAGCGGGGTCGTGAGCTTCACGGTGCCGAGCTGCGAGCCAAGCGGACACGAGCCAGGTTCGTTGGATGCGAGGGCGATTTGTTCGTTGCTGCACGTTTCCAGACCTCCCGCCGCCGAAGGCGAGACCGAAAGGCCCGCGGGCAGCGTCACCTTCGCGGTCTTCAGCTCCGGCGTCGCGAGCTCCGAGTACACATCCGTTTGGGGCAACCGGATGTTGAAGTCATATCCGGAGGGCGCATCGACCACACCGGTCCCGCCTTCGCCGGCAGGCCCGACCGTGAGGGAGGGGGCGAAGACGAGCGCCGAGCAGTCTTCCACTGGCTGGAGGATCGAACTCGCGGGCCTCCAGTTGAGATCCGAGTAGTCCGGGGCAAAGGGGTCTCCCGCTCCAGGCGCTGCCCAACTGTCTGCGTGCAACTGCAGCGTACGGGCTTCTTCGCCGGCGCCGCAGTCGTCGGGGCTGGTCAAGAACGGTGATTCCTCGGCGCCGTTCGCAAAAGCGGCGGCGGGATCGCCAAAGAACGTGAGGAAGAAGCCCGCGATGTTGGCTTGCGGTATTAGCGCGGTGAGACGTAGAACGTAGCCGCGATCGCTGTGCGCAACGTCTCCGTTGAGCACGACCGGGATAGACGGTCCAAATGTAAATCCGAACTGCGCGGCGTGCCCGGCTTCGGGTTCGAGGTTGAAAAGGGTGTACGGTCCCGCGCTCTGCTCTCTGTCCAAGAGCACTGTCCCGACTGCTGTATCGCGAGGACAGGATGTGATGTTTTCGGTAAACCCTTTGAACAGGGGGAGCGGACAGCGGGGCGTTGCTTGTGGATTACCGATAAGACCAAGGGGGAGTTCGCCGATTATCGTTCGGGCGTCTCCTCTGCCTCCTCCCGGCGCGTTGTGATAGTCCCCGTAGAGCGCTGCGTTGGTCGCGCTCGCGAAGACGGCGCGGTTGAAGCCGATGGCAGCTGTGGCTGCATAGGGGTGGCCGCCTGCCTGAGTGAACGGCTGGCCGGTTGCCCCAACGACGTCGAGGCTAGCGAATGCCAATCCGAATTTGGCATTTTCGTCGCCGTTGGCTTCGTTCACGCTGGAGGCTGTAACGGGGGTCAGCGCGCCACCGCCGGAGACAGTTACTGAGTTGCTAAGAGTCCCGGCTGCTCCACTGGCGACCGTTACCGGGATTACCAGGCGATTGACGTTGCTGGCGGTCAGGGTAGGCGCTACGCCGAATGTGGCGCTGACGGGATCCACCTGAGATTCCGTAGTGCATGTCACCACCGTTTGGCCTTGACCAAGACTGCAACTCCACTGTCCTTCGTGGCTGCCGTTCAGCACCGTCTGGGGCGTCTGACTGGTGGTGACTCCCGGAGGGAGGCGATCAACTACCGTAATCGCACCCGTCGAGGATGTTGTACCGATGTTCTCGAGTTCGATCCCATAAGAGTCGTCGCCAAGGCCATCACTGGTCTGGAAGTTTGTTGGTTGGGCGACGGGCTCGACGGTCCAGACCGGCGCCGCAAACGCCGGGGTAGCACCGAGCGAGGCCACGGCGATGACCAGCGCGACACCCAGCGCCTTCGGCCACGGCGGCACCACGGCTACCAGAGCCGCGCTCATCGTCGTCCCTCCCCCGCGGGTGCGCTACACGCCCGGCCGTACGGCGACCCACCCGAGCCCAGCCCATGAATAAATGGATGGCATTTGGCATGCCGATTGGCGAGGGTTGCACGAGATGCCGAGGAGTCCTGACACCCAACGTGCGCTCGGCGAAGTGATCTTCGAGCGCCGCAATGAGCTGGACCTGAGCCAGGAAGACGTCGCCCTCGCGGCCGGTAGCACGCAGGGCCGCATATCTCACATCGAGGCCGGGCACAATCCGAGTTTCGGCCTCGCGCGCCGCATCGCGCGAGCACTTGGCTGGTCGAGCGTCGAGCTGATGCGCCGCCTCGAAGAACGCGAGCTGGAGAAGGGGCCGGGCGGCGGTTCCTCGCCGCCCGACGGCTGACGGCACCGGGACCCCAGCGACTGACGAGCAGCCGGTCCCGGGGATGTCCATCGTGCAGCGCGCCGACGTCCCGTCGACCGTGCCTGCACGTCGCCGTGCGATCGCCGATCTGACCGCGACTTCGTCGGTTTGTCCTCAAACGCCAGGTCACCCGATTGCTCCTTTCTCAGACGCCTCAGACAGTTGTCTGTGCCAACTGTCCCAACTGTACCTGGTACGGCCGGCATATGCAAGGGATCGTTCGCTGATGGACGATCCGCTGGCGATCTTCGCCGCCAATCTGCGGCGGCTTCGGGAGGAACGGGGCTGGAGCCAGGAACAAGCGGCGCACGAATCCAATCTCAATCCGAGCCACGTGGCGAAAATCGAGCGCCGAGAGCGCGAGCCGAAGGTCCGCACCATCTCCAAGCTGTGCAAGGCCCTCGAGATCTCAGCCGCGGAGCTGTTCGACGGCATCGACGGGCGCTAGAGGAACGGGGACGACCACTCGGAATCTGTGACGGCTCTGCGCCGAGTTTGCGCCAATTCTGCGATGGCGGGTTGATACGGGCCGGTCTTGACGTATCGTGATCGGTTGTCGTAGTCAGCGACCCCGACGCAGGCGGTAACCCGCGCCGGGGTCTACATAGGAAAGGTGCGGTTTCCCATGCAGCCCCAGGGTACTTGTACGGTTCTGATCCCGCGTGAGCTGGTCGGTCCAGTGCGCGATGGCTTGCGCAGCCAGCTCGCCGTTGCGGCACAACACGTGACCAGCGCCGACGAGCGGGTGGATTCCCGCGCTCACGTCGAGCGCTACCAGGACGCCCTGCACTACATGGACGCGGTGCGCGCGCTGCTCGAGGAGATCGGCTGGAGCGGGCCGCCGAGCGACCCGCGGGTCGACCTGGGGACCCACGGCTGGGCACTGATCGAGGCGCTCGAGGACCAGGTCAACACGTACGCCGACATGCTCCGCGACATCGCCCCGGACAACGAGCGGCGAGCGGCGATCGCCCACGATATGACCGCGCTCACGAGCCTGGCGCTCACCGTTCTGCTCAAAGTCCAAGCGCAGATCCTGCGCGAGGGCACGTTTGCGGAGTGGTCAGGGTGAGCTCACACACCGCTGGGTGCCGTACGAGGCTACGCGATCGACCTGGCGTAGTGCTCTAGACTACGCACAACTACATGAGTCATCAGCCAGCCCAGAAGCCGTTCTCGATCCGCATGAGCCCACGAACGCTTGCCCGTCTCGATTTGGGCGCGCGGCGCCGTGGCGAGGCCAAGGCGCGCACGGCGGAGCGACTGATCGACGAGGGCCTACGGATGGAGGACCACCCAGGCATCGTGTTCAAGGAAGGTCCCACCGGACGCCGCGCGGCACTCGCCTTCGGTCCAGACGTGTGGCAGGTCGTGAAAGTCGTCAAGGAATTTGGGTCCGCCGGCGAGCAGGCGATCGCGGGTGCCGCCGAGTGGGGCAACCTCTCACACGCACAGGTCAACGTGGCCCTCAGGTACTATGGCGACTTCCGCGAGGAGGTGGACGCGCGGATTGCCTTCAACCACGAGGAGGCCGACCGGCAATACGCAGCGTGGAAGCGCACACAACAAGCGCTCGCCTGAGCCGTGAAGCTTATGCTCGACGAGATGTACACGCACGCGATCGCCGAGCAGCTCCGCGCTCGCGGACACGATGCCAACGCGGTGGTCGAGCGCGCCGAGCTTCGCGGGCTCGCGGACGCGGACATCTTCGCGCTGGCCCAGACCGAGCAGCGAACGGTCGTCACAGAAGACGTCGCCGACCTGAGCGTCATCGCCGACGATTATGACCAGCGCGGCCAGGTCCATTACGGTCTCGTGCTTGTTGACCGTGGCAGCTACCCACGCGGCAGCCCGGCGACGATCGGGCACATGGTCACCGAGCTCGACCGGCTGCTGGAGGAGCACACGAAGTCGGCGCCGACAAGCTTGCGCCACTGGCTTTGAGGGGATCGATGAGGCGGTCTGCTGCTTCTCGATGGCCACCTCGATCCGGTTCGAGAAGATCTCTATACGTATGTGGTCGCCCGCACGGCTGTAGGAGCGGTGGGCAGCTTTGCGCGTTTGTCACCACCATGTTGCACATTCATCAGCTAGAATCTGCGTATCCGTCAGCCTGACCCTCAGCTCTTCGAGGCGAGGTCATGCCCATCGTGCGTGGCCGCGACGTAGCTGAGGCGGCCGAGCACGTCGGTGGTGGGTGCGACCTTCGCGTTCTCGTAGTCGGACAGCCGGGAAGCCGAGGTGCCGGCTGCCCGCGCGAACTGGCGGAGCGTCATCCCGGTCTGGGTGCGCCAGGAGCGAATCTGTGCGGCGTACTCGGCCCGTCCTTCCAGGGTGACGCTCTCGCGCGCGTGGCGAATCACGCCGATCATCAGCGCATCGACGCCGTAGTGCTCGTCCCAGCCGGCGACGGTCTCGGTCGTGCGCGCGGCCGGTCCCCAGGGGTTGCCGCGAATCGCCTCGGCGAGCTGACGCCAGTCCGACAGCGAGCCTCGGTCGATGACTGTCTCGATCGCCTCGGCCGGCCACCGGTCCAGCGGTGCGGTGGGATTGAAGTCGAGGTTGCGAAATTGCATCGTCATCGCACGATTCTCTCCGCGAGGTCCGCGAGCACCGCCTTGACCGCCGACCACTCGTGCCAGCGGGAATCCAGCGCCTTGTAGCTGGCGAGCTGCGTGGTGACATCGGCGTCTCGCGGCCGGGGGTCCGCCAACTGCCTGACGAGTTGCGTGGCAACCGCCTCTGGCCGGGTGTTGATGTCGGCGTAGTAATCGTCGATGCCTCGCAGAACCCCAGCCGCCTCGTCGAGTCCCATATCCTCCGCGAGGGCCGCGATGTCGAGGTAGTCGCGGGTCTGGTTGCGGCTCAGGGCAAGCCAAGCCTTGATCCTCAGGATCTCCGCCGCCGTCGGTAGGACGAGCTGCTTGCCCCGCACCTCGATCTCGGTGGTCTCGAGCGGCCGGCTGCGCAGCAGCTGACGCACGCCGGTCTCGATGCCCCCGAGCTCGCCGAGGATGATCTTCCCAGGCTGGGCCTTGGCCGTCGACCAGTCCCCGAGCGCCTCCAGGTTCTGGAGGATCGTCTCGAAGCGCTCCGCGAGATCCTCGATCACATGGTCGTGATCGAGCGACTCCCGATGATGGGCGTAGAGCGCCGCCGCGGATCCCCCGACCAGCACGGCGCCGGGGACCAATTCCTGCAGCCGTACGGCCTGCTCCAGGACATCTTCCAGCGACGGCTTCACAAGCATATGTTATCAGATCTGATAACGGTCCCCTCCGCAGCAGGTTCATCGCGTCGCGCTCCAGCTTCCGCCAGTCCAGCGTCCGAGTGCTGCTTTGCCCGCGCGTGCGCGGGTGAGCACCACGACTCGCCGGTAAAACTGTCCCGTGAGGCGGGAATGGTCGGTATAGGAGATAGGCCCCTCTCACAAGAGCTACATGTGGTTGGCCTCTCCCATTATGTCTGACAAAATTGCTATAGTGCCGACTGTGAGCGTGCGATTCGCGCGCGCCGCAACACGACACCGCGTATCGAAGGACAACATTCGCCATGTCATCTTCAACTACAGCGTTCGCTTCGAGGAGCCTCCACCGGCTGGCCGCGAAGGAGAGGTCCCGGACACCCGGGTCGTCTTCCTCGGTGATGATCCGCAGGGGAAACCACTGGAGGTCATGGTTATCGAGCTGCCCAATGGCGGTCTGCTGGTGATCCACGCGATGTCGTTACGCAACAAGTACAGGCAGCGGTACGAGGAGGCCAAGAAATGAAAAAGATCAAGACCCTCGCTGGTACTGAACTCTCCGAGGAGGACATCGAGGCGCTCGCCGACGAGGCCGAACGCGGCTACGACCTCGACAAGGCGATCAAGGTCACCGTCGGTCGGCCCTCCCTGAGTCCCTCCGGCGTCTCCCCGCGCGTGCAGGTGCGCGTGGATCCCAAGCTCGCCAAAGCGCTCCAGGCCCGCGCCCGCCGCGAGCAGCGCTCCGTCAGCGAGATTGCTCGCACGGCGCTGCGCGAGTACCTCGAGCGCGCGGCCTGAGGCTCCCTCGGCTTCCGGACGCCGCTCCGGCGGGTTTAGGATGGGTGCGTGTCGAGAGAGCTAGCGCGGCCGATCCCCGACAAGCTGTCGATCTGGCCGGTCGAGGGTGGTCGGTTTGGGATTGACGCGACGTTCACCGGCAGCAGCGGTTTCGCACGCGCGCACCGCCACGAGCGCCTGCTCACCGCCGAAGACATTCGCTACCAGCTCCGTCAAGAGCTCGACGACGCATGGACGCTGCGCCTCGGCCCCGTCGTCGCCGCTGATGTGGGCGCTGCCGTCGCCGCGTTCATCGGCGACGGGCTCTGAGAGCGTCTTTGGTCTGGAAGAGGCGTCCGTCCATCGCGCAAAGATGCGCCCGTGATCGCTCTGCACGCAGTCTGGTCTCGAGACTCGACGCTGTGCGTGTGGGGAGAGGACTCGGAGGAGTCCTCGCGGGCGCCGAGGCGTCGAGGAGGCAGGCCGGCGAAACCGCGGGCACGCAAGCACCCGTTTGCCTGTGGGGTGCGGGATCTTGCTGGAGCATGCGAGGCGCTGGGGGTCTCGCTCGAACCCGCGGCCTTGCTCGAGCGTGAGCTGCACTTGCTGTTGCCATCTTTCGATGAGGGCCCGCAGCACTCGCCGCAGCTGTTGCGGGGAGACGAGGAGGCACGCCCCGGCAGTCCGGAGCTGCTCGATCCCTGGGTGGTTCCGGCGATCGGGCTGGGGCCGGCGGTCGCGCTGGAGCTGCTGCTCGCCCAGCCGGCCGCCGGCTATGCCGATGGCGCCCCTGACCAGAAGGGCGTGGCGCTCGACGATTCATTGCGGTTCCTGGCCGAGGCGAGCAGGCTCGCGCTCGAGCTGGTTGCGCGCGGACGCCTGCTCCCCGGGCTCCTACGGCGCGATCAGGGATGGCTCGCGTGGTGGCGCGCGATGCCTGGCGATCCCGAGGACTCAGAGCGCATTCTGATGCTGGTCGCGGCGATGCCGCCGCTCGTGCGGGCGGAGATCTCCTCCTCCGAGGAGCCCGACGCACCCGAGGCTGTCGTGGGCGATCTGCTGGGGACGTTCGTCGACGCGTGCGCGCGGAGCTTGCTCGCCGACGGTCTCACAGGACGGCGAGCGCGCCGGCGCTCGAAGCGCCAGCTCCCGGTCGTCGACGCATGGGTGGCGGCGTTGACGAACCCCGCCCCGGTCGCTGTCGATGCACACGAGCGGGAGTTGGCGGTGCTGGCCGAGGAGCTCGACGAGTGGCGGCAGGCGGGGGAGCGGTATGCGGAGCACCGCATGTTTCGGACCTGTTTTCGTCTATGTGAGCCGGAGGAGCCGGTGGGGTGGATGGAGGGCGAGCTTCAGGCCGAGTCGGATGGCGACGAGCTGGGCGCGAATCGCGATCGGCCGGACGTGGATGGTGGGCTGGACTCCGATCGGTGGCGTGTCGAGATCCTGCTCCAGGCCAAGGACGATCCGAGCGTGCTGATCGGAGCCGAGGAGGTGTGGCGCTCCAACGGAGCTGGGCTGAAGGCGCTTGGCCACCGGCTGGCGGATCCACAGGAGCGGCTGCTCGGCGGGCTCGGTCATGCGCTGCGACTGTGGCCCGGCTTGGAGCCGGCGCTGCGTGAGGCCGCCCCGACCCGCGTCGATCTGACCCCGGAGGCGGCGATCGGTTTCGTGCGCGACGCCGCCCCGGCGCTCGAGCAGGCCGGGTTCGGAGTGCTCGCGCCGCCGTGGTGGAACAAGCGGCTGCGGCTCAGTCTCAAGGTGGAGCCGTTCGATGAGATCGAGGAGGGCAGCGGGCTGTTCGGCCTGGACGGCCTGTGCGCATATCAGTGGAGGATCGCGGTCGGCGATGCGACGCTGACGTTGGCGGAGCTGCGCGAGCTGGCGGCGCTGAAGCTGCCGCTGGTGATGGCGCGCGGGCGCTGGATTGTGCTGCGCCCGGAGGACGTCGAGGCGGCGCTCGCCTTCTTCGAGAAGCGCGCCGAACAGGGCCACGCGCCGGCGGGCGAGCTGATCCGCGAGAGCCTCGAGCTGGGCGCCGGCGCCCAGGCGAAGACCGACTCGCCGCCCGTCGAGATCGAGGCCGGCGGGTGGTTGAAGGAGCTGCTCAGCGGCGACGGCGAGCGCAAGCTGCGGGAGGTCCCCACCCCGGCCACGCTCGACGGGGAGCTCCGTCCCTACCAGCAGCGCGGCCTTGCGTGGCTCTCGTTCCTGTCGAGCCTCGGCCTCGGCGCGTGCCTGGCGGACGACATGGGCCTCGGCAAGACCATCCAGCTGCTGGCGCTGTTGCTCGCCGAGCGCGAGCATGCCGGGCGCAAGCGCTTGGCGCCGACGCTGCTGATCTGTCCGATGTCGGTGGTGGGCAACTGGGAGCGCGAGGCGCAGCGGTTCGCACCGGGATTGCGCGTTCATGTACATCACGGTCCCGAACGTCTGGCGGAGAAGAAGTTCGCCCGCGCGGCGCGCGCGAGCGATCTGGTGATCACGACGTACGCGCTCACGACGCGCGACCGCGACACGCTCGGCGCGGTGAAGTGGGAGCGGATCGCGCTCGACGAGGCGCAGAACATCAAGACGATCGACACCAAGCAGACGCGCGCGATCCGCTCGCTGGGCGCCCGTCATCGAGTCGCGCTCACTGGCACCCCGGTCGAGAACCGGCTGACGGAGCTGCACTCGATCATGGACTTTCTCAACCCGGGGCTGCTCGGCCCGGCGGCGACGTTCAAGCGCTGCTACGCGAGGCCGATCGAACGCTACCGCGACGAGCACGCGACCGCACAGCTGCGCCAGGCGACCGGCCCGTTCATCCTGCGCCGCCTGAAGACCGACAAGCAGATCATCGGGGACCTGCCCGAGAAGATCGAGATGCGCGTGGACTGCAACCTCACCAAGGAGCAGGCGAGTCTCTATGAGGCGGTCGTCGAGGAGATGCTGCACAAGGCGGGGCAGGCCGAAGGAATCGAACGCTCCGGGATCATCCTCGCGGCGCTGATCAAGCTCAAGCAGGTCTGCAACCACCCCGCGCATCTGCTCAAGGATCGCTCTGATCTGGCTGGGCGCTCGGGCAAGCTCGCGCGCCTGGAGGAGATCCTCGACGAAGCGCTCGCCGAGGGCGATCGCGCGCTCTGCTTCACCCAGTTCACCGAGTTCGGACACATGCTGCGTGGGCATCTTCAGGAGCGCCTCGGCCGCGAGGTCATGTTCCTGCACGGCGGCACCTCGAGAAGCGCGCGCGATCAGATGGTGCAGCGGTTCCAGTCCGAGGACGGGCCGTCGATCTTCGTGCTGTCGCTGAAGGCGGGCGGCACCGGGCTCAACCTGACCGCGGCCAACCATGTGGTCCACTTCGACCGCTGGTGGAACCCCGCGGTCGAGGATCAGGCGACCGACCGGGCGTTCCGGATCGGGCAGAAGAAGAACGTGCAGGTGCGCAAGCTGACGTGTGTGGGCACGCTCGAGGAGCGGATCGACACGCTGATCAACCGCAAGAAGGATCTCGCCGACCGCATCGTCGGCACGGGCGAGGCGTGGATCACCGAGCTCGACACGTCCCAGCTGCGCGAGCTGGTGACGCTCTCGGCCGGCGCGGTGGCGGACTGACGATGGCCTCGTTCGACCACTACCCCGACTATGAATGGACGCGGCCGCTGCCGGCGGAGGGTGGCATCCAGGCGCGCAGCCGGCGCGGGGAGATCGGCGAGACGTGGTGGTCGCGGCGCTTCATCGAGCTGCTCGAGTCCTTCGGCGTCGGCTCGCGGCTGCAGCGCGGACGCAACTACGCCCGCTCCGGTCAGGTCACAGAGCTCGACGTCGAGCACGGGGTGGTGCTGGCGAAGGTGCAGGGTTCGCGCCATACGCCCTATCGCGTGCGCATCCGCTTCAAAGCGCTCACCGAGAATCAGTGGCGCCGGGCGGAGAAGGCGATGGCGGCGCAGGTGCTGCCGCTCGCGAAGCTGCTCGCCGGCGAGATGCCGCATGACATCGAGGAGCTCCTCGAGGAGTGCAAGCTGACGCTGTTCCCGCGCTCGGCGAGCGAGCTGGCCGCGACCTGCACCTGTCCGGACGGGGCGAATCCGTGCAAGCACATCGCGGCCGCCTACTACATCCTCGCCGAGCGCTTCGACGAGGATCCATTCCTGATCTTCACCTGGAGAGGACGCGACCAGGACGAGCTCGTGGAGAGCCTGCGCAAGCGGCGCGCCCCCACCGGGCGCGGCGCCAAGACGAGCACGACTTCTTCAGCCGAGGACTCCAATGTGTCCGAGCCAAGCGTGCCACTGTCCGCCGTGCTCGACTCATTCTGGGCCTGCGGGCCCGAGCTGGACGCCTTCCACGTGAGCCCGCTCGCCGGCGAAGCCCCCGACGCGCTGCTGCGCCAGCTCGGTCCCGCCCCGGTCGAGGTCGGGGACCGCAACCTCACCGACGTGCTCGCTGGTGTCTACGTCACCCTGGCGCAGGCGGCGGAACGGAGAGCGCTGGGCGAGTAGGCGAGGAGTGCCCGGGCGCCTACTGGTTGAGCCCGAGCGTTTCCAGCAACATGTCCCAGTCGTTGAAGCCGACGACCGTTTCGGTGCGTTCGAGCTTCGTTTCCAAGCGCGCCGTCTGCGCGACGATGCTCCTGTCCGAGGGGCGCTCGTAGGGGGCGAGGAGCTTCGCTGGGATCGTGTGGCCTTCGAGCGCCTCGACGTGTTCGTCGAGCTGCAGAGTCGCCGCCGGGATCGTGTGGAAACCGCTCGCCGTCCATTCGCGCACGTTGCCGCAGAGGTTCGGCAGCGGCAGGGCCGCGAGCCCTTCCAGGGTCTTCGCGTAGTGCCGGGCGATGCGGGTCAGGGTTGGGTTGCTCCAGCTCAACGAGCTCACGGTTTTCGCGAACGCCCGGATCGAGCCGCTGCCGGCCCCATAGCTGACCGACCAGAGCGCGCTCGAGACCTCGTAGGCGATCTTCTGCGATTCTTCGTCCTCGGGCCCTCCCTCGCCCGCCTTCGGGCATTCCCTCCCGAGCTGCGCATCGAGCGCGACGATCTTCGCCTGCGCCGGCGCGACGCTCGCCTCGGCCGCGCGCGAGAGCTTGAAGTTCGCCTCGATATACGCGTGTGTCGCGGCGGCGTTCCCGGAGCTTCCAAGCGCGCCGGCGGGCGCCACGCCGAGCGCCAGCACCGCGGTGATGATTATCGTCGAGCGTCCCAGCATCCCAAGCAAGCCTATCTCGCCGGCCGCGGTGCCTGGGCCGGTTGCCGGCTTGGTTACTCTCGACGGACACTCCGGCGGTAGCCGTCGGGGCGACGAGCATCGCCTCGGGGCGCGAGAATGCCTGTGGATGTACGTCAAGCCCGATTACGCCGCCCGCGAGCTACCGGCCCTCCACGACATGATCGAGGCTGCTCGCTTCGGCTTGCTCGTGCTCTCTGCCGACGGCCCGCTCGCCGCGCACATCCCGTTCGTCCTCCATCGCGACGAGGGCGCGTCCGGGACGTTGGTCGCGCACGTCGCTCGCGCCGACCCGCTCGCGCGCCACCTCGGCGCGGGCCCCGAGGCGCTCGCGATCTTCAGCGGCCACCGCGCCTACGTCTCGCCGCGCTGGTACCCGGATGGGGGCCTGCCGACCTACAACTTCCTCGCCGTCCACGCCTACGGCCGTCCGCGCCCGCTGGAGGAGCGCGACGCGGTGCTCGCCCACCTCGCCGAGCTCGCCGCCGTCCACGAGGGCTCCTCGTCCTCCTGGTCGCTCGCGTCCGCTCCCGCGGGTCGCGTCGAGGAGCTGCTGCCGCACATCCTCGCGTTCACGCTCGAGATCTCCTCCCTCCAGGGCAAGCGCAAGCTCAGCCAGAACCGCACTCCCGACGAGCGCGCCGGTGTCGTCCGCGGGCTCTCCGAGCGCGGGGGAGAGGACGATCTCGCGATCGCCGCGGCGATGAGGGCCGAAGAGCTTGCGCGAGGTCCGCGTGGTTGAGACGGCGCGCCGCGGTTGCCCGCACCTGCGCGATCTCTTCTAGAGATCGTCAGGCGCCCCGGCCGTAGAGGGGCTAGTGTGGTCGGCATGGACGACGATGCGATCCGTGAGCTGGTGACGCGCCTGGCGCGTCCTCACCCTTCCGGTGGTGAGGTGATCGAGCGTGCCGGGATCCTCGCCGCGGGCGCCGACTCGGCGGCCGTGATGGCGTGGATCGTCGATCACGACGGGGTTCCGGAGGCGGCCGCTGCCTCGGCCCCCAGCTCCGGGCTGCACGGTGCTCGCCTGGGCGGGCGGGGAGCGCAGCCGGCGACGTCGGCACCGCTGCGCTTCGTGCTGCCCGCCGGCGCGCTCGCCTGACGTAGCGGCACGACCGCGAGCAACGCGCCGAGCAGCGAGATCAGCGCGCCGACGCGGCCTGAGTTTCGAGAGATGCCGCGCGGAGCGGCGGCTCTCAAGGCTGCGCGAGCGCCACCTCTGCCTCCAGGCCGGCCTCCGTCGAGACGAGGATCGCGCCCTCTCCCGTGGCGTAGGCCTCCTCGCCGTGCTGCACGATGTCCATGCCGAGCGCCTCCTCGTGTTCGGTGGCCCGCAGTGGCGCGAACAGCCCGATCAGCCGCAGTAGCAGGAACGTGGCGGTGAAGGCGTAGGCCGGTCCGGCGAGCGCCGCGATCGCCTGGTGGCCGAGCTGGGACGCGTTGCCGTACAGCAGGCCGTTTGACTTGCCGTTCCAGGCAAGCTGGGCGACGAAGCCGATGAAGAGGATACCGGTCAGTCCAGCTGTGCCGTGCGCAGCGAGCACGTCGAGCGTCTCATCAATCCGCGTGCGCGGGCGCCAGAGGATGATCGCGTAGCTCGGCAGCGCGGCGAGCGCGCCGAGCGCCATCGCCCATCCCGGGCTGATGTAGCCGCCCGCGGGGGTGATCGCGACGCAGCCGACGATGATCGCCGTCGCGGCGCCGATCGCGGTCACGCGCCTGCCGCGCAGCAGGTCGAGCACGAACCACACGGCCAGCGTGCACGCCGGTGTCAGGAGCGTGTTCGTGAACGCGAGCACGCTTGCGTGTCCGGTCGAGAAGCCGCTGCCGCCGTTGAAGCCAAACCAGCCGAACCACAACAGGCCCGCGCCGAGCAGCACGTAGACCGCGTTGTGCGGGAGCAGGGCCTGCCGTCCGTAGTCCTTGCGCGCGCCGACGACGAGCGCGGCCGCCAGCGCGGAGAAGCCGGAGCCCATCTCGACCGGCACGCCGCCGGCGAAGTCGAGCGTCCCGTGCGCCTGCAGCCAGCCGCCGCCGAAGGACCAGTGGGCGAGCACCGCATAGACGAGCACCGACCACAGGCCCGCGAACAGCAGGAACGGGCCGAAGCGCATCCGCTCGACGACCGCGCCCGAGACGAGCGCCGTCGTGACGATGCAGAACGTCGCCTGGAAGGCGAAGAACAACAGCTGTGGGATCGCCGTCCCGGGACGCGGGGCGAAGGCGACACCGTGCAGGAACGCGTGGCCGAGCCCGCCGACGAACCCATCGCCCTTGGCGAACGCGAGCGAGTAGCCGACGAGCGCCCACATGACGGTGGCGACCGCGATCGCGCCGATCGACATCATGAACGTGTTGAGCGTGTTCTTCGAGCGCACGAGGCCCGCATAGAACAGGCCGAGCGCCGGGGTCATCAGCAGCACCATCGCGGTCCCCACCAGCATCCAGGCGGTGTCGCCCGCGTTCACACCGCTCGCTCCCGCAAGCGCGGCGATCGCCATCATCTGAGCGACGGAGCGGCGATCGTCATTGCTCGCGTATCGGGGTCACGGCGCCTTCGTCGGTCTCGCCGGTGCGGATCCGAACAGCCTGCTCGAGTTCCAACACGAAGACCTTTCCGTCGCCGACCTCGCCAGTCCGCGCGCCGGCGCAGAGCGCGTCGATCGTCGGCGCGACGAACGCGTCGGAGACGGCGACCTCGAAGCGGACCTTCTCGGAGAGCCCCATCTTGACGGTCGTGCCGCGGTAGGTCTCGACCCGATCGAGCTCGCCCCCGTGTCCCTGCACGCGGCTCATTGAGATGCCGCCGACCTCGGCGCGGTAGAGGGCCTCGAGCACGTCGTTCACCTTCTCCGGACGCACGATGGCGATCACGAGCTTCACGACTTCGCTTCCTCCTAACGAAAGTGCCCTGGACGGACGGACCAGCACGTTCGATCGTGGGCCTCGCCGAAGGCGGGCGAGACTATCACGGCAAGTATCACCGCAATCGGGAGGTGCTGGGCCGGGACGGCTGTTTGGGTCCTGTCCCGGCACAGCGCTCCCGAGCTCGACTAGCCCGCCGCGGCGGCTGCCGCAATTACCTCCTGGTCGCCGATGTCCAGCGCCTCCTCCTCGCCGCCGGCGATGCCCTCCAGCGCGCCCGTGCCGTAGTCCGCGAGGCCGTCGTCGGGGTCGCTCGGGGGACTCCCGAGGAACTGGACGCTGTGGGCGATCACGCTCACCGCCTGGGCTTTGCGACCGTCGGGCGTCTCCCACGAGCGCCAGTCCAGGCGCCCGTCGATCGCCACGGGGCGACCCTTGTAGACGTACTTCGCGACGTTCTCGCCCGGACCGCCGAAGACGGTGACGTCGAAGAAGTTCGGCTTCTCGACCCACTCCCCCGACGGGTCGCGCCGCCGGGCGTTGACCGCGATCCGCAGGTGGCAGATGCTGCTCCCCGAGGGCAGGGTGCGCAGGTCGGGGTCGCTCGTGAGCCGCCCGGTGAGGACGACGTGGTTGATGTTCGTGCTTGGCATTTTGCTGTCTCCTGTTCGCTTGGTGGATTGGACTTGGTGCTCCACACGTCCGCCGATCGCGGTAGCTCGCGTGGAAGGCCTCCGTTCCCTTATCCGACAGGGCGGGCCAAACGGGACAGCTTTGTGTTGCCGAGGTGCTCGGCGCCGCGGTAGATCGAGGGAGAGCTGCCTATGATGAGCGCCGAGATGGCTGTGGAAGGGAGCAAATCGTGACGAGCACCGACAGCGGGATAGTCGGCGGCAACGGCATCGAGGTCGAAGGCCTGGTGAAGGACTTCAAGGGCGGCGTGCGCGCCGTCGACGGCATCGACCTGCGCGTCGCGCCGGGGGAGATCTACGGCTTCCTCGGCCCGAATGGCGCCGGCAAGTCGACGACGGTGCTGGTGCTGACGACGCTGCTGCCGCCGACCTCCGGGAAAGCTCGCGTCGCGGGCCTCGACGTGGTTACGCAGGGGGCGGAGGTGCGCGGTGCGATCGGCGCCTCGCTGCAGGAGTCCGCGCTGGACCCGTTCCTGACCGGCCGCGAGCACATGCGCCTGCAGAGCGCGCTGCACGGTCTCGGCAGGGACGAGCGCGAAGCGCGCGGCACGGAGCTGCTCGAGCGTGTCGGGCTGAGTGACGCGGCCGATCGCAAGGTCGGCGGCTACTCCGGCGGGATGAAGCGCCGGCTCGACCTCGGCCTCGCGCTCGTGCACCGTCCGCGGTTGCTGTTCCTCGACGAGCCGACGACCGGCCTCGACCCCCAGAGCCGCGCCGCGCTGTGGGACGAGGTCAGACGACTGGCCGACGACGGCGTGACCGTGTTCCTGACGACGCAGTACCTCGAGGAGGCCGATGTGCTCGCCGATCGCGTCGGGATCATCGACCGCGGCACGATCGTCGCCGAGGGCACGCCGAAGGCACTGAAGGCGGAGATCGGGCGCTCGAGCGTCGAGGTCGTGCCCCAGGACCCGGGCGATCGCGAGCGGCTGCGGGAGGTTCTTGCCCGCTTCGGCGAGGAGGGCGCGGCCGCGGCCAACAGCGTCGCCGCGCGTCTGCCCGAGGGCGTGAGCGACCTCGCGGAGATCGTCCGCACGCTCGACGCCGAGCACCTGCCGATCGCCGACCTGCGCCTGCACACGCCGACGCTCGACGACGTGTTCCTGGCGAAGACCGGTCGCTCGCTCGAGGGGGCGGCCGAGGAGGGAGACGCGGAGGGCGACGGGCAGCCGGCGCCCGTCGCCGCTCAGGGCGCATGAGAGGAGGCCTGCTCTCGACCCAGGTGAGCGTGCTCGCGCGGCGCTCGATGCGAAAGACGCTGCGCCAGCCGTTCCAGCTGTTCCCGATCGTGTTCTTCCCGATCATCCTCCTGGCGGTCAACGCCAGTGGCCTGAGATCGGCGACGCTGCTGCCGGGCTTTCCGACGCACTCCTACGTGTCGTTCGCGATCGCGGTGGCGTTCCTGCAGGGGGCGATGTTCGCGCTGATCAACACCGGCACGAACCTCGCGGAGGACATCGAGAGCGGCTTCTTCAATCGCCTCGCGCTGACGCCTCTGCGGCGGGTGGCGCTGATCGCGGGCCTGCTCGTCGGCGTCGCGGCGGTGGGGGCGCTGCAGTCGGCGGTGTACATCGCGATCGGCCTGCTCGTCGGAGCCCACCTCGACGCCGGCGCCGGTGGCGTGCTCGTGGTGATCGCGCTGGGCTCGCTGACGACGGTCGCGTTCGGCGCGTTCGGTTGCGCCGCCGCGCTGTGGACGGGGTCCGGCGAAGCCGTGCAGGGACTGTTCCCGTTGTTTTTCGTGTTCGTGTTCCTCTCCTCGAGCAACCTGCCGCGCAACCTGCTCGGCAATGGCTGGTTTCACACGGTCGCCGACTGGAACCCGATCTCCTACCTGATCGAGGCGTTCCGCAGCCTCTACATCTACGGCTGGGACGCGACCGCGCTGTGGCGCGGCTTCGCGGTCGCGGGCTGCCTCGGCGCGATCGCGCTGCTCGCGGCCAGCTCCGCCCTGCGCACGAGGATGCAGAGGACATGAGCGCCCAATCGATCCGCGACCAACGCCCGGACGAGCTCCCGGGCAACGATGCGCAAACGGGCGACGGCGCCCCGCCGAAAGCCCCCCGCGCCACCCACGGCGGCCTGTGGCGCGTCGCCTGGACGATCGCCTGGCGGGGGATGCACACCTACATCCGCCGGCCCGACCTGATCTTCCCCTCGCTGATCTTCCCGCTCGTGTTCTTCGCGAGCTTCGCCGGCGGTCTGTCTGCCCTCGGGAAAGTGCCCGGCTTCACCTTCCCCGCGGGGTACACGGCGTTCCAGTTCGTGTTCGTGCTGTGCCAGTCGGCGATGTTCTCGGGCCTGTTCACGGGTTTCACGCTCGCGTTCGACTTCGAAAGCGGCTTCGCCCGGCGGCTGATGCTGGCGGCCGAGGACCGGCGCGGGATCGCGCTCGGCTACGCGATCGTGGGCCTCTCGCGCGCCGCGATCACGCTGAGCCTGGTGACGGCCGTGGCGCTCGTCTCGGGCATGCGGGTCACCGGCGGGGGGGTCGACATCTTCGGCCTGTACGGCCTCGCGGCGCTGCTCGTGCTCATCGGCTACGGCTGGGCGGGGGGCGTGGCGTTCCGCTTCCGCACGATCCAGGCCGGCCCGTTGATGCAGACGCCGGTCTTCCTGATCCTGTTCCTCGCGCCCGTCTACGTTCCCCTGCAGCTGCTCAAGGGCTGGATCCACGACGTCGCGAGCGTCAACCCGGCGACCGCCTTTCTCGACGCCGGCCGCGGTCTGATCTCCGGCGTGCACGAACATACGGGCCTGGCCTTCGTGTGCGCGGCGGGCCTGATCGTGCTGTTCGCGGTCTGGTTGCTCAGCGGCCTGCGCGCGGCCGAACGGGCGACATAACCTAGAAGGCGTGGAACTCAGGCGATCGAGGGCCGTGCTCGCGAGCGCGAACGGACGCGTACGCACGAACGGATGCGAGGGCGCGAACGGTCGCGCGAGCGTGGGTGTGCTTGCCCTCGCCGTCGTTGCCTTCGCCTTCGCCTTCGCCGTCGCCGGTTGCGGCTCGAGTGGTCATGCGAGCGGCGCGGGCTCGTCCAGCTCGAGCGTGCCCGCCTACGTCACCGCGCCCTTCACCCACGAGCAGCAGCTCGTCGAACAGGGCGCTCGCCTGGCCGTTGCCGACGGCTGCGCCGCGTGCCACCTCGTCGGGAAGGCGCGCACGGTTGGGCCTGACTTCGCGGGCTTCGCGGGGCACGCCGTGACGCTCGCCGACGGGCGGCGGGTGCTCGTCGACGAGCGCTTCCTGCGCGAAGGGCTGGAGCACCCCGAGGAGGCCGAGCTGAAGGGGTACGACGCGGCCCCGATGCTCGCGGCGGTCAAGCGCCTGCACCTGTCCGGCGAGCCGGGTCAGGTCGCGGCGCTGGCGGCGTTTATCGAGCAGATCGGACCCGAACAGGGCTGAAGGGCTAGCGCGACCCCAGACGTCCCTGGCCACGCTCGAGCTCGAGCAGCAGCCGCTTGCGCTCCAGCCCACCGCCGTAGCCGGTGAGCGAGCCGTCCGCGCCGATCACGCGGTGGCAGGGGACGATCACGGCGATCGGGTTGCGGCCGTTGGCCGTGCCCACCGCGCGCGCGGCGCCCGGCTGGCCGACGCGCCGGGCGATCTCGCCGTAGCTGACGGTCTCGCCATAGGGGATCTCCTCCAGCGCGCGCCAGACCTCGCGTTCGAAGGGTGCCCCCTCGGGGGCGAGCGGGACCTCGAAGGTCGTGCGCTCGCCGGCGAAGTACTCCTCGAGCTGCGCTCTCACATCCGCAAATGACGCCGCCGCCTCGACCCAGCCCGGGGCGATCTGCTTGGGCTTGCGACCGTCCTGCATGTAGAGGCCGCTCAGGGTCTCCCCGTCGCCGACGAGCAGCAGCTCGCCGATCGAGCTTTCCATCGTCGTGTAGAGGGTCTGCTTGGTCTGCTCGGTCTGCTCGGTTTGCATGGTGGGCATCGATCTCGTCACCTTTCTCACGCCGCGATTCTTTTCTCGGCGTCGCTCGTTCGTGCCGTCGTGTCGCTGCTTGCAGCCGGTCTCATTCCCCTTTGTCCGCTTGCGGACTCTGCTTTCTTTGCTTCCCTTGCGGGCTTCCGCGCTCGTTGCGGTGGAGTTAGCGAGGCCCACAGGTGCTGTAGCGCATAGGCGCGGTAGGGCCGCCAGTGCTCTGCGAGCTTCGTCGCCGCGCCCGGCCTGCCGTCCTGGCTGAGTTGCTCGAGCGCGTGGCGGACGCCGAGGTCGCTCGGCAGAAAGGCGTCGGGGTCGCGTAGCGCGCGCATCGCGATGTACTCGGCCGTCCACTCACCGATTCCCGGCAGCGCCAGCAATCTCGTGCGCGCATCGCCGCGGTCGCTCCCCGCGTCGAGCGTCAACTCCCCGCGCGCCAGCGTCCCAGCCAGGCCGAGCAGCGCACGCCGGCGCGCCTGTGGCATCGCCAGTCGCTCCGGGTCTGCCTCGGCCAGCGCCCGTGTCGAGGGAAACAAATGTGTCACGCCGCCGAGCGGGCGCTTCAGCGGCTCGCCGTGTTCGCTCACGAGCCGTCCCGCGAGCGTCGCGGCGCCGCGCAGCGAAACCTGTTGGCCGAGCACCGCGCGGATCGCGAGCTCGTCCCCGTCGACGTGCCCCGGCACGCGCCGCCCCGGGGCCTTTCGCACGAGCGCTCCGAGCAGCCGATCCTGGCCGAGGGTCTCGAGCACGCTGAGCGGGTCGGAGTCGAGGTCGAGCAGCGTGCGCGAGCGCTGCGTCGCCGCGGCCAGGTCGCGTAGGTCCTCCAGCCAGTACCTGGCATTCACGTACCCCTCGCCGGGACGCAGCTCGACGACGCCGCTACCATTTGGCAGTCGCAGGCTGCGTCGATAGGCCCCGTCGAGCACCTCCTCGACGCCGGGCACCGCGCGCAGGCCGAGGAACGCGATCAGGCCCTCGGCGTTCAGTGGCGCACGGTAAGGCAGACGCAGCGACAGCGCGCCGGCCCCCTCCTGACGGTCTCCCCGCCGCGCCCGCGCGCGCAACTCGCGCGGGGTCAGCGCGAACACCTCCCTGACCGTCGCGTTGAACTGCCTCACGCTCTGAAAGCCGGCGGCAAATGCCACGCCTGTGATCGGCACGGCCGTCGTCTCGAGCAGGATGCGGGCGGTCTGGGCGCGCTGGGCTCGGGTCAATGCCAGCGGTCCTGCCCCGACCGTGGCGACGAGCTGGCGGTGGACGTGGCGCTCGGTGTAGCCCAGGCGCCCGGCGAGGCCAACGACGCCCTCGCGGTCGACCACGCCGTCGGCGATCAGGCGCATCGCGCGCCCGACGAGATCCGCGCGCCGGTCCCAATCCGGCGAGCCCGGCGTCGCGTCCGGACGGCAGCGCTTGCATGCGCGAAACCCAGCCGCCTGCGCCGCGGCGGCGGTGGCGAAGAAGCGCACGTTCTCGCGCTTCGGCGTCCTCGCGGGGCAGCTCGGCCGGCAGTAGATCCCGGTCGTCTTCACCCCGCAGAAGACCCATCCGTCAAAGCGCGGGTCTTCGGCCTCGACGGCGATCCACAGGCGGTCGGAGTCGAAGTTCATACAACAACCCTGGCATACCTGCCGGGCGTTATCTAGCGGAAATCGGACATGGCCAACCATCGCCGTCCGATACCCGCCAACGGGCGCTCACGGCTCAACAGACCACTGGCCACGCCCACGGGGCGAGGCAGTCCGCGTGGCGGCGCCGTGAGCGGCTGAGGCTCTGCCCGGGTCGTCCCGGTTTCGAGACCGGTACGCCAAACTGATCCTTACGTGATCGTAAGGTTGCTAGCGTGGGGGCATGGCCACCGCCACCGCCTCGCACGCACCCGCGGACGGGAGCGACACCTACAAGTGGATCGCGCTCTCGAACGTCACGCTCGGCGTGCTGCTCGCGGTGCTCGACGGGTCGATCGTGCTGATCGCGATGCCCTCGATCTTCCGCGGCATCCACCTCGACCCGCTCGTGCCGGCGAACAGCTTCTACCTGCTGTGGATGATCCTCGGCTTCCTCGTCGTGACGAGCGTTCTGATCGTGAGCCTCGGCCGGCTCGGCGACATGTACGGGCGGGTGAAGATGTACAACCTCGGCTTCCTCGTCTACACGATCGCCTCGCTGTTCCTCACGATCGACTGGATGACCGGGCGCGAGGGAGCGCTGTACTTGATCGTCTTCCGCATCGTCCAGGGGGCCGGGGCGGCCTTCCTGCTGGCGAACTCGGCGGCGATCCTCACCGACGCGTTCCCCGCCAACCAGCGCGGGATGGCGCTCGGGATCAACAACATCGTCGGCGTCAGCGGCGTCTTCATCGGCCTCGTGCTCGGTGGCCTGCTCGCGCCGATCGACTGGCGGATGGTGTTCCTGATCTCCGTCCCGATCGGCCTGTTCGGGACGGTGTGGGCATATCTCAAGCTCGAGGAGCGCAGCACTCCGAAACCTGCACGGGTCGACTGGTGGGGCAACCTCACGTTCGCCCTCGGGCTGATCCTGATCATGGTCTCGGTCACGTACGGCATCCGGCCCTACGGCGGTCACGCCACCGGCTGGACGAGCCCCAAGGTGCTCGCGCTGCTCGGCGCCGGCGTGGCCTCGCTGGTGGCGTTCGCGCTGATCGAGTGGCGGGTCCACGACCCGATGTTCCGCCTGCCGCTGTTCCGGATCAGGGCGTTCACGTTCGGCACGCTCTCCACGTTCCTCTCCGCGGTCGCCCGCGGCGGGTTGATGTTCATGCTGATCATCTGGCTGCAGGGCATCTGGCTGCCCCAACACGGCTACGACTTCATCGAAACGCCGCTCTGGGCGGGGATCTACATGCTGCCGCTGATCGTCGGCATGCTCCTCGCCGGGCCGACCTCCGGCTACCTGTCCGACCGCTTCGGGGCGCGCTGGTTCGCGACCGGCGGGATGCTCGGGGCGGCGCTCAGCTTCTTCCTGTTGGCGCTCCTGCCGATTGACTTCCCCTACCCGCTGTTCGCCGCGATCCTGTTTCTCAACGGCGTCTCGATGGGCATGTTCGCCTCGCCCAACCGCGCTGCCGTGATGAACAGCCTCCCGGCGACCGATCGGGGCGCCGGCGGGGGCATGAACCAGACCTTCCAGAACTCCGCCCAGGTGCTCTCGATTGGGATCTTCTTCACGCTCATGATCTTCGGCCTCTCCTCCAGCCTGCCCTCCGCGCTGACCGCCGGGCTGAAGGCCCACGGGGTCGCCGTCGCGACCGCCGCCGGTGTCGCGCATCTGCCGCCGGTCTCGATCCTGTTCGCCGCCTTCCTCGGCTACAACCCGATCCAGCACCTCGTCGGCGCCCACGCGCTGAGCGCGCTCTCGCCGGCCAACCGTGCGACGCTCGTCGGCCACTCGTTCTTCCCCCACCTGATCTCCGCGCCGTTCCGCGCCGGCCTGCACGAGGCGTTCGCGTTCGCGATCGTCGCCTGTCTGATCGCGGCGGCCGCGTCGCTGATGCGCGGCGGCCAGTATCACCATGGCTTGTCGGAGAACACCGGCGGCGTCAACGGTGTTCAGGCGGGCGCACCCATGAACGGGGCGTCGGCAGCGAACGGAGCGAGCACAACAATCATCTCAACCCCCACCCGAGAGGAACAGCATGCAAATTGAGTGGTACGGCCAGTCGGCCTTTCGCCTCACCGCCGGAGACACGACGGTGGCAATCGACCCCTTCGCGGACATGTCGGCGATGGCGACGAATCACGGTATGCAGTTCGACTATCCGCCGATCGAGGGCGTCGAGGCGGATCTGCTGCTGGTGACGCACGAGCACTCCGATCACAACGGCGTCGAGGCAATCGGCGGCGACCCCGCGATCCTGCGCTCGACCGCGGGCAAGCTGGAGTCGCCGATCGGCGAGATCACCGCGATCGCCTCCGAGCACGACGAGGCGGCCGGCACCGAACGGGGGCCGAACACGATCTTCTCCTTCGAGCTCGACGGCCTGCGCGTCTGCCACTTCGGCGACTTCGGCCAGAGCGCGCTGCGCGACGAGCAGGCCGCCGCGATCGGGACGGTCGACCTGCTGATCCTGCCAGTGGGCGGCGGGCCGACGATCGGCGCCGACGGCGCCGCCGCGATCGTCGAGCGCCTTTCGCCGCGCTGGGTCGTGCCGATGCACTACCGCACGCCGCGGATCGGATTCCTCGAAACCGAGGAGGCCTTCCTCGAGCGGATGACGAACGTCGAGCGCCTGCCGGGGCCGACCTTCGACACGGCGGAGCTGCCGGTGCAGGACGTCCCGGTCGCGGTCGTGCCGGCGGCGCCGTAGAGGGCTGTGCCGAGGGTGGCCACGACCCGGCGTCGCGGGCTTTCGCTGTGGCGAAGGCGAGCGGGTTGCGGCTGGTGTATTCCTATTTGCCAAGCACAGCAGCCGGTCCGCTGATACGACCCCGAAGGAGAGTCCGCAGATGGCGCTTGATCAGACCAAGGTAGGGCAGGTTGTGGCGGCGCAGATGGAGGCGCTCGAAGAGGCCTACGGCGAGGACTGCGAGATCGGCGACGTCTGCACGATCGTCGAGGTGATCGGGCCGCACGGCTCCGACGTGAGGGTGCGCAGCAGCGACCTGCGTCCGCACGTCTCGATCGGCCTGCTGCGGATGGCGGAGAGCATCTTCCTCGCTAGCCTCCGCTCCGGATCGGACGGGGGCGGCGGCGAGGAGGGGTCCTGAGCGCAACTTGGTATCACTGTCTCCCACCACCACCACCACCACCACCACCACTGCCTTCCCCAAACCCGAGGAGTCATCGATGCCCAACGTGATCTACACCGCCGAGGCCCACGTCACCGGAGGCCGCGGGCAGGGACACGGCCGCACGGGCGACGGCCAGCTCGACGTGCAGCTGCGCCTGCCGACCGAGATGGGCGGCGCGGGGGACGGCACGAACCCCGAGCAGCTGTTCGCCGTCGGCTACGCCGCCTGCTTCGAGGGCGCGCTCGGCGTCGTCGCCCGCCGCGCGAAGGTCGAGGTCGACGACGCCGCGATCGACTCGCGGGTGACGCTCACCCCGACCGGCACCGGCGGCTTCCAGCTCGGCGTCGCGCTCGACGTGAGCCTGCCTTCGGTCGCGGACGCCGACCTCGCCGTCGAGCTCGTGCGGGGCGCGCACGAGGTCTGTCCCTACTCGAACGCCACCCGCGGCAACATCGAGGTCGCGCTGACGGCGAACGGGAAGCAGGTCTAGCGAGAGCGTCTCTAAGGGAAAAGGGAAAAAGCTTTAGAGACAGCTCGTGACCGGATAGGTAGTTCTATGCGCTGGATTGCGCGGTAATACCCGGGTGTCCACCCCCCGGCGCGCTAACCTAAAACAATGGCTACTCAGGCAGATCGCGCGGCCGAGCGTCGGGTTGCAAAACTCGAGGACGTCGAGCGGCAGCTCAAGGAAGGCTCGCTGACGATCCGCAAGATGACCGCCGACGAGCGCAAGCGCTACCCGCCCAGGCCCGCGAAGCCGCGCAAGACCAGTCGCAGGTAACAAGGCCTACGCGCTGACCGCGAGGCCGGCCTAGAGCCCTTCGTCGAGGTGAGCTTAATGACGGTCATTCACGGCAATGCATCGCGGACGCCGCTGTGCAGGGCATCGCTGGCCGTGTAGCGCGTCATGCGCCCGAGGCTCTGCCGGACGACGAGCCCTGCGTCCAGCAGTCGGCGGAGGTCCGCGCTGGCGGTTGCGGAGGAGATGCCGGCCTCGGTGGCGTATGAGCTCCGATCCGCGCCATGGAAGAGGCTCTGCTCGAGCGCGATGACCAGTCGGTCGGACCAGCCGCGGTCTTCGACGAGGTTCTCGAGGAAGCGCCAGCGCTTGCCGGCCTGCTCGATCTGCGTCAGTCGTTGCCGCGCCTGTACGAGATGCGCCTCTACGCAGAAGGCGACCCAGCCCGTGGCATCTCGCTCCGGCTGGTAGCGATCGCGCAAGGCTCGGAGGGCCGCATAGTAGGCGGGCGTGTGCGCTCCGAGATACTCCTCGATCGACGAGAACTCGGGCGACATCAAGCCCTCGCGCGCGAGCACGAGCGACTGCACGATCCGGGAGATGCGGCCGTTGCCGTCGCGGAAGGGGTGGATCGAGACCAGGTTCAGATGGGCCATCGCGGCTCTGACGACGGCCGGCGCGTCGAGATCGCCCTCCTGCAGCCAGTCGACGAGCTCGGCGATCAGATCGGGGACCTCGTCTGCGTCGGGGCCTCGATAGGCGAGGCTGCCGTCGCCGCCGGTTACCCCAATCGGTCCTTCCCGTAACAGGCCGGGGCTCTTGTCTCGCTGGAAATCGCAGGCGTCGAAGTGCAGGTCGAGGATCACGCGGTCGAGCCAGCGGAAGTGCGGATCGCTCGCCATCACGCGGACGTGGTTCATCGCGCGGGCATAGCAGGCGAGCGCCATCCGGCTTTCGTCCTCGGTGCCAGGCAGCTCCTCGCCGGCGACGAGCTTCGCGGCCTCCTCCTCGGGGACGTGAAAGCCCTCGATCGAGATCGAGCTCTCGGCCGAGCTTGCGCGAACCTGTCGGCGCAGGCTGCCGAGCCAGAGACCCGCGCCACCGGCCTCGGCGCCGAGGCGCCCGCGCAGCAGGTCGAGCCCATCGAGCTGGGTCCGTAGTTCCTTCGTGATCTTGGGGGTTCGGAATAGCATGAGTATCAGTTTAGACGATTAAACGTATAATCGTATAGACGTATATTCGTCTAATAACTTATCCATCTTTACCTTCCTCACACGCAGCTCCTTGCTGCGGGTCAGCTTCGGGGCGCCCGTTGGGTTCTGATCTCCTTGCGCCGGGCGCGGAGACTTGCCTACTGCGCGACCGTCGAACTCATGAAATAGGTGCCGGCTGTCGATCTGTTGGGTTGTCATGTCGATTCGACGATCGAATCCCGGATTGAACGAGCTGCGTGTCCCACTGCCGCCGGTGCTTTCGACGGAGGAGGCCGGGGAGGATCTCGGTCGTCTCGGCGAGGCGCTGAAGGCGCGGGTTGGGGATGTGCTCGCGGAGACCGTCGCGCGCACCTCGGCGTCGGGCGAAGCCATCGATGGGGTGGTTCAGGAGAGCTTCGAACGGATTTGCAACGGCTCGACGGTTGCGGTGGCGCGCTGGATCGCGGGGGAGGGCATGGCGGTGGCGATCGGGGCCGGCCGGGAAACGTGGGAGATCTTCGCCGAGCTGGCGGCTCATCGGGCGGCGTCGTTGAATGAGGTCACCCGGCGCTGTTACTGGTGGCGCAATGTGATGGCCGAGATCCTCGAGGACAGCGCTACGCAGCTGGGCGTCTCGCCGGACACGCTGTCGGAGGCGTTGAACATCCTGCAGCTGAGCCTCGAGTTCAGCGTGCTGCGGATGTGCGAATGCTATGAGGCCGAGCGACGGCTCACCGATGAAGAGCTCGCGCGGCGCGAGGAGGAGCTTTCGTTTCTGGCGACACACGATCCGCTGACGGGGCTGCCGAACCGGACGTTGATCCTGGATCGGGTCGAGCAGATGCTGGTGCGCTCGCATCGCGGCCAGACGCCGGTGGGGGCGCTGTTCATCGATCTCGATAACTTCAAGTCGATCAACGACACGCTCGGTCACGCGGTCGGCGACGAACTCTTGCAGGCGGTCGCCGCGCGGCTCGATGGCGTCGTCAGGGCCACCGATGCGCTTGGGCGCCTGGGCGGGGACGAGTTCGTCGTGATCTCCGAGGACCTCTCGCTGGCTACGGGCCCCGAGCTGGTGGCGGAGCGGCTGCTCGATGCGCTCAAGCCCCCGTTCAAGCTCGGGGCGGACAAGCAGAGTCGCGTGACCGTGACGGCGAGCATCGGGATCGCGTCGGGGGAGCGCACCTCGGCCGAAGAGCTCTTGCGCGACGCGGATATCGCCATGTACCAAGCGAAGTGGGACGGCAAGAATCGCCACGTCATGTTCGAGACGGGGATGCAGGGCATTATCCAGAGCCGCATGGAGCTCGAGATGGATCTCCGCGAGGCGCTCGCGAAGGAAGAGTTCTTCCTCGCCTATCAGCCCACGATCAACCTGAGCGACATGAGCCCCAACGGGGTGGAGGCCCTGATCCGCTGGAGGCACCCGACGCGCGGCGTCGTGCAACCCGACGACTTCATCCCGCTGCTCGAGGAGACGGGGTTGATCACGGAGATCGGCAAGTGGGTGCTCGAGGAGGCCTGCCAGCAGGGCGCCGCGTGGCGTCGATCCGGGTATCCGATCGGCATCGCCGTCAACGTCTCCGGACGCCAGCTCGACACCGACCAGCTCGTCGCCGATGTGGCAGAGGCTCTCTCCAACAGCGGTCTCGACCCCGAGGCGCTGACGATCGAGATCACCGAGACCACGCTGATGCGCAACATCGACGAGACCGCGCGCCGGCTCACTGAGGTCAAGCACCTCGGCGTGCGGATCGCGATCGACGATTTCGGCACCGGCTACTCGTCGCTCGCGCACCTGCAGCGGTTCCCCGTCGACGCGCTGAAGATCGACCGCTCGTTCATCATGGGCCTGAAGCACAACCAGGAGGGCGAGACGCTGATCCACACGCTCGTGCAGCTCGGCAAGTCGCTCGCGATCGAGACGTTCGCCGAGGGCATCGAGCAGCAGCAGGAGCTCTCCCTGCTGAGAGGAGAGGATTGCGACAGCGGACAGGGCTTCCTGTTCGCCCGGCCGCTCGACGCCGCCGCCACCGAGGCGTTCCTCCACGATTGGGTCGCGAACCTTGGCCCCGCCGCGACCGCCGTGGAGTCCCCCGTCGCGACCGTCGTGGAGTGAGCGGCTGCCCTGGCCGATGAGCGGGTGCTCGCCGAGGCGGACCGGGCGATGTACGCCGCCAAGCAGGGCAAGGGCTTTCCTCACGCTACTGCCGACTAATCGCCCCGAACGCTTCCCCCTGGACAACCGCCCATTGCATGGTGTAAGATGCGATTTGCAAGATAGATGCAGGACATCGGTAGGCATCGTCTAAAGTAGACGTGGCTCGCAAGATTCGTTCAGTGGGAACTACGGATAAGAACTTTTGAAGTGCCGCGGCTTCTCGCCGCAACTTTTGGGAGTACGGGGAGTCAAAACCGGGTATCCAAGTCCCGGTTCCGGTTCGATAGGGAGGTTTGCATGAGGTCCAACGTCCGCTTTCGCTTCGCTCTTCTGGCGCCCCTTGTTGGCGCGCTCCTCGCGCTTGTCGCCGTCTCTGCGCCCGCGGCGCAGGCTGCGTCGTTTGGGGCGGAAACCCTCGTAGCGGGCAACTGCACCGAAGCATTCAAAACGTGCGGCTCGGATCCTCTGACGGGACCTTACGCGTTCCCCAAGGAACCAACCGTCGCAGAAGCCAGAACAGAAGGCTACAACCAGGCGGCTGGACATCCGGCATGGGGGATCACTTCGTTCAAGGTCAACACGGAAGGAACGCTTCCCAACGAGGTGCCCGCCGGTCTCGCGACGACGGGTCCCGTCAAGCGTGTTCGCACCGATGTCGGTCCGGGGGTCAGCACCAACCCCGAGGCGGTACCGCTGTGCACGATGAAGGAATTCGACGCTAGCGAAAAAGAAGAAGAAGCCGTTCCCGGCTCAGGCTTCTACCCAGAACCCGCATGCAAATCGGAAACCGAAATCGGCGTCAACCAGGTGACCGTCTACGCCGGCCCGAAACCGTTTCCAGAAGGCGGAGACCTGCCAATCGAAGGCAAGGCCTATAACCTCGTGCAGCCGCAGGGAGTCGCCTCAGTCTTTGGTGTGGCGCTCAAACTGCCTATACCGCTAACCAAAGGTGCACTCGAAAAAGCCTTTGCAGAAAAAGGCAATCCCCTTGGGAAACCGACGGAAGAATTTCTCGAGAAACAGCAGTACTACGCCCACACCCTCATCAACGGAAACGTGGAATGGGCGGGCAACTATCACGACTATTACGAAATCAACGTCTCAACGGCTCTGCCCTTGATCTCCTCACGGTTGATCTTGAAAGGCAACATCGGCAGCACCGGAAACGGCGGCTACATCACGCTCCCAAGCAACTGCGCC
>DATCFG010000002.1:0-5038 GCA_036509655.1 Solirubrobacteraceae bacterium | reverse complement strand
AGCCAGTCGAGCCAGCCGCGCTCGGCGCTGGGCGCGTCCTCGCGGTTGCAGGCCTCGCGCATGATCGCCGCGCGCGCCCACGCGCGCTCTGACTCCATCGCCTCGCTGCTCGCCCCGTAGTTGCCGATGTGGGGATAGGTGAACGCGATCAGCTGGCCGGCGAACGACGGATCGGTCATCGACTCCTGGTAGCCGGCCATCCCGGTCGTGAACACGACCTCGCCGACGGCGGGGTGGGCGGGATCCGATGCACCGCATGCCACGCCGTCAAAGCGCGTGCCGTCCTCCAGCAACACATAGGCCGTTGTGTCCTTCATCAGATAATTAATTTCTGAACCGCTTTGAACTCCGGCGTGCCGGCACGCTCGAGCAGCTCGAACAGCGCCGCCTCGACCGTCGTCACGACGGCGCCGGCGCGCTCCAGCCGCTCCAGGCCACGCTCGTAGTCGATCCCGTGCCGCGAGCCGACCGCGTCGGCCGGGACCTGCACCTGCACCCCGCGCTCCAGCAGATCGAGCACCGTCTGGCTCACGCACACGTGCGTCTCGATCCCGCACACGATCGCCTGGTCTCTGCCCGCGAGGTCGAAGCCCTCGGCACGAGCGGCCGAGAAGACGCTCTTCTCGAGCGGCCGCTCGTCCTCGAGCCCGACCTCCGGCGCCGTGTGGCCGAGTCCCCGCGGGTACTGCTCGCTGACCAGGAGCGGCACATCCAAGATCCGCGCGGCCTGCACCAGCTTCGCGCACGCGTCCGCCACGCCCGCGAACGACTCGTACGACCTGAACCCCTCCTGTACGTCGACGACGACGAGCGCGGTCCGGCGACGGTCGAGCAGGCTCATCAGGCCGCCACCACCGAGAACGCGCGCTCCCTGTAGACGACCGCCCCGCCCGCCACCGTCAGCAGCACGCGGCCCTGCAGCGAGCGTCCGGCGAAGCAGCAGTTCTCCGAGCGGCTCTCCCAGCCGTGCTCGCCCGCGAGGAACTCCGCGTCGAGGTCGATCAGCGTCAAGTTCGCAGGCCGCTCTATCGCAATTGTGTGAGTCGGCAGCTCGAACAGCGCCGCCCCGGCCGTCATGCGCTCGACGAGCAGCCCGAGCTCGAGCACTCCCGGCAGCACCAGCCCTGTGTAGAGCGCCGCGAACGCGGTCTCCAGCCCCGTCGTCCCCATCGGCGCCTGCTCGAACGGGACCTCCTTCTCGTCGCGCGCGTGCGGCGCGTGATCGGTCGCGACGCAGTCGATCGTCCCGTCGCGCAGCCCCTCGACGAGCGCCTGACGATCGTCCTCGGTGGCCAGCGGCGGGTTCATCTTCATGCGCGTGTCCATCCCGCGCACGTCCTCCTCGGTGAGCAGCAGATGGTGGGGCGTGACCTCCGTGCTGAGCCTCCAGCCCTGCGCCTTCGCGTGCGCGACCGCCTCTACCGAGGCCACGCAGCTGAGGTGCTGGAAGTGCACGCGCGCGTCCTCGTAGCCGGCGAGCGCGGCGTCGCGCGCGACCATCGTCGACTCGCTCACGCTCGGGATCCCGCCGAGGCCGAGCGCCGCGCTGACCGTGCCCTCGTGCATCGCGCCGCCCTTCGACAGCGTCGGGTCCTCCTCGTGCAGCGCGATCGTCCCACCGCACAGCCGCTGGTACTGCAGCGCCTTGCGCAGCATCCCCGCGCTCCGCACCGGCCGCCCGTCGTCGGTGAAGCCGAGCGCCCCTTCCTTGCGCAGCTCAGCCATCTCGGTCAGCTCCTCCCCCTCCAGGCCGCGCGTAATCGCCGCCATGAAGCCGATCGGGATCCGCGCTTCGCGCGCCGCCGAGTCGCGCAGCGAGCGCAGCAGCGGCGCCGAGTCGAGCACCGGGTCGGTGTTCGGCATCGCGATCGCGCCGCCGAAGCCCCCGGCGGCGGCCGCGCGAGTCCCCGTTTCGAGATCCTCCTTGTGCTCCTGCCCGGGCGTCCTCAGGTGCACGTGCGGGTCGAAGAACGCCGGCAGCAGATGCCGTCCGCGCGCGTCGATCGCTTCCTCCTCCGCGACCGCCTCCAGCGCGCCCGGCGCTCCGATCTCGGCGATCTCACCGCCGCGCACGCGCACGTCGTGGCGCGCGTCGATGCCCGCGCGGGGATCGAGCACGTGGGCATCGCAGAGCAGGAGGTTCGCGGGGACCGCTGGTCCCTGGACGAGCGTATTCGCCGCCATCACGTGAGCTGCTTGACGAAGTTGGAAGCCATCACGCGAGCTGCTTGACGTTCTCGGGACGGTCCGGCTGGCCCTGGCGGCCCGGCTGGCCGGGATTGGCCGGGTGGCCGGGGCGACCGGGGCGGGTGGGGTCAGGTAGAGGCTCGCGCGCGCCGGCGAGCAGCTCGTAGAGCACCGCCATCCTCACCACCACGCCGGCCTCGACCTGCGCGGTGATCACAGCCTGTGGGGAGTCGACGACCTCGCCGGAGAGCTCCACGCCGCGGTTGACCGGCCCGGGGTGCATCAGCACCTGGCGCGGTCCCAGTCGCCGGCCGTTGATCTGGTACCAGGCGGCGTACTCGCGCAGCGACGGCAGGAAGCTCTCGTTCATCCGCTCGTGCTGCATCCGCAGCGCGTAGACCACATCCGCCTTGGGAAGCTCCTCGAGCGTGAAGCGCACCTCGCAGCCGAGCGCCTCGATCCCGCGCGGGATCAGCGTCGGCGGCCCGGCGACCGTGACCCGAGCGCCGAGCTTCTGGAAGGCGATGATGTTCGACCGCGCCACGCGCGAGTGCGCGACGTCGCCGACGATCCAGATCGACGCGCCGTCGATCCCGCCGAGGCGCTTTTGCAGCGTGTAGACGTCGAGCAGCGCCTGCGTCGGATGCTCGTGCTTGCCGTCGCCCGCGTTCACGATCGCCGCGGGGCACCACTTCGAGACGAGCTCGGCGGCGCCCGCCCACGGTGTGCGCAGCACGATCGCGTCGGGCTTGTACGCGCCGAGCGTCAGCACCGTGTCCTTCAGCGACTCGCCCTTCTCCACGCTCGATCCGCCCGCGGCGAAGTTCACCACTGTGGCCGACAGCCGCTTGGCGGCCAGCTCGAACGAGCTGCGCGTACGCGTCGAGGCCTCGTAGAAGAGGTTCAGCACCGTCCGGCCGCGCAGTGCCGGCACCTCCTTGATCTCGCGGTCGGAGACCTCGGCGAAGCGCGCCGCCTGCGCGACGATCCGCTCGATTTCCTCGCGGTCGAGATCCTCGATCGAGATCAGGTGGTTCATGCCGGGGCCTCCACCGTGGCGGTCTGAACTGCGGCACCGCCCTCGGGGGCGGCCTCGATCGTTACCTCATCCGTGCCGTCAAGCTCAGACATCCGCACGTGGACGTGCTCGTCGCGCGAGGTCGGCAGGTTCTTGCCGACGTAGTCCGGCCTGATCGGCAGCTCGCGGTGGCCGCGGTCGGCGAGCACCGCCAGCTGCACGCGCGCGGGCCGGCCGTAGTCGAACAGGGCCTCGATCGCCGCGCGCACGGTCCGCCCGGTGAACAGCACGTCATCGACGATCACGACCGTGCGCCCCGCGACGTCGAAGTCGATGTGCGAGGCGTGCACGACCGGCGCGTCGGGGCGGCGCTGGAGGTCGTCGCGGTAGAAGCCGATGTCGAGATCCCCGAGCGGAACCTCCGCGTCGAGCAGATCTTCGAGCTGCGCCTGCAACCGCTGTGCGAGGAACGCCCCGCGCCGGTGGATCCCGATCAGCACCGGCGCCCGCGGGCCGGGATTGCGCTCGACGATCTCGTGTGCGACGCGCACCAGCGCCCGTCGTACGTCCTCCGCCCGGAGGACGACCTTCTCGTTGCTACTGCTGTCCATCGTTTCCTTCCTGGCCTCTCGGGACCGGGTTAAAGGAGGATTTCCCTGACTGTATCAGGGCGCCGTGACGGGCTCCTTGGACGCGGCCTCGCGCTCGCGGCGCTCGGACCAGCGAATCAGCTCCGCGCCGCCGCGCTCAGGGAAGGGCACCTCGATCGTGTCGAAGTCGCGCGGCGTCTCGGTCGCGGCGAACACCTCGCGCGCCTGCTCGCGCAGTTCGCGGTCGGTGTAGCGGCTCGAGATGTGCGTCAGCGCGAGCATCCGCACCTCCGCGTCCCTTGCCAGCAGCGCTGCCTGACGCGCGGTCGAGTGCGAGGTCTGGCGCGCGCGCTCGGCCTCGTCCTCTATGAACGTCGCCTCGTGGACGAGCAGGTCGGCCTGGTAGGCGGCGATCGCGACCGCCTCGCACGGCTCCGTGTCGCCGGAGAGCACGACCTTGCGCCCCTCCCGTGCCGGCCCCATCACCTGCTCGGGCGTCACCCCGTCGACCGTCTCCCCGCGCTGCAGCCGGCCGAGGTCGGGTCCCGGTTTGACCCCCAGCTCCCGCGCCAGGCGCGCGTCGAGCTGCCCGGGACGCTCCTCCTCGACGATCGCGTAGCCGAAGCACGCCGCGCCGCGATGGCTGACGGGAATCGCGGTGATCGCGTAGCCGTCGCGCCGCACCGCCTCCGCGGGCTGAAGCTCGACGAAGCTCAGCTCGTAGGGCATCCGGCCGTAGACGACCTTCATCGCCCCCATCAATTCCTTCAGCCCGCGCGGGCCGTAGACGGTCAGCGGCTGCTCGCGTTCGCGCAGCGCAAACGACTTCAGCATCCCCGGCAGCCCCAGCCAGTGGTCGGCGTGGAAGTGCGTGATGAACACGCCGTCCACGTCGGTCAGCCCGATCGAGCGCACGAGCTGGCGCTGCGTGCCTTCGCCGCAGTCGAACAGGATCCGCTCGCCGCCGCGGCGCACGAGGATCGCGGGCAGCCCGCGCCGCGGACTCGGCACCGAGCCGCCGGTGCCGGCGAAGAAGATCGACAGGTCCATCCTCCGCTACGGTAGCGACACCCGCGCCCGTAGCTCAGTGGATAGAGCGCCCGCCTCCGGAGCGGGAGGTCGCAAGTTCGAATCTTGCCGGGCGCGTTTCAGAATTGCCTACATCGCTATGTTTCCTGCGGTGCAAGCAGCTAAGTAGTGCAATCTTTGCTTTATAATGGCAAAATGCTGGGATTTACGCTAT
>DATCFG010000001.1:0-10475 GCA_036509655.1 Solirubrobacteraceae bacterium | reverse complement strand
TGACGGCGGTCTCCGACGCGTTCCCCCTGCTGAGCAAGGTCGATGGTGTGATCATCGTCGGCCGTGTCGGCCGCAACCGCCGCGATGTCGCGCAGCGTCTCCATGAGACCCTCACGGGCGCGGGCGCCCCGCTGCTGGGGGTCGTCGCGAACGGCTTCAAGTCCGGGCGCCTCGGGGGCTATGGGTACGGGTACTCCTACGACTACGCGGCGGGGGGCAAGGGGGGTGCGGCGGCGGACGGTGGCCCGCCGGCCGGTGGGGCGTCTCCGAACGGCGCCGGCGCGGCCGATGCGCCCGTGCCGACGAGCCAGGGTTGAGGGCGATGACCCTCGTAGCTCGTGTTCGCGCGTTGGTGGCGCTACGGTGGACGTGTGGTTGACGAGGCGGTGATCGAGGAGGCTGGGCGGCGGCTCTCACAGGCCGCGCCGCCGCGGACGCGGGTGATCCTGTTCGGCTCGCACGGGCGAGGCGAGGCCGGTGAGCACAGCGACCTGGATTTCCTCGTGATCGAGCCTGAGGTCGAGAATCCTGCGCTGGAGTCGGTGCGGTTGCGCAGGGTGCTGGGCGATGTGTTGATTCCGATGGATATCGTCGTCGCGAGTGAGCATCGGGTGCAGGAGTGGCGGGATGTGCGCGGCAGCTTCGATGTTCTGGTCGCGGGCTCCTCGCTTCCCCCGAACCCGGGTGAGCTGATCGAGAAAGCGAGGCCGCTTTGAGCCCGCGACGAGACCTCGACAGGCTCGCGGACATGCGCGACGCGTTGGCAGACATCAGAACGCTGACCAATGGATGGCAGGCAAAATACTAGGTGACGGAGGTCTCCCGTGGCTCCGTGGGCCGGGGCTCGATCGTCGGGGGCTCGGTGGCGGGGCTCGGCTTGAGCCAGGGTTTGGCGGTGAGGAGCCAGGCGGTCGCGGCGGCGAGCAGGACGGCGCAGAGGATCCAGCCGAGCGCTTCGGTGCCGACGCCGACGTACTTCAGGCCCGAGGCGAAGACGACGAACGTGATCACGGGTCTGATGTAGCGGTCGGGGACGCTCGAGGAGATCAGCGATCCGACGAGCACGGCGGGGACGCTGCCGATGATCAGCGAGAGCGTGACGCCGAACTCGACGTGCCCGAACGCGAGCGCGCCGAGCGCGGCCGCCGCGGTCAACGGCACGGCCTGCGAGAGATCGGTGCCGACGAGCTGGCTGGCGCCGATCATCGGGTAGAGGAACAGCAAAAGGACGATCATCAGCGACCCCGAGCCGACGGAGGTCATCCCGACGATGATCCCGCCGAAGACACCGATCAGCACGGTCGGCAGCGGGCGCGTGACGATCTCGTGGACACGTGCGGTGCGGCTCTCTCCGGTGCGGCGGTCGAGGTAGTAGCGCAGGACCATCGCGGCGGACCCGAGCAGCAGCGCGGCACCGAGCGCGAGCTCGATGTTTTCCTGCGCGGACTTCGCGTTGCCCATCAGATGCAGCAGGTATGCGCCGAGGAATGCGCTCGGGACCGAGCCGAGCACCATCCAGCCGACGAGGCTCTTGTTGACCGTCCCCTTTTTCCAGTGCACCCCCGCGCCGATCGGACGCATCACGACGGCCGCGACCAAGTCGCTGGAGATCGCGGCTGAGGGCGTGACCCCGAACAGCAGGATCAGCATCGGCGTCATCAGCGCCCCACCGCCCGCGCCGGTCATCCCGACCAGGAACCCGATCACGGCGCTGCCGAGGACGATGTAAGGATCGACGTGCATAGGCGGGTAGGCTAGGGATTCACAGACGGGTCTGTCTAGATTGGACGGGCAGGGCCAAACCGTCTACAGTTTCGATGCTCGATCGAACGGGGGGTTCCAAGCACGGATGCCGGTTACGTATCACCTATCCCATTTGCGCACCTTGGAGGCGGAGGCGGTGCATGTGCTGCGCGAGGCCGCGGCGGAGTTCGAGCGTCCCGTGCTGCTGTTCAGCGGCGGCAAGGATTCGATCGTGCTGCTGCGCCTGGCGGAGAAGGCGTTCCGGCCGGGGCCGTTCCCGTTCCCGGTGATGCACGTCGACACGGGCCACAACTTTTCCGAGGCGATCGAGTTTCGCGACCGGCGGATCGCGGAGATCGGGGAGCGCCTGATCGTCGCCTCGGTCGAGGACTCGATCCGCGACGGGCGCGTCGTCGACGAGACCGGCCCGCGTGCTTCGCGCAACGGCCTGCAGACGGTGACGTTGCTCGACGCGATCGCCGCGTATCGCTTCGACGCGGCCTTCGGCGGCGCCCGGCGCGACGAGGAGCGCGCGCGAGCGAAGGAGCGGATCCTGTCGTTTCGCGACGAGTTCGGCCAGTGGGAGCCGGCGGGGCAGCGGCCCGAGTTGTGGGGTCTTTACAACGGGCGTATCAGGAGGGGGGAGCATGTGCGGGTGTTCCCGATCTCGAACTGGACCGAGCTCGACGTCTGGCAGTACATCGCCGAGGAGGATTTGGAGGTCCCCTCGATCTACTTCGCCCACGAGCGTGAGGTGTTCGCGCGCGACGGGATGCTCTACGCAACGAGCCCGCACGTGCGGCTCGGCCCCGGTGAGGAGCCGTTCGTGGCGTCGGTGCGGTATCGGACGGTCGGCGATATGACGTGTACGGGCGCGGTCGAGTCGACGGCGGCGACGCTGCGGGACGTCGTGCTGGAGATCGCCGCGACCGAGGTCACCGAGCGTGGGCAGACGCGCGCCGACGATCGGGTGAGTGAGGCGGCGATGGAGGATCGCAAGCGGAAGGGGTATTTCTGATGGCAATCTACGACCCGGCTCGGAGATCGCAGACGCGCGCGGGCACGGGAGCGGGCGTTGAGGAGGAGGCGCGTGCGGGCGTGGACGTGGGCGTTGAGGGTGCGGCGGCGGACGTTTTCGCGCGACTGTCCGAGCGTCCGGCGGAACTGCTGCGCTTCGCGACGGCGGGGTCGGTCGACGATGGCAAGAGCACGCTGATCGGCAGGTTGTTGTACGACTCCAAGCAGGTCTTGGCGGACCAGCTGGAGCACGTCGAGCAGACGAGCAAGCGGATGGGCTCGGACTTCCTCGACCTGTCATTGCTGACCGACGGGTTGCGCGCGGAGCGCGAGCAGGGCATCACGATCGACGTCGCGTATCGCTACTTCGCGACCGCGCAGCGGCGTTTCATCATCGCGGACACGCCCGGGCACGAGCAGTACACGCGCAATATGGTCACGGGCGCGTCGACCGCGGATCTCGCGATCGTGTTGATCGACGCGCGCAAGGGGATGCTGCCGCAGTCCCGCCGCCACGCGTTCATCAGTTCGCTTTTGCGGATCCCGCATCTGGTCGTGTGCGTGAACAAGATGGATCTCGTCGATTTCGACGAGGCGGTCTTTCGCGGGATCGTCGAGGAATTCGAGGGCTTCGCCGCGAAGCTCGACGTGCCCGACGTGACGTTCATCCCGATCTCCGCTTTGCTGGGGGACAATGTTGTGGAGCGCTCGGCGGCGATGGATTGGTATCAGGGCCCGCCGCTGCTCTACCACCTCGAGCACGTCCATATCGCCTCCGACCGGAACCTGATCGATGTGCGGTTCCCGGTGCAGTGGGTGATCCGTCCGCGCTCGGGTGCCGCCGGCAGCGACTACCGTGCCTACGCCGGCCAGGTCGCCGGCGGGGTGCTGCGGCCGGGCGATGAGGTCGTCGTGCTGCCCAGCGGCCGGCGGACGAAGATCGCGGGGATCGACACGTTCGACGGCCCGGTCGCGGAGGCGTTCCCGCCGATGTCGGTCGCGCTGCGCCTGGAGGACGACATCGATGTGAGTCGTGGCAACACGATCGCGCGGGCGCAGAACCAGCCGACGGTCTCCTCGAGCTTCGAGTGCCTGCTGTGCTGGATGTCCGAGCAGCCCCTCAGCCCGCAGCGGCGTTATCTGGTCAAGCACACCACCCGGACCGCGTCGGTGAGCGGGGTGGAGATGCGCTACCGGATCGACCTCGAACAGCTGCATCGCGACGAGACCGCGAGCACCTTGGAGTTGAACGACCTGGGCCGGGTCCGCATGGAGTTGAGCTCACCGTTGGTGTTCGACTCCTACAGGCGGAACAAGGTGACGGGCAGCTTGATCGTGATCGACGAGGCGACGAACGAGACGGTCGCCGCGGGGACGATCCTCGACACCGAGACCGAGGTCAAGGACGCCCCGGCCGCCGAGCCGCGCACGACGCAGAGCCCGAACGTGAAGTGGCAGCGCTCCGAGCTGACGCGGAGGGCGCGCTGGGAGTCCCTCGGTCATGCCGGCGCGACGATCTGGTTCACGGGCCTGCCGGGGGCGGGGAAGTCGACGATCGCGGGCGCCGTCGAGGAGCGCCTCGTAGCGGCCGGCCGCGCGGCGTTCCTGCTCGACGGGGATAACCTCAGGCATGGTCTGAACGGCGATCTCGGCTTCGACGAGCAGGCGCGTTGTGAGAACGTCAGGCGTACCGCGCACGTCGCGCGGCTGTTCGCGGAGGCCGGCACGGTCGCCTTGGTGAGCCTCGTCAGCCCCTACGGCTGTGACCGCGAGGTGGCATCCGGGTTGCACGCCGCGCACGACCTGCACTTCATCGAGGTGTTCGTCGACGCGCCGCTGGAGGTCTGCGAAGAACGCGACCCGAAGGGCCTCTACGCCCGCGCCCGCGCGGGAGAGATAACGGGGATGACCGGAGTCGACGCCCCCTACCAGCCCCCCGAGGAGCCAGACCTCGTCCTGCGCTCGAGCGCCGAAACGGTCGACGACGCGGTCGAACGCGTGTTGCAGACCCTCGCCGCCCGCCTGCTGCACCCCCCGCAGGCGGACTCGGACTGACGAGGCGTTATAGAAGGCCGGGAAGTTGGCGAGCACCAGCTGCGCGGACTCGTGGATCTCCTCTGCTGTGGCGGTGGCGTATTCGTGGACGAGCAGGCGGCGCAGTTCGCGCAGGCGCTGTAGGCGAGAGGCGAGCTCTCCAGATAGGACCCCATGGCGTTGGAGCGCGTCGATGTCGCGTCGAGCGTTGGTGTCGTCTCTTCGCTGTCGGAGCTTGGCGAGCTCCAGGCCGAATGCGCTCAGCTCTGCGATGTAGTTATAGAGTTGGTCGACGCCGCGCTCGACGCTGCCATTTTGGTGTGTCAGCCAGCAGGGCGCTCCAGCGTTGCTCGCGGTCGATGAGCGTTCTTCCCCCATCGAGGATGGCGCTCATCAGGACGGGTGAGCGTTCGGCGTCTTGCAGGCGAACGAGTTGAACTTCGCGGGTGAGTCGTCGGGTCAGGCGGCCCGCCAGATCGGCTAGCCGTCCAACCGCTGGGTCTGTGAGAGCGACGAGGATGTCCAGGTCTGAATCCTCGCGATCGGCGCCGACGGCGGTGGAGCCAAACAGGACGGCCAGCTTGACGTTCGGCTCGGTGCGCAGCGCCTCGCGCAGGCTTTGCAGCAGCTTCCAGTGGCTGTGCAGATACATCTCCTCGCGCAGAGATGTACGAAAGCGGCGTGGGCTCACGCGCCGGCCGCGAATCAGGCCCTCTCCGGCCGCGCGACGTAAGGTGCGCTCCGGTATCGACAGTTCTGCGGCGAGGCTGCGCAATGAGTCCATAGTATGGCCGATATCTTAGCGTAGTGTGGCCGATCTGGCAGGCTGGTATGGCCGATAACTCGGGATGCGGACCGCCTTCGCCGAGGCCGCGTCGGGTGACGCTGAGGTCTGGCGGGTGCGGTACTTCAGCGTCGATGTGCGCGATGGGATCCTGCGCACTGGAGCGCCGTTGCACGAGGAGCCGCTCACGCTGATCAGGGAGGAGCGCGGCATCCGCGACCCGCGGCGCTACTTCGGCGTCCTCGCCGCGATCGCGTCCGGACGTACGCGCAACGCGGAGATCGCCAGCCTGCTCGAGCTTCCGAGCTCCAACATCGCCGCCGTGCTCGAGCGGCTCCGGTCCCTTGGCTATGTGCAAGAGCGAGCGCCCGTCATGCCGGGCGCTCGTCGCCGGCATGGCTTCTGGCAGATCAGCGATCCGTTCTTTCGTTTCTGGTTTCGTCGCGTGCAGCCTAATCGCAGCCGGCTCGATCGGGACGAGGGCGCGGACGCGGTCTGGGAGCAGGTGCACGGCGACCTCGACGCCTACGTCGGCCGCATCTTCGAGGATGTTTGCCGTCGCTGGCTTGGACGCTACTCGGATGTGGAGGAGGCCAGGAGTGCCAGGACGATCGGATCGTGGTGGTCGCGCGACGGACGCCACGAGATCGATATCGCCTGCGTCGACGGGCGCCGGTACACGCTGCTCGGCTCGTGCAAGTGGTCACGGCGACTCGTCGATGAAGACGTGTTGCAGGCGCTGCTCCATAGCAGGGACGCGATCGAGGGGCGGACGGCAAACGCTCGCCTGGCGCTGTTCGCGCGTCGCGGCTTCACACGCCGACTGCAGCAACGCGCCGCGCGCGAGGATGTGCTCCTGGTGAGCGCCGCGGATCTGTTCGCGTAGTTTTCTCGGGTCAGATCAGAGCGGCGCTACTTACCGGTTGTGCGGTGCATCGTTCCGCGTGCGTGGCCGGCGCTTCTCCGTCCGGCGGCGGCCATTGCACCACTGGACGGGCCGCGAGCCGGTGGTGTCGGTGTACGACGGATCAGAAGATGCAATGCCCGGTCGTCGGGTCCCTCCGCAGAGCGCTCGCTCACCAGCTTCGGATGAACCGTTCGCAGCACCGGGCCGCGGCCTGGATCGACGACCGCCACAACGACCTTCGATTTGCTCGGGGCGTCGAACACGATCCCGTCACGCTCCAATCCGCCACCGGCGACCTTGACGAGCTCACCAGTGCTCATGGTCTCCATCGAAACAGCTTACCGGGTTGACGACTTCGCTAATTGGGCACGGTAGGCGCACCGTTGCCGGCGAGCGAGGCGGAGGCCTTCCGCTGGGGCTCGTCTCGGCCCGTCGTCCGAGGCTGGAGATTCAATAATGGCTGGGCGGGTAAGTAGTCCCGGGTAAGTGGTCCTGAGTGCTGTCAACCGTGGAGGCGCCATGCATGCTCGACGTCCGTTCCTGAATCCGTGTTTGGTCGGTCTGCTCGCGGTGCTCGTCTTCGTCTTGGCGCCCGCCGCGCAGGCGGCTGGCGTGCCCGCGCCGAGCGTCGCCACTGGCGGGGTTTCGAACGTGGCGTACTCCTCGGCGATCCTCAACGGCTACGTCGACGCGCGCGGCGAGCTCACCAGCTACTACTTCCAGTATGGCCCCACCGGCGCCTTCGGCGCGCAGTCGCCGCTCGCTCCCGCCGGCAACGGCACGAGCTCGACGAAGGTCAGTCAGGCGATCACGGGCCTGCAGCCGGGCATCACCTACCACTACCGGATCGTCGCGAGCGGTCCCGGGGGCACGGTCAGGGGCGCGGACCGTACGTTCAAGACGCCGAAGGTGCCTTTGTCGGTGCAGATCGTCGGGGCGCCCAACCCGGTTGTGTTCGGCGGCTCGTTCTTCGTGGAGGGCACTCTGTCGGGGACGGGCGCCTCGACGCACGCGGTCGTGTTGCAGGCCAACCCGTTCCCGTACGTCGGGGGCTTCAAGACCGTCGGCAACCCGGAGGTCACGAACAGCGCCGGGGGCTTTTCGTTCCCGTTCCTGGGCTTGCTCGAAAACGCGCAGTTGCGTGTGGTGACGGTCGGCAATCCGGTGGTCGCGAGCCCGGTGGTGCTCGAGAACGTCGCGGTGCGGGTCGCTTTCCATGTGCGCCGCGCCCGCCGTCGTGGGTTCGTGCGCCTGTATGGCACGGTCGCTCCGGCGGAGGTCGGCGCGCTCGTCGGCTTCCAGCTGCTGCGGCCTGGCCGGTCGGTCAACGAGGGTGGCACGGCCGTCACGGCCGGCACCGCGAGCGTCTCGCGTTTCAGCGCCGTCGTGCGTCTGCGCCACCGCGGCCTCTATCGCGCGCTGATCAAGGTCTCGAACGACGGCGCGCACGTCTCCAACTACAGCGAGCCGATCCTGATCCGCTGAGACTCCCTGTCGGAAACACGGCGTGCTTCTGGCTGCTCGCATTGAGGCCGGTCTGCCCCGCCCAGTACTGATAGACGCGCACCCGCAGGCCGCTGGTGCCGAGCGTCGAGGGCAGCTTGCCTTTTCTCTGGGTGTGTCGTAGGCGCCATGCGTCTCTTCATGTCAGAGCACCACGAGTTCGCGTTTGGGTTTTGCGCGCGGTCGTGGATGGGCGTCAGCCGTCGCTGATCTCGCGGCGAACGTAGGCTGAGAAGAGCGGGTCGGCGAGCGTCCATGAGCCTCGTCCGCTTGGCCTGATCACGATTGAGGTGTCAGCGAGCGCGTTCAGCGCGCGATTGACTGCCTTTTTCTCCAGGTCCGTGTATGGGGAGCGGTGGTGTGCGAGGCGGATGGTGACATCGACCGCGGTGTTGCCGATCGCCCGGATGCGATCCATCAGGTCGCTGTGGCGGCCCGCGTCGTCTGCCAGCGCGCCGCGATAGCCACGCTCGGCGAGCGTGCCGTCGATGTGGCGGGTGCCCTCCTCGACCGAGGCGTGATGTGTCTGCTGGGCGATCAGCATCGTCGACCGTGGATGTCCTTCACCTGAGGAGATGATGCGCTCCAGGGCCTCCTCGTCGAAGGTGCATTCGTCCTGGGCGAAGCGCTCGCCGAGCCCCTCGCGCCACTCGTCCTCGGTGATCTGTGAGAGCTCGTGAAAGCCGCCGAACTGGTAGAGAGCGCGGTGCTGGTTGCTGAACAGATCGCGCATCAGATGCTCGACGCTGCCGGCGAACAGGCAAGTCACGCGCGGAGAGGCATGGAGTATCTCGCGCAGCTGCTGGGTGATCTGCTCGGGGTCGCCGTAGGCGCCGCTGTTCAGTTGCTGAAGCTCGTCGATGAACAGAATCAGCTGCCGGTCGTCGCGCTCGGCGATCCGCTGGGGCAGTTCGAGCGCGACGCTCAGCTCTCGCAATGGATCGCGGCGTCTGCGCTTCGGCTCGAGCGCGATCTCCACCGCCTCCCCCAGTTCGGACTTCACGCGCAGCACGGCGGTCAGCGAACGTCCACTGAGCGCGCCCGAGCCGAGATTGCGCGTACGCTCGATCAGCCGCTTGACCGCCGAGCGGTTGGCGAGCGTTTCCTGCGCGAGCGCCTCGGCGAGGGACGCGGCGTTGGTGTACTTGAACAGGCTGACGCTCACCGTGTAGAGCCGTTTGCGTCGAAGTGTCGCGATCGTCGCTTCGCAGACCGTGCTCTTCCCGGTGCGGCGTGGCGCCGCGAGGATGCGGTGGAGCCCATCCGTGAGCTGGGAAGCAAGCTCCTCGACATCGCTCTGGCGGCCGATCAGCTTCCCCGGCGGACGGACGGGCTCCTCGGAGGGAAACAGATCACGGGACCGCAGGCGAGCCATGTTGTCCATTATGCCAACTCGGGTTGACGACTTCGCCAACGACGCTCCCTACCTACCAGCCCCCGACCAGCCCGACCTCGTCCTGCGCTCGAGCGCCGAAACGGTCGAGGCGGCCGTCGAGCGCGTGCTGCAAACCTTCGCCGCCCGCCTGCTGCATCCCCCGCAAGCCGACTGAAGATCAGATGCTGCGCTGGGCGGCGCGGGAGAGCCCCGCCCAGTACTGATAGACGCGCACCCGCAGGCCACTGGTGCCGAGCGCCGCGGGCAGCTTGATCGAGTAGCGGTTGAGGCGGTTGAGCACGAACAGCGCCTTGTAGCGCAAGCGGCTCCCCTGGAAGGCTTCGAGCTCCATGTAGTCGCCGACGGGCCCGGAGCCACTCGCGAGCACCCGGCCGCCCCGCTTGTGCAGGCTCAGGGTGACGGGGCTGACGGGGCCGAACGGGGAGGCGAAGACCTTGGAGAGCGCCGCGAACGAGGGCTTGCGGGTGCCCTTTTCGTTCAGCACCCCGAAGTCTTCGGCCCTGGAGCCCTGCAGCTTGTAGATCACGTCGGCCGCCACGTATGGCGTGCGGGCCAGCGAGCGATAGATGTTGGTGATGTTCGTCGCCTGGACCTTCGGAGTCACGCACGCCTGTTCCTGCTGGACCTTGTAGCGCGGCCAGCAGCTGCTCCAGCCGAACTCGTCCAGCCACAGCGGCTTGGTATCGCCGCTGGCCACCTGCACTTCGTGGATCGAACGCAGCGAGGCGAGCGTCAGCGTGTAGTAATGCATGGCGAGGCCGTCGTAGTAGCCCTTGATGCCGGCGGCGTAGAGGGCGCGCAGGAAGACGCCGTTGGCGCCGACGAGCGAGGCGGCGAGCACCCGGATATTTGGGTTTGCCTGCTTGATCGCCGGGTAGGCCGCCCGCAGGACGGCGGCGTAGTGCTGCGGTTTTTCGGGGCCGGCGAAGTAGTCTTCGTTGGCTTGATCCGGCTCGTTCCAGATTTCGATCGCGGCCAGGCCGGTTCCGTAGCGCTGGGCCAGATAGGCGACGAACGTCGCGTATGTCGACGGGCTTGAAGGGGGCCATGCGTTTGCCTTGCTGGAGATACCGGGCGCGCATGTGCTCAGC